>NZ_CP085154.1:1817923-2120910 GCF_022788695.1 Pseudosulfitobacter sp. DSM 107133
CGGCGGGCGCCTTGCTGCCACGCTCCAATGCCTCGGGCGACTGCCCCTTGGCCACGCCATAAAGATCGTCGCATACATCCACTTGGGATTTCAGTTTTTCCGCACGCGCCAGTGTTGCGGCGCTGCGGCCACCGGCCATGTAATAGGCGGCATATTCGATGGCGGCATATTCGGGGCTGGGCGCATCGGTTTCCTGAATGTCACGCAGCTGGAACAGGGCAACAGCATTGGGGATCGGCAGCGGGTCGGTCACCTCGCCCGGTGTCAGGCCCAAAAGCACGCCGCGCAGGCTGGGCGGCAGGGTGCTGAGGTCAACCCAGTTCAACCGGCCACCGTTGTCACGCGACGGCGTGGCGGAATAGCGGCGCGCGTAGCTTGAGAATTCGGCCTCGGATGTGCTGGCGGCGGCCTGTTCGGCGCGTGCCATCGCGGCGGCCTGTTCGTTGGGCGGTGCGGGGATGATAATCTCGGAGATCAGCACGCGGATACCGCCCGCGCTGCTGGTAACAGACATGGCGCGGTCGATTTCGGCCTCGGAGATTTGCACCCGGTTGCCATAACGGCCCCGGATCAGTTCGCGCCACGCCAGGTTGACACGCACGAAATCCCGGAATGTCTCGCCTGCGACCCCGGCACCTTCCAGTGCCTTGACAAACTCATCGGTGCTGAGATTGGCGCGGCCTGCGAAATCGGCCAACCCTTCGGCCAACCCTTCGGGTGTCAGCACCAGACCGACATCTTGCGTTGCGTTCAGGCGCAGCCGGTCGTCGATCAGCGCATCGATCGCGCTTTCGCGGGTGGCACCAGAGGCATTGAGCACCTGAAGAAAGCGCACGCGTTGCTGTACTTCGAATTCGGTGATTACGCTGTCGTCAACCTTGGCCACGGGGGCGAATAGGTTTTGCGCTGCCACGGGCAGGGCCGTTGTGACGGCCACGGCCAAAGCCAGTCCAATGTTTTTCATCGTTTTCCCGCTCATTTCGCCCGCTTTCCGCATGATCTAACGTATTTTTCCGTGCCTTGCGAGACCGAGAAGCCCCGCAAGGACACTGTAAAGCCCAGATTGGTCGAGGGCTCAACACTTGTCGAGGAACTATACCGGCGGCTCACAGAGAATTTCGCCGACACACATTCATTGTAATAGGTCAGTCCGGCTCCTGCATAGGCAGACCGGTCGTCGACCAGATCGTAGCGCCAGTTGGCGCTGGCAGTCCAATTCCGGTTCAGGTCATAGGTGCCCGCCAGCGTCAGCTCGGACACAGCCAGGGCGCGGTCTTCGGCCAGGTCCTGGCCCAGCCAGGCATAGCTGCCCCCCATCGTCATGCGCTTGCCGATCCAGTCGCCACGCAGCTCGGCCTTGGCCACGTCGAATTTTTCGTTGAACACCGTCCGCCCGGTCAGCGCCAGCCCGTTGCGGGTTTTCCATTGTCCGGCAAGCAGAAAGTCCGAGGTGGTGCCGGATAGGCCAGAGGTTTCGGAAAAGTCGGGTTCATTGTTGCGGCGCACCACCTGTCCAAAGGTCAGCCGCGCCTCCCATCCGGCAGGGTCAAAGCGCGACCAGTTCACGCCGTAAGCAGCTGCCAGACCGCGTTCACGCCTGTCCGGGCGCGGAAAATGCGACAGTGACAACAGGTTGCCTTCGTCGAACTCGACGCGGGTGCTTTCTTCGTTTGGTACGATCAGGTCGCTGCCGCCGACATAGCCCACTTGCAGGATCGGTTCCAGCAGCTGCGTTGTGCCGTCACCGCCATGGCGCACAAGCGGATAGCGCAGCGTCAGCTGTGCCTGCGGTGTCAGGCCTGCGTCACTGCTGGTGAAAACGCTGTCTTGCGCGACGTTGATGGCATCGGCCTCGACTCCCAAGGAGGCCTCGGCGCGCACGCCGCCTGTCAGGGTCCAGCTGCGCAGCCATTCCGCCTGCACGTTAACACGCTGCACGTCGCGCCCGTCTGCGATGCCGTCCAGATTGATATCGGTATCAACGTCAGAGCTGCGGTAATGGGCGTGGGCATTGGCGCCAAATCGCAACTCTCCCCCCATCGCACGCGGGAAAAAACGTTTTTCAAAGGTCGCATCGAACACATTGGTTGGAATGGTGTCGTTGTCTTCGCTCACACGCAGGCTGCGAAAGTTGGTATAGCTGAAGCTGACGTATGCGTCGCGCCGGACCCGCGCAATTTCGATGGCGCTGTCCAGGCGGTCTTTGTCAGAATAGCTGTAATCCGTCAGATAGGCATCATCTGTGGTCGCTTCGATGTCAAAGGTCAGGACAAAGTCGCGGCGCAGATCGAACCGGCCGGTCCCGAACAGGTAACCACGGGTGTCACCGACCTGAAGGTCGTCGTCGGACAGCGCCCCTTCGAACGAAATACGCCCGGTGCGGAACGCCTGACGATAACGGAATTCCAGGGTTCTGGTGCGGCTCGTCAGATAGGGGGTCAGCGTCAGATCGCGGTGATCGCCGATCTTGATGAAATAGGGCACTTTGATACCGGTGCCCAGCTGCGTATCGCTGTTCAGTGACGGGATCATGAACCCCGAGGCACGCTTGAGCGTCGGATCGGGCAGGCGCAGGCGCGGCAAGTAAAAGACGGGAACGTTGCCAATGCGAAATTGCGCATCGTCGAAATACAGCTGGCGCTCTTGCTTGTCGTGCACCACGCGGCGGGCGCGGATCTGCCACAGGGGCGGGCGGCCGTCGTCGCAGACATGGCACGAGGTCACGGCAGTTTTATAAAGCTGTGTATAGCGGCCACCAACGCGGTTCATTTCCACTGCGGCCAGCTGCAATTGCTGGTTCAGCACCATGCGCGCGCCTGTCAACAGACCGTTTTGCAAATCGCGGCTCAGCTCGGCCTGATCGGCCACGATCACCACGTCGTCACCGTCTTGAATGGTGATCGGGCCCGTGATGACCAGCGCGCCGGTTTTTTCGTCATAGCGGATCGCAGCGGCGCGCAGGCGGGTGTTGCCCTGGAACGCTTCAACATTGCCGCGCGCGGTCAGCACGCGGTCGCGGGTCACAGTGATGTCGTCGGCCACAAGCATTGCCGGGCTGGCGGTCTGTGCGGTGCCGAGGGTTTGCGCTGACAGCGGTGTCACCATTGGCGTGCCCAGCAGCGTTGCCGCCAACAGGATATGGGTCAGTTTGCGCGCCACCTCAGCCGTCCTCGGCATGGAGCAACAGCCCGAGGGCCAGAAAAATTGCCGCCGCGGGTGGTGCCCATGCGGCAAAGGCCACCGGGATCTGCCCGTTCTCGCCGAGAATCTGTGCGAAACTGCGAATGAAATACAAACCGAACCCCAAAAGCACTGCTGCCAGCACCGCCGTTCCGGTGCCCCCAAATCGGGTATGCCGCATGGTGAAGGCCGCGGCAACAAGAACCATCGCCATCAGGAACAGCGGACGCGCCAGCTCCGACTGGAACCAAACGACCTGATGGCGGGCGGAAAATCCGGCCTGCTCCAGCTGGTCGATATAGGCAGGCATGTTCCAGATCGACACGCCGCCAAGCGACCCAAGGGTTTCGCGGATACGCTCCAGTGTCAGGGTCGAGGGCACTTGTAACAGCGCATGGCTTTCCGAGCTGGCCTCGGGGTTGACGCTGCCGGTCAGCGGCCAGACCTTGGCATCGCGCAGCGCCCATGCGCCGTTGCCCAGGGCCGCACTGCGGGCTTCGATACGGCGTTGTGGGCCGCCTTGGGGGGCATATTCCAGAAAAGTTACATCGTACAACACCGAGGCATCCGCGTTCGAACGTGCCGCGCGGATCACCGTCTGGCCCTCGGCACCACCCTGACGCAACCACACACCGTCGCCCGATACCAACACCGCCGCGCGCCCGCCGTTGCGATATTCTTCTGACAGGATTGCATAGCGTTTGGTCGTGGCCGCCACGATCGGCCCCAGCATCGTGACCGCCAGCCCGCCAATCACCAGCGCCACCACCACCGGGGCCGCCAGTGCGCGCAAGGCGGAGCGTCCTGCCGCGCGGGTCACCACCAGTTCCGAGCTGCGCGCCAGTCCGATGAACAAGACCACCGTGGCCAGAATCATGATCAGCGGCAGGATCTGGTTGATGGTTTCGGGCGCGTGCAGCAGCGTCAGGCCGATGCGGTCGGTCAGGCTGACGTCAAAATCGGCAAACCGGCGTGTTTGTTCGATCAGGTCAACCAAAGCCACCAGTGCAAAAAACACCGCTGTGAGCATTGCAAAGGCCATCGCAAAGCGGCGCGCGAAATAAAAATGCAGGATCATGTTGCGGCTACCCTTTGCACTTTGCGACGGCGCAACAGTCCCGGTTTGGCGGCGAGGGTCAGAAAACCGGCGATCAGCAGCGCGCCCAGAAGGGACGGCAGGTACATGGTTGGCCACAGGCTTGCGTCGACCAGCACCATCTGCGCAAAGGTGCTGCGCAGCCCGTCAATGGCAATCAGCAGCCCAAAGGCAATCACCGCCTCGCGCCAGACACCGAAGCGTGAATAGCCGCCAACCATCAAGGTGGCAAAGCCGATCAGCGCCGCAACGATACAGAACAATGGCTGTGCAAAGCGGCTGTGAACCTCTTCTGCGATGTCACCATTGCGCGCGCCGGTTTCGTCGGCAATGCGGTCCCAGTCGGTCAACAATGCCAGCGTGCTCATGTTGCGGATCGAGCCGGTAACTTCGGTGTCACTGCTGACCAGTTTGCTGATATCAAAAGAAAAGTCCTGAAACCTGGCGGTCGACAGCCTGTTGTCCTTTGTGTTCAGCCGCTGCGCCAGACCGTCAACCATGATCAGGGTCGTGCCGGCGTCGTTGCGCACCAGATAGGCTTCGGCGGCGGTATAGATCACCCGTTGCGCCGGATTGCGCCGGTCGGACAGGAACACATCGCGCAGAACGCCGTCCTCGCCAATTGCGCGGGTGTAAAAGGTGACCTGTTCGGCAGGGGACAAAAAGGTGCCCTCGGTCAAAAGGCGCGAGGTGACGTTGCGCGAAATTTCGGCTTCGCGGATGCTCAGCTGGCCTTGGGCCGCAGGCACCAGCACATGCGCCAGCAGGGTCATCATCGCCGACACGATCAGCCCATAGACCAGCACCGGCCGCGCCAGACGCCAGGGCCCCGATCCGGTGGCCTGCATCACCACCAGTTCGGATTCGCCCGACAGGCGGTTGGTGACATAGACCGACGCGGCAAAGGTTGCGATTGGCAGCACAGTCACGATCAGCTTGGGCAGGCTGAGAGAGGTGAATTCCAGAAACACCAGCGCCGTCTGCCCGTCACCGATCAAACGGTCGAACAGCACCACGGCGCGGTTGATCCAGAACACAGCCACCAGCACCAGCGCGAAAAAGCCGAACAACAGCAGGAACTGCGACAGCATATACCTGTCGAATCTGGCCACATAACCCCCCGGTTGCGCATGGTCTTGCAAAGTTGGCAGCAACTTACCCCAAGGTTTCGCGGTGGGGAACCTGTAATTATACCAGATTTGTGCCTTTGGCGGCTTGGTGCCTGTACTGTGTACGGCGTGGTCTGGCCATGGCTGGACGCCCGCGCTAACAGTTGCGCAACCGATATTCCAAAACACCCCGAAAGGATGCGCCATGACCGCCCGACCGACACCGATGACCCAAGTCACCTTTGAGGCACTGGACATTGACGCGCTGGCCGCAGCCACAGGGCGCGTTGCCGTGGTGCTGGAAGCGGATGGCAAGCTGGACACCGCAGGCCGTCGCATCAACAAGCTGACCAAAGGCGCGCTGGCGCGGCTGGTGGAAAGCCAGGCGTTTACCGACCTGAAACAGGGCGGTCTGACCACATTGGCGGTGCCTGCAGGGATGGCCGCCGAGGCGGTGGACGTTGTGTGCCTGTCGCGTCGCCCGTCGGTGGCTGATGCCCGCAAAGCCGGCGCCGCATTGGCCAAGGTGCGGGGCCGGGCCGATATGCTGGTCTGTGCCGCCAGTATGCGCCACGCCGCCGAACTGGGCTTTGGCCTTGCGATGCGCGACTACAGCTTTAACGCCCACAAGAGCGACGCCAAACCTGCCGAGGGCGCGGTGCGTGTCATGTGCGCCAAACCCGACGAGGTGCAGACCACCGCCGCGCCGCTGATGGCCGTGGCCGAGGGCGCATTCTTTACCCGCGATCTGGTGAACGAACCGGCCAACGTTCTGACCACCACTGAATTTGCCGACCGTCTGATGGCGATGGAAGAGATCGGGTTGACGGTTGAGATTCTGGATGAAGATCAGCTTGCAAGCCTTGGAATGGGTTCGATTTTGTGTGTGGGGCAGGGGTCTGACAGCCCGTCGAAAGTGGTTGTCATGCAGTGGAACGGCGGCACCAAGGGCGACGCGCCGCTGGCGCTGGTTGGCAAGGGTGTGGTGTTTGACACCGGCGGTATCAGCCTGAAACCCGCGGCCGGTATGGAAGATATGACCATGGACATGGGCGGCGCGGGCGTTGTGGCCGGTGTGATGCGCGCACTGGCGCTGCGCAAGGCCAAGGCCAACGTCGTCGGGCTGGTCGGGCTGGTCGAAAACATGCCCTCGGGCAATGCCGTGCGCCCCGGCGATGTTGTGACCTCGATGAAGGGCGACACCATCGAGGTGATCAACACCGATGCCGAGGGGCGTCTCGTTCTGTGCGACGTGATGTGGTATGCGCAAGAGCGGTTCAAACCGACGGGCATGATTGATCTGGCCACGCTGACCGGCGCGATCATCATCGGTCTGGGCCATGAAAACGCTGGTGTGTTTTCCAACGACGATACGCTGTGCAATGCGTTCCTGAAAGCGGCGCAGTCCGAAAACGAAGGTGCGTGGCGGATGCCGCTGGGACAGGCCTATGACGACCAGTTGAAAAGCCGCATTGCCGATATGAAAAACGTGGGCGGACGCCCTGCGGGGTCGATCACTGCGGCACAGTTCCTCAAACGGTTTGTCAAGGATGAGACGCCTTGGATCCACCTTGATATTGCAGGTGTCGCCTCGGTTACATCAGAAACGGCACTGGCCCCCAAGGGCGCGACGGGCTGGGGTGTTGCGGCGCTGAACCGGCTGGTTTCGGACATGTGCGAAGGCAAGTAACCCATGGGAGCCGCCTATTTCTACCACCTGACCCAGCGCTCGATGGAGGACACCTTGGCCATGCTGCTGGGCAAGGCGCGTGGCGCGGGCTGGCGCGTGGCCGTGCGCGGGCGCGAGGTGGCGCGCATGGCGCATCTGGATGACCGGCTGTGGCTGGGACAGGGGTTTGTGCCGCACGGGATGGCAGGGGGCGCGCATGACGCGGCCCAGCCGATCCTGCTGACCACACAGGGCGATTGCCCCAACGGGGCCACCTGCATCATGGCGGTTGACGGGGCCGAGGTCAGCGCCGAGGAAGTGGCGCGCATGGAGCGTGTCTGTATCCTGTTCGACGGCTATGATCCCGAGGCGCTGGACAGCGCACGCAGTCAGTGGAAACGGTTGAAAGACGCGGGTGCTGCGGCCCAATATTGGTCGGAAGAATCCGGTCGATGGGAGAAAAAAGCCGAAACCTGAACCGCTTAGAGGTCCAAGTTTATCTGGTTAACGTCAGCGTATCGCGCGCAATCGAGATGTTGCCCCAATGTTGCAGATAGCCCATGCCCAGCAACGATCCGTTCATCTCGCCGCCATTCACGACTGCGGAAATATTATGGTCTACGATGGGGCCCAGCGCCACGCTTTGCAACCGCACCGACGCCGTTGAAACTTCGCCGTTGGCGGTGCCGGCACGCCCGAAATAATCCAGATCGGCAACGTCGAGCCCTGCGCGCTTGGCGTCGGCTTGCGACAGCACGATATCGGTGGCCCCGGTGTCGACGACAAAGCGGATATCGGCCCCGTTCACCTGCAAGGTCAGGTAATAATGGCCATCGCGGCTGCGCGGCACCGAGATGGTGTTTTCGTTAACGACCGTGGCCTGATAGGGCAATGCAGTGCGCGAAATGTCATCCCACAGGCCCACGGCGGCGACGGCCCCCAGAATGATAAACCCCCAAACGGCGGCATATTGCAGCGTCTTGTTCATGGATTGGCGCCCCGATGCCACGCCCCAGCCGACGATCATCAGCAAAAGCAGTACAAGATAGATCAGCCGTCCAGTGTCAAAAGTATCCATCATCTGAATATATGCAGATCAGCGGCCTAGCCAAGCCCTTCGTAGAAACTGAAGGCGCGCAGGCCGTCCAGAACAAACTGAACCGACAGCGCCGCCAGCAACATGCCCAGCAGGCGGGTCACGACGGTGATGCCGGTCTTGCCCAACGCCCGTTCCAGCAGGCCAGAGGCCAGAAACAACACAAAGACCACCAGCAGAACCGCCAGCGTGATGCCGGCCACAATACCCAGACCCGCGAGCCCCGGTTGCTGGCCGGTCAGCAGGATCACCGAAGCAATCGCACCCGGCCCGGCGATCAGCGGAATGGCAAGCGGGAAGATTGACGGATCGTCGCCGTGATCCTCGGATGTGTCCTCGCGCCGTTTGGTGCGCCGTTCGAACAGCATGTCGAGAGCGGTGATGAACAACAGGATACCCCCCGCAACGCGGAATGCAGGCATGGAAATGCCAATGAAACCCAGCAGTTTTTCACCAAAGGCGGCAAAGGCCAGCAGCAAGATAAAACCGGTGACACAAGCGCGCACGGCAATGGCGCGACGGCGTGCTGCGGTCATGCCCTGGGTCAGAGCCACGAACAACGGGGCCATGCCCAGCGGGTCGATCACCACGAACATGGTGACAAAGGCGGTGATCAGAAAGGCGGTGTCGATCATCATGGTCTTTCTCGCGGCGGGGCGGGATGGGGGCGCTGCCCCCAACGCTGGCGCGTTTCCCCCGGGATTTTCTAAACCAGAGAAGTATCAGACGGCGTCGGCGCCTTCCAGTTTTTCAAGCGCGGCCATCCACATCGCCTCGGCGCGGTCCAGTGCGTTCATCACTTCGGCGTATTTCTTCTGCCAGACTTCGGCCTCGCCCTTTTTGCTGTCGTCATAAAGCGCAGGGTCGGCCAGTTTCTTGGCCAGTTTGTCGCGCATCTCGTTCAGCTTGTCCACGCGGGCTTCGGATTTGCGGGCCTCGGCGCGCAATTCCAGAACCTTTTCGCGGCTGGGGCGCTTGGCCTTGGGGGCTTCGACCTTGGCCGGTTTGGCGGGCTTGTCTGCCGACAACAGCATCTTGCGATAGGCTTCCAGATCTTCGTCATAGGGGCGCACGGTGCCATCCGACACCAGCCACAACCGGTCCGCGACCAAACCCAAAAGGTGCATGTCGTGGCTGACCAGGATCACCGCACCGGTATAGGCGGTCAGCGCCTCGACCAGTGCCTCGCGGGATTCGATGTCCAGGTGGTTGGTCGGCTCATCGAGGATCAGCAGGTGCGGCGCGTCGATGGTGGCCAGCAGCAGCGACAGACGTGCCTTTTGCCCGCCCGAAAGGCGGCCCACGGCGGTGTCGGCCTGATCGGGGCCCAGGCCAAAGCCTGCAAGTGTCGCGCGCAGTTTCGACTGCATCACGCCGGGACGCAGCGACTGAAGGTGCTGCAACGGCGTTTCGTCGATGTGCAGTTCGTCCACCTGGTGCTGCGCGAAATAGCCGATGCGCAGCTTGGTTGACCGCGTCGCCTTGCCCGACATCAGCGGCAGGCGGTCCGACAGCAGTTTCGACAGGGTCGATTTGCCCTGACCGTTCTTGCCCAGCAGGGCGATGCGGTCGTCCTGGTCAATGCGCAGGTTCAGTTTGGACAGGATCACCGTGTCGCCATAGCCCGTTGTGCCGCCTTCGATGTTGATGATCGGCGGCGACAGCTCTTCGGGCTCGGGGAAGGTGAACACGCGTTTGGCCGCCTCTTCGGGGGCTGCAATCATGTCCATCTTTTCGATCATCTTCAGACGCGACTGCGCCTGCTTGGCCTTGGATGCCTTGGCCTTGAACCGGTCGACAAAGCTTTGCATGTGCTCGCGGCGGGCCTGTTGCTTCTTGGCCATTGCGGCCTGCACGGCGCGGCGTTCGGCGCGCTGGCGGGCGAACTGGTCATAGGGGCCGGAATAATAGGTCAGCTGGCGTTCTTCCAGATGCAGGATTGCACCCACGGCCCGGTTCAACAGGCCACGGTCGTGGCTGATGATGATGACCGTGTGGGGGTATTTCGCCAGATAGGCTTCCAGCCACAGCGCCCCTTCAAGGTCGAGATAGTTGGTCGGTTCGTCCAGCAACAGCAGGTCGGGTTGCGAAAACAGCACCGCCGCCAGCGCCACGCGCATCCGCCAGCCGCCCGAGAAATCCGAGCAGGGTTTCAGCTGTTCGGCATCGTCAAAGCCCAGCCCCTTGAGGATCGTCGCGGCGCGCGCTTCGGCGGACCATGCGTCAATATCGGCCAGACGGGTCTGGATCTCGGCAATGCGGGTGGGGTCGGTGCTGTCGTCGGCCATCAGCTCGGCGCGCTCGGTGTCGGCGGCCAGAACCGTGTCCAGCAGTGATGTGGACGAGGCGGGCACTTCCTGTGCCACACCGCCGATGCGCGCCTTGGAGGGCAGGGAGATGCTGCCACCTTCCAGAACCAGCTCGCGGCGGATCAGCTTGAACAGCGTGGTTTTGCCCGTGCCATTGGCGCCGATCAGGCCCACCTTGTGACCTTCGGGAATGACAGCAGAGGCGCCTTCGAACAAAGGACGGCCCGCGATGGAATAGGATATATCTGATATGCGCAACATAGGCGCGGTGTGCCGCAACGCAGCGGCGGCGTCAATCGCCGCTTTTCAAGCGCCAAGCCCCATGCTATCGGAGCCGCGATTTCAATTCACGGGGGCCGCAGGTGTGGTGCCCGAACAACCGGAGCACCGACATGGCCCTTGAGCGCACATTCTCGATCATCAAACCCGACGCAACACGCCGCAATCTGACAGGCGCAATCAACGCCAAGTTCGAAGAAGCGGGCCTGCGCATCGTCGCACAGAAACGCATCCACCTGACCAAGGCACAAGCGGGCGAGTTCTATGCCGTGCACGCCGAGCGTCCGTTCTATGACGAACTGTGCGAATTCATGGCGTCCGCGCCCATCGTCGCACAAGTACTGGAAGGCGAAGGCGCCATCGCGAAAAACCGCGAAGTCATGGGCGCCACCAACCCCGCAGACGCAGCCCCCGGCACCATCCGCGCCGAATTCGCCGAAAGCGTTGGCGAAAACTCGGTTCACGGGTCGGACGCGCCTGAAACAGCCGCAGTCGAAATCGCGTATTTCTTCTCGGGTCTGGAACTGGTGGGCTAAGCCATCTGCACCAGGGCTGCTGCCCTGCAGTAATTTCGAGCGGGCTGGCGCGGGATGCGCTGGCCCGTTTTGTTTTGGGCAGGACCTCAGGCAAAACGGGTTGTTCTGACGTAGACCCTACAGGCTGGCATAGTCGGTAATGATGGGGCGTGGCCTGGGTTTTGGCTTGGGTGCCGGTTTGCCCTGGGCTGTGACGGGTGGTTTTGGCTGGCTTTGTGCTTGCTGTAACATGGTCTTGCCTTTGCTTGTGGTCCGGCCCGACAGGATGTCAGACAATGGGGCCGATGCGGACCAATGTGCGGGTCTGCATAGCAATTCCAAAGGCTTAATTGTGGCAAGATTTGGTCATTTATGCCGATTTTAGCACATATAGGGTGCTCTGGCGATAATTGTCGTCTGGATGCAACATAATCGACGGAAAGCCATCCTGCGCGGGGGCATCCGGCCAGCCCTGTGGTTCCATCGCAATGCCTGCGTATGGCCCGACAGGGGCGCCGATGTTGTTTGGCGTTTCCTGTTCGGACAGCCCGGCACCGTCATAGACCTGCAACCCCGGTTCGGTTGTTGAAATGGTCAATTGCATGCCATTGGGTCCGGTCAGACATGCCGCAGGCCGCAGGGTGTCGCTGCGCGTGGACGCCAGACACAGGTTGTGATCCATCGGTTCTACATTGACCAGCGGAGTCGACGTGCGTCCAGCAAGGCCCAGCCCCTCTAGACAGGCCTGCTCTCCGGTGGGAATCTTGTCTGCTTTGACAGGCAGATAGGTATCTGCGTGTACCAGCAGGTCATGGCTGCGAATATCTCCTTTGGCCGCAAGGTTCCAATAGGGGTGGTGGGCGATATTCATCACGGTTTTGCGGTCGCTGTTGGCGGTGATGTCCAGCCGCAGCGAAGACTGCTTGAGCGTGTAACAGGCGGAGATCCGGCGCAGGCCGGGCAGGCCGCATTCGCCATGTTGCAGTGTCAGGGAAAAGGTCACCGATGAGGCGCTTTGATCCGCCACCTCCCAAACGCGGGCATGTATGCCCTGATCGCCACTGTGCAGGCAGTTGTCTGCTTCGTTTGCGTGCATCTGCCAGCGGGTGCCGTCAATCTCGATCACGGCACCGCCAACGCGGTTGGCCACGGGGCCGACCAACGCCCCCATATACCCAAGGTCGGTGTCGTCGGTATATCCCAGCACAAGGCTGCCAGACACGGCGCTGTGCCACAATCCGCCCAGCGCAGCGCCCTTGGCCAGCAGTCGGGCGCGCAAGGGGCCATTCGAGATTTCGATGTATTTTGGTTTCATAGCTCTACCCTGCCATAGCGATCATTGCTTGACCACCGGCTGTTGCTTGGCTTTGTGTACGTCGAACCAGTGAGGATTCCAATCATGACCGATGCCGACCACGTCTCGACCCACGACGCCGCCGCAGATGCGCGCAACGACGATATCAAGATCTACGTCGACGGCAACATTGTCCACCGCGACGACGCCAAAGTCTCGGTTTATGACAGCGGATTCATGCTGGGCGATGGCATTTGGGAAGGGCTGCGGCTGTATGACGGAGTCCTGAGCTTTCTGGATGCGCATCTGGACCGGCTCTTCGAGGCGGCGTTGTATCTGGATCTGGACATCGGCATGGACCGCGACGAACTGACGGCGGCGATCCACGAGACGCTGCGCGCGAACGACATGCACACCGACGTGCACTTGCGGGTGATGGTGACGCGCGGGCGCAAGCGCAAACCGTTCCAGCACCCGCATCTCAGCATCTGGGGCAGTACGATTGTGATCATTGCCGAACACTCGAAACCGGACGAAACCATGGTGCAGCGCGGCATTCGCCTGCACACGGTGCCGCATCATCGCGGCCTGCCGCTGACGCAGGACGCCAAGCTGAACTCGCATTCCAAGCTGAACTGTATCATCGCGCTGAACCACGCGATCCGCGCGGGCGCGGACGAGGCGCTGATGCTGGACCCCTTCGGCTTCGTGAACACCACCAACGCCTGCAATTTCTTTGTCGTGCGCAAGGGGGCGGTTTGGACCTCGACCGGGGATTACTGCATGAACGGGATCACACGGCAAAAGGTGATCGACCTGTGCCGCGAGAATGCGATTCCGGTGTTCGAGCGGAATTTCTCGTTGGTGGACACCTATGGTGCGGACGAGGTGTTTCTGACCGGCACCTTCGGGGCGCAGACGCCGGTGTTCGAGATCGACGGGCGGGTGATTGGTGGCGGCAAGGCGGGGCCGGTGTTTCACCGGATACGCGGGCTGTACAAGGATCTGATCATGGAACAGGTGGCGCTGGCGAAGGGGTGAATTTTTGGGTGGATACAACCCCCCTTTCCCTCATTGGTAACCTTGCGTTTGACTCCGGCGCGGAACAAGGCCGCAGGCCGTCGTTGCCAATGAAGCATAAGCTTGCACGATTTGGCGGCTTTCATGCACACCCTGTGTCAAGCGCTTTATGCGCCGACGCAGTGTGGGGCTCGGATTTTTGTTCGCAACGACGCAGATTGGGAATGAAGCACGAAGCTGACGTTCGTGCCGTGTGCAGCGAAAGTCTCAAATGAGCCCTTTTCCGCATTCCACCCGCGCGGAATCAAGTATCCGTCTTGGTCAAGGGTGTTTTGGTGTCCATTCTCTGTTTTCGCTTATGAGAGTGTTTGCGAGGATCAGGAGTTTTCGCATGAGGACGGCGAGCGCGACCTTGTGGGGTTTTCCGGCGGCTCTGAGGGCATCGTATTTCTGGCTCAGATCGGGGTTTCGCTTCATGGCGACGAGGGCGGGCATGAACAGGCTCTCGCGCAGGAGCCTGCGCCCGCCCTGGATGTGGGCCTTTCCGCTCCACTGACCGGACTGACACGTGATCGGCGCGAGACCTGCGAGCGCCGCGATCTGCTTTGACCCCAGAGTGCCGATCTCGGGGCATTCGCTGAGCAGCGCCCGTGCGGTGATGGCACCGATCCCGGGGATCGAGGTGAGAATGCCGATTGCCCTGGCGCGTTCCGGGCAATCGCGGTTTCGCCGTTCGATTTCGGCGTTAAGCCTGTCGATCTGGTGGTTGACCTGACGCAGGCGTGCCCGGGTCAGGCGGCGGGTCACGTCGAGCTGTTGCGTGCCAAGGCGGTTCATCAGCGCGGTACGATCCCGCACCAGCCCGGTGCGGGCGACATGCAACTCCTTGATTTCACGCTGTTTGGGGTCGGTTGGCTGGTCCGGAACCAGCTCCAGCGCGCGCCCCATGAGCGCGAGCATGCGGGCATCGACCGCGTCGGTCTTAGCGCGTGTGCCGTGGGCCTGCGCGAAGCGGCGGGCCTGCAGCGGGTTCACCTTGACGAGCGGCAGGCGGCCTGAGAAATGGCTCTCGAGGCGTCGGTGGTAGGGGCCGGTGGGCTCGAAGACCACGCGCTCCGGCGTTGTCTGCCCCAACCAGCGCTCGAAGGCGCGCAGGCCTGTCGCGGTATTGTCGAACCGGGCGTGGGTTGCGGTGCTGAGCCGGTGCGCGTCAAGATGCGCTTTCGAGATGTCGATGCCGATGGTATCGTTGATCATCTTCGTCATGTCCTTTGCTTGTCGTGCAGAGCCTGTGAGCTGCTGCGTATCCGTTCAGGCCTCATGCGAAGACGACGGGCGATCTCACTTGATTACGGTCCTCGAAGACCTGGCCGCAGACGATCCACCCGTCGCCGGTGCCTGCGATCCAAAAGGTGGCTGGCACCGGCTCCACCTTCGCAGAAGAGCCACGGAAAGTCTGAGACAAGGCCGCAGGCCGCCGCGCATCGACGGGCCGCCCCACGGCACGGCGATTTGGCTGCTGTTGTGCGTGACGGATAGCTGGGATGTGCTTGGCTGCCATAAAGTGGCATGCACGACGGTCGGATCGCCGCACCTCGGCCCGTCGATGCGCGGCTTTGAGAGCAGCAGAAAAGTCCGCTGAGCCGCCATTCACGACGACCACGATCAATGTCCCGAAACATCCGATCTGTGCATGCTTATGTGTGCAGTGTGCAAGGTTATGCCCATGTTGAAAGACGGGTCATCCCTAAGTCGCTGTTTGAAAATCCCTTTTCACATCATGATCAGGGCCGGATCGGTCGAGTGTGCAAACTTATGGTACATTGGCAGCCGCGCATCATGCCATAGGCATGTCTACGACATGATGGGCCGCCCCACGGCACGGCGATTTGGCTGCCGTTGCGCGTTACCGATAACTCGGATGTGCTTGGCTGCCATAAAGTGGCAGGCACGAAGGTCGCATCGCCCTACCTCGGCCCGACGAAGCGAGGCTTCGTGCTTCATTGGGAAAGGGGCATCGTCCGAACCGACAACCTCAAACTTTCACCCCTCATCCGGCCCGTCATCATCCAGCAAGATCCGCGCCGATGTGCCCGCCGCATCGTCATATTGCCCGCTGCGCACAGTCCACAGGAACGCACACAGCCCCAATCCGCCCAGCACGATCGACACCGGAATTAGGACCAGCAGAACGTTCATCGTACCCTCCGTATCCGCATCGCGTTCGCCAGCACCGTCAGCGAGGACACCGACATCGCAATCGCCGCCAGCAGCGGCGTCGCCAGCCCCGCCAGCGCCACCGGCACCGCGATGCAGTTGTACAGCGCCGCAATGGCAAAGTTCTGTTTCGACAGCCGTGTCGCCGCCCGTGCGACCGATACCAGCAGCGGCAGGTCGGCCAGGCTGTCGTTCAGGATCACAATATCGGCGGCATTGCGTGCCGCGTCCAGTGCCGACGATGGTGCAATCGACGCATGGGCCGCAGCCAGTGCCGCCGCATCGTTCAGCCCGTCACCCACCATCGCCACACGGTGGCCCGCCTGGGCCAGCGCCTGAAGCTTTGCGTGTTTTTCGGTGGCGCTGATGTGCGCCTGTCTGTCTTCAACACCCAGCGTGTCAGCAATCGGGGACACGGCAGACAGGCTGTCGCCGCTGATGACACCCGGATGCAATCCCAGGCGACGCAACCCGTCCACGGCTTCTTGTGCGCCTGCGCGCAGCGTTTCGCACAGGGGAAGGGCAATGGCGGGCGTGTTGCCGATGCGCAGGCCCGGACCGTTGAAATCGGCCCCCAGCCAACTGCCGCTGCCCAGTTGCACCAAACCGTCTGGTCCCAGACCTTCGACGCCGCGTCCCGGCACTTCGATGACACCGCTCAGCACTGCGGCATTGCCAGCGGGCAGGGCCGCCAGAATGGCCTGCGAGACCGGATGGGTCGAGCTTTGGGCCAGCGCCCGTGCTATTCCGGCCTGGGTCGGGGTCAGCAGATCGCGCAGTGCCCTGGCCGCCGGAACCGTCAGCGTGCCGGTCTTGTCGAACATCACGGTGTCCACCTCGGCCAGCCGTTCCAGCGCGGTGCCGGATTTCACCAGAAACCCCTTGCCATAAAGGCGCGCGATGGCTGCCGTTGACACCGCTGGCACCGCCAGCCCCAATGCGCATGGGCAGGTGATGATCAGCACCGCCACCGCGACGTTCAACGCCTGCCGCACATCGCCACCGATCACGGCCCAGCCGACAAAGGCGAACAGCGCAAGCAAATGCACCGCCGGTGCATAGATCGCAGCGGCGCGGTCGGCCAGCGCGGTATAGCTGTTGCGGCTGTTTTCGGCCATTTCAACCATCGCCGCCACACGGCGCAACGTGGTGTCGGCACCGACGGCAGTGGCCTGCACCTTGAACGCAATGCCAAGGTTGATTTCGCCCGATTGCACCACATCCCCCGCGACACTGCGCACGGGGGTGCTCTCTCCGGTCAAAAACGCACGGTCGGTCGTGGCCTCAAGGCTGGCCAGCGTCCCGTCCACCGGCACCCGCACGCCGGTGTGAACCAGCACCGTGTCACCGACCCGCAAGTCGGAAACGGCGACAGTTTGCGCGGCTCCGTTCACCATTTTTTGGGCGCTGTGCACTTCCAATGCAGCCAGATCACGCGCGGCAGAGCGGGCAGAGCGGCGGCTGCGGTGATCAAGATAGCGCCCGACCAGCAGAAAGAAGGTCAGCGAAAGGGCCGCATCGAAATAGCTGTGCGCGCCACCATTCAGCACCTCATAGAACGACATCCCCGCCGCCAGAAGGATCGCCAGAGAAATCGGCACATCCATGTTCAGACGGCGCACCCGCAGCGCGCTCCAGGCGCTGACAAAGAAGGGCTGGCCGCAAAACACCACAGCCGGCAGCGAAATGGCCGCCGAAATCAAATGAAACAGGTCGCGCGTTGCCTCGGCTGCACCCGACCAGATGGCCACCGAAAACAGCATCACATTCATCATGGCAAAACCGGCCACGGCCAGTTTGACCAGCAGACGCTGGCCTTCGGGGTCTTTGCCAGTGTCCAGCATGGCGCGATCCATCGGATGCGCTTCGAACCCTGCGTCGTGCAGAGCGGCGACAAGGTCGGCGTCGCTGAGGGTTTGCGTCTGCACGCTGACCCGTTTCAGCGACAGGTTCACCCGTGCTGCCATTACCCCCGGCAGGCTGCGCAGGGTGCGCTCCACCGTGCTGATACAGGCCGCGCAATGGATCGTGGGCAAGGACAGAACAAAATCGGGCGCATCAATCGTCTGTTGCGCGACCTGTTCGGCCAAGGGCGCGGCAGCGCAGGCAGGACAGGCAGACATCGCGTTCATGACGGCACATGCGCAACAATAACACGCTGCTGGAACAGGGTGCCATCTGGCGCGCGCATCTTCAGGCGCAGGTTCCAGTTGCCCGGACCCGCCTCGACCGCCGCCACATAGGCGGTGCCGTCAAAAACAAAATCCGGCGTCTGGTCGGCGGCCACACTGGTGGCGCGGCCGAATGTGGCCTCTTGTATGGTGGGGGCAACCGGCTGGCCCTCCTCGCGGATAAACAGGCGCAGGGTGTCATGGGTCACTTCGGCCCTCACGTCCCAACCCAATGCTATCTGCGCGGCACGGTCGGCATCGAAGGATTGCGAAGCAACATAGGAATTCCTGACCTCCAGCCCCGGAAAGGTTGCCACAGCCTGATAGGCCAGGGTCAGGTTCACGGCGATGATGACACCGAAGGTGGCTGCAAAGCCTAAAAACACATGCCATCCTTTGACTTTATGAATCATTTCGTTCCTCTTCCGTTGAATGTCGTGGCCTTCGAAGCCCGAATCTGCGCCGAGACATCCTCGACCCACAGCCGCAGGGCTGTCGTGTCCTCCTGGGCTGCCGGATCGTCGGCGCGCGCGGTGACATAGACCCGTTGCAACACGGTTGAATCGGCAGGCACCGTCACGCTCAGGGTTTCGCGCCCTTCCAGCCCGATTTGCAGCAGGTCATCGCTGGTCAGGCTCAGGCGGAATGTCCGCGCCTCGCCTGCCTTGTTGCGCAGGCGCACGTCGTAGATGTTGCGCACGTTGCCGTCGGACAGGACCACAAAAGTCGGGTTGCGTACGGGGCTGACGGTCAGTTCTATGTCGGACCTTATGAACAGCGCGTAGAGAAGCCCCACACCCACCAGCAGCCACATCGCGGTATAAAGGATCGTGCGCGGGCGCAGAATGTGACGCCACAGGGGTTTCGGGGCGGCACCGGCCCGTTCGGCGGGTTCGTCCGACAGGGCCAGATAATCAATCAGCCCGCGCGGCTTGCCGATGCGCGCCATCACGTCGTCGCAGGCGTCGATGCACAGGGCACAGGTGATGCATTCCATCTGCTGCCCGTTGCGAATGTCGATGCCCATGGGGCAGACGTTGACGCAGGCCATACAGTCGATGCAGTCGCCCTTGTCACTGACCGTATCCAGTGCGGGCGGCGTGGCAGGTTGGGTGCCCTTGCCGGGATAGGGCGTGCCTGCATAGCGCGCCGCTCCGGCCCCCGCGGCCTGCGCAGCGACCACGGCCTCTTGCGCCTCGGCGGCTTTGCGGGTCTTGGCATTGCCCTTGCCCCGCGGCTCTCCGCGCCAGTCGCGATAGGCAACGGTTATGGTGTCGGGGTCCATCATTGCGGCCTGAATGCGTGGCCACGGGCACATATAGATGCAGACCTGTTCGCGTAGGAACCCGCCAAAAATAAAGGTCGTCGCGGTCAGGATTGCGATGGTGGTATAGGCCACCGGATGGGCGTCAAAGCTAAGCAGATCGCGCAGCAGGGTCGGGGCATCGGTGAAATAGAACACCCATGCGCCCCCGGTCGCCACGGAAATCACCAGCCAGACCACCCATTTGGTCAGCCGCAGCCGCCATTTGTGCAGGCTCCAGCTGGCTTTGTGCAGGCGCAGGCGCGCGTTGCGGTCGCCTTCGATCCAGCGTTCGACCAGCAGGAACAGATCGGTCCACACGGTTTGCGGGCAGGTATAGCCGCACCACACACGCCCCAGCGCCGAGGTGAACAGGAACAGCCCCAGGCCCGCCATGATCAGCAATCCGGCGACAAAATAGAATTCATGCGGCCAGATTTCGATCCACAGGAAATAGAAACGCCGGTTGGCCAGATCAATCAGCACCGCCTGATCGGGCAGGCTGGCACCACGGTCCCAGCGCAGCCAGGGCGTAAGGTAGTAAATGCCAAGGGTGATGGCCATGATCCACCATTTGAATCGGCGGAAAAAGCCGTTCACGCGGCGCGGGAAAATCGGCACGCGTGCGGCATAAAGAGGTTGGTCGGGTTGGGATGTCATATCACCTGATCCTGTTCGCGTGACCTGTGTAGAACGCGGTGACGCGGGTCACCTTGATCTGCATCAAGAACATCCCCGAAGCGGCGCAATGTGCGAACAGGGCCGCTTCGGGGGCGGACCACTTTTACAAGCGGTCTTTTTCCGTCTTATTCGCCTCCTCCAAGACTATGAACATAGACGGAAACGGCGCGAATATCGGCCTCTTTCAAGCGTGGACCCCAGGGTGGCATGACGCCAAATCGGGAAAATTCCACGGTTTTGTGCAGGGTCTCGCGATCACCGCCGTACAGCCAGATGGCATCGGCAAGATTCGGGGCCCCCATCTCGCGCATGCCCAGGCCCGCATCGCCGTGACACGACGCACAATTGTCGGCAAAAACCACCGCGCCCTGTGCGGCCAGTGCCGCGTCAAAGTCGGAGTGCGACAGTGACACCACATGTTCGACAACCGCGTCTATTTCCGCAGGCTCCAGAATCTCGCCAAAGGCGGGCATTTCCGAATAGCGTGCGTCATCGTCCTGCGTGTTGCGAATGCCGTGGCGTACGGTGGTCATGATGGCGTCGATATCGCCGCCCCACAGCCAGTCGTCGTCCAGCAGGTTGGGATAGCCCTTGGCCCCCGCAGCGCCCGAGCCGTGACATTGTGAACAATTGGCGCGAAACACCGCACCGCCGCGCGCGATGGCATAGCGGTTCAGATCGGGGTGTTCGGGCAGGGTGGCAACGTCGGCGGCGACAAGCTGGGACACCAGTTCGGCGTTGTTGTCCTCGTGGGTGGCGATATCTGCCGCCACATTGGCGCGTGTCGACCAGCCCATGACACCCTGCGTAGCCCCCGAAATCATCGGCCATGCCGGATAGGCGATGGTATAGCCAATGGCCCAGATGATACAGAGATACAGGGTCCAAAGCCACCAGCGCGGCAGGGGGTTGTTCAGCTCTTCGATGCCGTCCCAGCTGTGGCCGGTGGTTTCGACGCCGGTGACCTCGTCGGTCTTGCGCTCAGACATCGCGGGCTCCTTTCTTCAAGGTAGAGTGTGCCTGTGGTGCAGGCGCGTCATCGCGCAGCGGGATCTGCGCAATTTCGTCATAGGTCCTGGATCCGCCGGGTCGGAAGGCCCACAGAATGACCGAGACAAAAAATCCGAACATCGCCAAAAGCACCCAGCTGTCGGCAAGTTCACGCATGAAGGAATAGGTATCCATCAAAGCCTCCTATCGGCTGTCGGCAGGGGTGAAGGTTGAAAAGTCGACCATGGTGCCAAGCACCTGCAAATAGGCGATCAGCGCGTCCATTTCGGTCAGCTGTGGCTGGCCGTCAAAGTTGGACACCGCCGCACCGGGATAGCGTTCCAGCAAGCTGTCGTAATCCGAGTCGGGATCGGCCTGGGCGCGGAAATCGTCAGCCGCAGCGGCAATCATCGCGTCGTCATAGGGCACACCGACAAAACGGTGGGTTTTCAGCAATGCCTCGATATGGGTCGGCTCGATCCTGACGTCGGACAGGAACGCATATTTGGGCATGATCGATTCAGGCACGACCGACTGCGGGTCGGTCAGGTGGTCGACGTGCCAGGCGTCGGAATACCGACCGCCCACACGCGCCACGTCGGGACCGGTGCGTTTCGATCCCCACTGGAACGGGTGATCGTACATCGATTCCGCCGCCAGCGAATAGTGGCCATAGCGTTCGACCTCGTCACGCATCGGGCGGATCATCTGGCTGTGACACAGATAGCAGCCCTCGCGCACATAGATGTCGCGCCCGGTCAGCTCCAGCGGCGAATAGGGGCGCACGCCTTCGACCTCTTCGATGGTGTTTTCCAGCCAGAACAGCGGTGCGATTTCGACGATCCCACCGATGGTCACCACCAGCAGCGAAAAGACCAGCAACAGTGTCGGGCTTTTCTCCAGGATCGCGTGACGGCTGAGAATACTGGTCTTTTTCGGTGCGTCGTTCGGCACGGGGGCGTTGCCCATTGTCTTTTCCTTATCAGTCATTTGCGTGCCTTTCCTATTCTGCGGGGACGCCAACCGGGGCGGTTTTCTTGGCACCGCCTCGGATGGTCATCCACATGTTCCAGCACATCAGGATGCCGCCCGAGAGGTACAGAACACCGCCCAGTCCACGCACCACATACATCGGGTATTTCGCAGCCACGGTGTCGGCGAAGGTGTTGACGAGGAAACCCTGGTCATCGACTTCGCGCCACATCAGGCCTTCCATGATGCCGGTCACCCACATCGACGCGGCGTACAGAACGATGCCGATTGTCGCCAACCAGAAGTGCCAGTTGATGGCCGACATCGAATACATCCTCTCCCGACCCCACAGACGCGGTGTCAGGAAGTAGAGCGCGCCAAAGGTGATCATGCCGTTCCAGCCAAGTGCACCAGAGTGGACGTGACCAATGGTCCAGTCGGTGTAATGCGACAGCGAGTTGACCGCGCGGATCGACATCATCGGACCCTCGAAGGTGGACATGCCGTAGAAGGCCAGCGAGATCACGAACATCCGCATGATCGGATCGGTGCGCAGCTTGTCCCACGCGCCTTGCAGCGTCATCAGGCCGTTGATCATGCCGCCCCAGCTGGGCATCCACAGCACGATCGAGAACACCATGCCCAGGGTCGAGGCCCAGTCGGGCAGGGCGGTGTAATGCAGGTGGTGCGGACCGGCCCAGATGTACAGGAAGATCAGCGCCCAGAAGTGGATGATCGACAGCTTATAGCTGTAGATCGGACGTTCAGCCTGTTTCGGCACGAAATAGTACATCATGCCCAGAAAGCCCGCGGTCAGGAAAAAGCCCACGGCATTGTGGCCGTACCACCACTGGGTCATGGCATCCTGCACGCCGGAAAAGACCTGAACCGATTTGCTGCCCCAGAGGCTGACAGGGATCGACAGGTTGTTGACCACATGCAGCATCGCCACGGTGATGATGAAGCTGAGGTAGAACCAGTTGGCCACGTAGATGTGTTTTTCGCGGCGCTTGAAGATGGTGCCCAGAAAGACCGCAAGATAGGCCAGCCAGACGATGGTCAGCCAGATGTCGACGTACCATTCGGGTTCGGCGTATTCCTTGGACTGGGTCGCGCCCAGCAGATAGCCGGTGGCGGCCAGCACGATGAACAGCTGATAGCCCCAGAACACGAACCATGAAAGATTGCCGCCCCAAAGCCGCGCCGCGCTTGTGCGCTGCACCACATAGAACGATGTGCAGATCAACGCATTACCGCCAAAGGCAAAGATCACAGCCGAGGTGTGCAGCGGGCGCAACCGGCCAAAGTTGGCAAAAGGCTGCGCCCAGTCAAAATTCAGCGCCGGAAAGGCCAGCTGAAAGGCGATGAAGGTGCCCACCAGAAAACCGGCAAGCCCCCAGAATGCGGTGGCAATGACACCGGCACGGATCACCCCGTCAGCATAGCCGCTGGTGTCCTGGGGCATCTCCAGCTCGTCAATGCCACGCAGCACCCAGATAAACATGCCCGCAGCGATGACCATGATCAACGCAGAGTGGACCTGGAACGCAATGTCATGGGCAAAATTTGTACCCATCGCAGCGATCAGCGTTACCAGACCCAGCGCGATTAACTTAATATATTCCATAAAGCACCTTCCTCTACGCAAGGGCCCTATGGCGCGCTTGCGGTTCTGTTCGCAGGCTCTGGGTAACCGGAGCCGAAGGCACGCTCTTTGATCTAAGTCAATTTAGGGTAAACAAATGACGGATTACCGCACCACATGAATGGCGCATTTGCAGTGGCCAACAACATGGTGCGCAACCGACCCCAGAAAGAAATCGGCCAAGGTTGGTTCATGCGAGGCAACAACGATACAGTCGCATCCGCTTTCTTCCGCCCATTGGCAAATACGCGAACCGGCCCGACCGTCGGCAATTGCCGTGCGGCTGCCGGGCAGGGTGGCTGCCATGGCGTCCAGTTCGGTTTGCACTTTGTCGCGCGAAGTGGTTTCGAAATCGGGCGGGAAATATTCGGACACATAATGTGGCACGGATTCAATGACGTGCAACAAGGTGATCTGGGCACCGTCATCGGCCAGCGCCTGCGCTGCCTTGAACGCCAATTGGGTGTCACGGCTGTCACCCAGCAATACAGGGATCAGGATATTGGTATACATGGTATTATCTCCTTTTGGATACACATGTAGTAAACACCAACTGAAATCGAAGCCGCTTTGTTCCAGATCAACTCGTTCCGAATTCCTGCCAGCCCGCCAGCAATTGACGAGGCGAACCGTGTTTCAGCGAAGTGTCGGGATTGGGGTCAACAGTACCGATGATCGCGCCATCAGCCTTTGATCTTTTCAGGACGTCAAGTGAGCGACCGTGACTCTAGAACAGCACACCGCCGTCAGAATCATCGCCTGAAGCCGCATGAAGCGCTTCCATATCAATGACTTCGAAACGCCGCCGGTCGTTGAACCGCAGCACGCCTTCTTTTTTCAGCGCGTTCAACTGGCGGCTGACCGTTTCCAGGGTCAGCCCCAGATAGTTCGAGATTTCATCGCGTGTCAGCGGCAGCACCAGCGGCGTATGATCCAGCCCCAACCCAGCCACGTGTTGGCGGCGCACCATCATTTCGACAAAGGTGGCGATCTTTTCACGCGCGGTCTTGCGGCCCAACAGCAGCATCCAGTCGCGCGCCGCATCCAGTTCGTCCAGCGCGATTTCCAGCAAGCGTTGCGACACATGCGGCACAGTGCCCAGCAGCTGTTCGAAAGGTTTACGCTGGAAGCAGCACAGCGTCACATCGGTGGCCGCGACAACGTCGAATTCAATGTTGGTGCGGTCGGGGCGGCCGATGAAATCGGAGGGCAGCAGCAATCCGACCATCTGGATGCGCCCGTCTTCCATTGTTTTGCTTAGCGTTGAAACACCTTTGACCACCGATGCCACATAGGTCAGCTCATCACCGCGCCACAGAATCTGGTCGCCTGCCGAGAAGTTCTTGTAGGATTTGATCGCTTCAAGCTGGTCCAGCTCGTCGGCGTCACAGCGCGAGCAGACAGCGCGGTGCCGGATCGGGCATTCGCTGCATTTCGGGCGCGTGACTAGGTCGATGCTCATAGTTTGATCTGTATCAAATTAGGGAGGATATTTTCACGTTACGGTAGCGCGATGGAACAGATTGATCAACTCCGCCGCTATGGTCTTTTTGACGCGTCTGTGCCGCGCTTTACCAGCTATCCACCGGCCAACCGGTTTGCGAAAGACACTGGCGCGCGTTTCTACAGCACATGGTTACGGGCCGTGCCGCGCGGTGCCGAGATTTCGGTTTATGTGCACATACCGTTTTGCAAGCGTCTGTGCTGGTTCTGCGCCTGCCGGACCCAGGGCGCAAAGGGGCAAAGCCCTGTAGATGCTTATATAAATGTCGTTCTGCGGGAAATTGCGCTGGTCGCACGGCAGCTGCCCGACGATGTGCGCATGACGCGGCTGTATCTGGGCGGGGGCACGCCCACAATTCTGTCGCCGAAGACCATGACCCGTTTGTTGACACGCCTGTTCGATACATTCGAGCGGGCAAGAGATTTTGAATTCTCGGTCGAGATCGACCCGACAGAGGCCGCCCCCGAGGTGATCGAAACACTGGCGTTTCAGGGTATGAACCGTGCCAGCATCGGCGTGCAGGATTTCAACCCCAAGGTGCAGGATGCCATCGGGCGGTCACAGTCCTATGCCCAGACCCATGATTGCGTCGAACGGCTGCGCACCGCCAAAGTGCACAGCCTGAATATGGATCTGCTGTATGGGCTGCCGCATCAAAATGCATTCAGTCTGGTCGACACGCTGGATCAGGTTCTGGCGCTGCAACCGGACAGGGTGGCGCTGAATGGCTATGCGCATGTGCCGTGGATGTCCAAGCGGCAGATAATGATCGACAGCGATGCGCTGCCGTCGTGCGAGACCGGCTTTGCGCTTAGTGAGATGGCGCGCCAGATGTTGCATCTGGACGGGTTTTCTGCGCTTGGTCTGGACCATTTCGTGCGCCCGGGAGACAACTTGATACTGGCCAGACAAAGCGGCGGCCTGCATCGTGATTTTCAGGGCTATACCGATGATCACGCCGATGTTCTGATCGGCCTTGGGGCCTCTGCCATTTCACGGTTCGCGCAGGGCTATGTGCAGAACCAGCCTGCCACCACGGCCTATATGTCGGAAATCGGTGCGGGCTGTCTGGCCGGTTCACGCGGTCATGCAATAACCGCCATGGAGCGGCTGACCGCGCAAATGATCGAACACCTGCTGTGCCGGTTTGCCCTCGATGCCGACGCCTTGACAGCGCAGTTTCCCGACCAATCAGCGGCAGTTTCTGACGCGGTTGCCGAGCTGCTTGCGACCTATCCCGAGGCCTGCCGCAGGGACGGTGCGGGGCTGTGCGTTCAAAAGGGGTTCGCGCCTTTGGTCGGTGCGATGGCCAGCCATCTTGACCAGTATCGAACCAATCACATGGCCCAGACTGCTGCGCCCTGAAGGGGGCGGCACAAGCGGCGCGCGATTTCAAAAGCACAAGGGTGCGTTACCCGTTTGGGTCATCGCGTTTATTCTGGTGATAAAATTTGATTTTCCATAGTTTTGGTTTCTCTTGTCCGCACTGTGGCCCATAAGAAATGGGGATCAGATGACAAGGACACCGATATGCGCCAGGCAGACCAAAGACCGACAATTGCCATATTGGGTGCGGGTCTGATCGGGGTCGGGTGGGCGGCTCTGTTCCAGCATCATGGCGCTGATGTGCGTGTCTGGGATCCGGAATCCGAGGCACTGGTGGCCTTGCCCGCGCGTCTGAAAGCCCCGTTGGCGCAGCTGGCGCAAGTGGCCCCTGATGCAGGGCCTGCCGGGAGGTTGACAGTCTGCGATACGCTGGCCGAGGCGGTGGCAGGTGCTGCGCTGATACAGGAAAACGCGCCCGAAAGCATTGCCGTCAAACATGCCCTTTACGGCGAGGTCGAACCGCTGATGGACACAGATGCTATCTTGGCCTCGTCCACGTCAGCATTGACATGGTCGGATCTGAGCCCGGGGTTGAACGATCCTGCGCGCCTGATCACGGCACACCCCTTTAATCCGCCACATCTGGTGCCGCTGGTCGAGATCTATGGCCCCGACGACGCCCGCGTCGCACGGGCCGAAGCGATCTACCGTTTCGCCGGCCGCGTGCCGGTGCGTTTGAAAAAGGACGCCACCGGACATATCGCCAACCGGCTGGCTTCGGCCCTGTGGCGCGAGGCGGTGTTTATGGTGCAGGACGGCATTGCGGATGTAGAAGCGATTGATGCCGCACTGGTCAACGGGCCAGGCTTGCGATGGTCGGTTCTGGGTGCACATATGGCCTATCATCTGGGGGGCGGGGCAGGTGGCATGGAAGGCTATCTGGCCCACCTTGGTCCCAGTCAGGAACGCCGTTGGGCTGCTTTGGGAGCGCCGACACTCGGCGAAGACGTGCAAGCCGCGCTGGTGGCGGGCGTCGCGCGTGAAGCGGCGGGGCGCGATATTGCGCAATTGGAAGCGATCCGCGACGCGGCACTGATCGCGGCGCTGAAGGCACGCAAGGAGGCCCCGAATGTCTGAACACAACCCACCTCGCATTGCACTGATCCATGCGCTTGAGGAATCCGTGGTGCCGATCCGTGACGCCTTTGTCCGCTTGTGGCCCGAAGCGATACGCGCCGATCTGCTGGATGCGTCGCTGTCGGCTGATCTGGCCGCAGCGGGCACACTGGACGCCGCGATGACCAATCGGTTCGTAACGTTGGGCCGCTACGCTGCCAGCGGCACTGGGAACCATGACACCAGCGCTGTGCTGTTCACCTGTTCTGCCTTCGGCCCTGCGATCGACGTGGTGAAATCCGATCTGTCCATTCCGGTCATGCGCCCGAACGAGGCGGCGTTCGAGGAGGCGCTGGCGTTGGGCGCGCGCATTGCGCTGGTCGTGACCTTTGGGCCATCCTTGCCCGCGCTGACCAGTGAACTGGAACTGATGGCGGCCGCGCGTGGAAAGCGTGTCGAGATCACAGGCGTGCTTGCCGATGGCGCACTTGCCGCGCTTAAGGCCGGCGATGGCGCTGCGCACGATCAGGCCGTATTGCGCGCCTGCTTGGATCTGGGGCCGCAGGATGCCGTTGTGTTGGGACAGTTCAGCCTGGCCCGTGCGGCGGATGTGTTAAGGCCGCAGGTTGACTGCCCGATCATCACCACGCCTGCCAGTGCCGTGCGTGCCCTGCGCCGCAGGTTGGGCGCTGCCTGAACAGGTGCCGACACAGCGGCGACAGCCACCCAAAAAGGCCGCCGGAACATCCATTCCGGCGGCCGCTTGTATTGATGACGAGATGGATTAGACCATCAGCATGTCGTCGCTGACGGCGCTGAGTTGCGTGTCTTGCAGTGTCACCATCACATCCATGTCCATGAACACCACGTCATTGCCGCTTTGCATCATGTTGGCAATCGCGGCGTCTGCATTGTCATAGCCGAAGGCCGTAAAGTCCAACGTGTCCCAGCTTTCCAGATCGGTCACGGTGTGGCTGCTGCCGCTGTCGGTCGAGAACACGAACCTGTCCGAAAAATACCCGCCTGACAGCGTGTTGGCACCACCGTTGCCGGCAAGCACGTCCTGCGTGCCCATGTCCATGACATAGCTGTTCAGATCGTCGGCACTGTCGCGCATGAACTCCTTGCTTTGCGAAAAGCCGAGCAGCACATCACTGCGCGTTGCGCCATTGTCCAGCATGTCGGTCCAGCCCTGAAGGCCGGCCGCATCGGCGTCACGCCCCAGAACGTTCTGGTACAGCGCATTGACGTAGTCGGCGTTTGAACCGGAACCATAGATGTTCTTGAATTCCTGAGACCCGGTGAAACCGTCGCTGATACCTTGCAGGCTGACCTTGCCACTGCCCAGGGACGCCGCCCAGCCTTCAAACCCGCCAAGATCGGGGTCGCGGTCAAAGCTGGCCTGATACAGGCGGAACAACTGACCTGTAAAGACTTCGGGGTCGATGCTGTAGGCGCCGTCGCCATAGATCATGTCATCGCCGCCACCACCGCCGATGTTGTCCGCACCCGAGTCGCCGCTGAGCAGGTCGTTGCCGCCGGCACCGCGCAGGATGTCATTGCCGCTGCCGCCATAGGCCACGTCGTCCATCATGCCGGTCTGGGCATTGGGCAGGCCCTGATCGCTGTCAGTCCACGAACCGGTGTGGATTTCGTCGTTGCCCGCACCGCCAAAGATGGTGTCCATACCGTCGGACATGGCGTTGAAAGTCGATCCGGTGGCTTCTGCTGTGCGGCTGTCGTCGTCGCCGGACAGAATTTCGTCACCGGCACCGCCATAGATAATGTCGTTGCCCGCTCCGCCGGCGATACCGCTGTCATATTGCGCCAGCGACAGCCCGCCGGATGCGCCTGCATCGGCTTCGTTCACCACGTTGACGTCCATGGTGCCAGCAGAAATCCAGTCGTCTCCGCCGTTGCCTTCCAGAACGTCAGCGCCAGTGCCACCAAGGATCGTGTCATTTTCGCTGCCGCCGGTGATGGTGTCATTGCCACCCAGCGCATTGATCATGTCGTCGCCCAGACCGCCGTTGTAGACGTCGGCCATTTCCGTCAGGGTGACGTTGTCGCTGGCTGTCGCGCGCTGGCCTGTCAGGATTGCGCGTGCCACTTCAAGCGTTGCGATTTCGATGGTTCCGGCGGCAGCGGGCAGGATGCCAACGAACCCGTTTTCGCCACCGTTGACTTCGCCACCGGTGCCTGCGCCGATTCCGTCAGGAATTTCCACGCCGTGAATAACCAGCTCTCGCAGGATCAGCGGCATGATGTCTTCAGCAGTGTAGTCGGTCATCGTGACGGGGCTGAAAAAGTTGCTGTCGTCCGTCAGGTCATAATTCGCAATGAACGAGATACGCCCCATGTCATCCGAAACCGGCATCGCGCCGCCCGAGGACAGCGGCAACAAGACGTCACCGTATTGACCGACACCCTCGAGCACTTCGACCATGCCGTCGCGGTCGGCATCATTGGCGATGGTGGGGGTGACAGAGTCGATCGGGTTTCCGTCACCATCGAACAGCCCGTGAATGTGCTGAGCGTGGGACTGGTTTGCCGTGGTGCCTGTCGCGGAAATTGCGACATTCAGGTAAGAGGTTCCGTCTTCCTCGGTGTTCATCGCCAACACAGCAGAGGCATTTACCCCGGAACTGTTCAGCGCATCGAAATCAACGGTCCAAAAGGCGTCCGCCTGATTCAGGAAAGTGTCAAAAGAAGTATATGTCGCAGCCAGATGGGCCATAATCGTGTCCTAACATTTGCGTTGGCAGTTGCTAAGTCACGGCTCCCCGCCGTTTTGAGTTTCACAAAAATTGCGTTTTTTTGACATTTTTTAGAAAATTGTTTCTTGCCAGAGGGTTGTCAGCACATGCGCACGGGCAGCGCGCCTGTACCGGTTGCGGTCAAGATCGGGGACTGCACGCCGGGCAGCTGTGGCAATTGTATCTCTTGGACGGTGCAAACCGTTCGAGAGATACCGGTGTCAGATCTGAATCATGTCATCGCTGATCTGGTTAAGCGTCTTGTTGAGAAGCGTAATGTGAACGTCCTGATCAATGAACACAACGTCCGCATCCTGCTGGGTCATGTGCGCCCGTACCGCTGCATCGTTGGCATAGCCGAAATTCTCGAAGACCAAAGTATCCCAAGCCTCGAGATCCAGAACAATGTTGCTGCCCTTCGCGGAGGCATCAAAAATGAAACGGTCTGCATTCGCACCACCAGCCAGCGTGTTGTTGCCATTGCCACCGTCCAGCACGTCATCCGGTCCCTGCGCGCGCATCCATGTTTCCAGCGGGGCCGCGGTGGCCTTGCGGAATTCGCCGCTTTGGGAAAAGCCCAGAACGACCTGCGCCCGTGTCGCGCCGCCCTCAAGCTGCGCCAGCCATCCCGCCAGCCCGCCTGCATCTGCCGCCCGTCCCAGAACGTTCTGATAGAGCAATTCGATGAAATCACTGTTGTCGAGTGCCCCATAGGTGTTCTGGAATTCGCGGCTGCGCACAAAGCCGCTGACCACATCGACCAGTGGAGTCCCGTTCACAAGGTTATCGCTCCAACCTGCAAAACCGGCCGCATCCGGCACGCGTCCGAGTGTCGCCTGATAGACCCGAAAGACATCGTCCGACCAAGAGGCGGTATCGCGGCCGATGGTATAAGCCGTTGCAGTGGCAGCGGTATTATTGATGAACTCTCTGCTTTCGGAAAATCCGAGAACAACGTTCAAACGTGCTGCACCGTCTTCCATGGCGGACAACCATCCGGCCAGCCCGCCTGCATCGGGGTCGCGATCCAATACGTTTCGGTAGAGCAGGGTGACAAACGCACTGTCATCCAGCGCCCCATAGATTTTCTGGAACTCCAATGAGTTGATAAAGCCGTTGGTCGCCCGACCCAGATCAATCGCCCCGGAGGAGAGTTGCGTGACCCAGCCGATCTGACCGACACGGTCCGGTTCGCGGCCGAGTGTGGCCTGATACAGGCGGTACACGGTGGCTGCGGTCTCCATTTCGTATACGGCCTGAAAGCTGTCGGCGTACAATGTGTCGTTGTCATTGCCGCCCCACAGGTTGTCGCGGCCGCCACCGCCCGAAATCCGGTCATCACCGCCCCACCCGAGAAAGGTCTCGTCCGCGACAGTGCCCTCAACCGTGCTGTTTGCAGTGGTGCCGTCGAACAGGGTTTCAACGACCCGGTACTGCTGTGTTGCCGAGACCTGTTCGGCTTGGCCGAATGCGTCGGCATATTGGACAGTCACGGAGATCACCGCTCCCAGATCGGCAGCCGACAGCACATGGGTCAAACCTCGGGCACCGCCGAGCGGGACACCATCACGAAGCCACTGGGCACTGAACACGCCCAGACCGTCGGGGTCCGACAGATCACCCATATCGGCAGACAGGGTTGTCCCGACAACGGCGTTGCCCCCTATGAGCAATCTGCCTTGCACCGGATCGTTGACGTTCGCCACCGTGTCGGTGGATTGGCTGACAACCCGTTCGGCAAAGCCATTGCCGTCGGTGTAGCTGACAGTCACCGCCAGATTGTGTCCGACATCCTGCTGGTTTGCGGTGTAGCTTGCTGCTTTTGCACCCGTAATCGCGGTGCCGTCGCGCAGCCATTGAAACGCGAGTGTGCCCAGACCATCGGCGTCGAACAATTCAGAGACATCCGCGAACAGGGTCCCGTTCTGCACAGGCGTGCCGCTGATGCTGACCGCCCCCTCGGCCAGTTCGTTGTCAGCCCCCAGAGTCATCAGCAGTGTCGAGCCGTCGCCAAGCGTTATCAGCCGCTTGCCATCCGGGCGCACAACGTCTGTTATTGCGTCGCGCTGTTGTTGGGTCAGTTTCGAGGTGTCGATGGTGTCGTTGCCACGGCCAAAATCGGTGACGATCGAATGACCCATGCCCATGGTCAGCACAAAGCTGTCGTCGCCCGCACCGCCGGTCATTGTGTCGTTGCCGCCGCCACCTTCGATGGTGTCGTTACCGTCGCCGCCATCCAGACTGTCCGCGCCAGTGTCACGCAGGGTCTCGGGGTCGGTGCTCAGGCGCTTCTTGTTCGACACGGCACCTCCCCACAGACGGTCGTTGCCGGTGCCGCCAAAGATGGTGTCATTGCCGGTGCCGCCGTCCAGCTGGTCGTTGCCGCCTTCGCCGTAAATCAGATCATCGCCGTCGTGTACCAGATCCGTGACATCGTCGGTTGTCGCGCCGGGCTGGCGGATGGTCGAGGGGCGTGGGCTGGGAATGTTGCCGGTGTCGGAAACGTCATAACGTTCCTTGTCGCCAAGCCCGCCAAAAACCGTATCGTCGCCGGCAAAACCCAGCAGCGTGTCGTTGAAATACGAGCCGACGATGCGGTCATCGCCGTTAAAGATATTGGTTTCCCAATAGCCCCAGGGCGCATCCAGAATATCCAGCAGCGGTTTGACGAAACCAAAGACCGACATCATCGTGGTGTTGCCACCACTGAAATCGACCTTGAAATTGTTCACCACCGCGACGGGCAGGTTGTTGATGCTTTGGCCGCCAAACATCGCGCGCCCGCCATTGTCCAGAAATGCGGTGGCAAAGTGGAATTCGTTGTTGCGGTTCGACCCTTGGCTGGCCGACCCGACATTCAGGAACTGGCTGCCGCCACCTGCGCGCGACATGTCGATGGCATGGTCGTTTTCGAAATAGCTTGCCGCATAAAGCTGCACATGCTGTTCGGGCAGCACCTGAAGGCGCAGAGCATCCGTACTGATGGTCTGATCGGCAAAGACAAAGGTTTCGATCCCTTCCAGCCGGTCCACACCATCCGGTTTGCTGATCAGAATGAAACCCGGGGTGTCGAAATCGAATTGGGCATCGGCAAGGTCAAAGTCATAGACAACCTGATCGGTGCCTTCGTCTCCGCGCAGGGTGTCGTTTCCGGCGCTGCCGGTGATCGTATCGTCGCCCCGTTTGGCGACGATCAGGTTGTCGCCCGCATTGCCCGCCATGGCATTGTTCTGCGCGTTGCCGGTGGCGTCGATGTTTTCCGTGCCCATCAACGCCAGATCTTCGATGTTTCCGGTCAGCGTGGTGGTGACAAAGGCATGGATCGCATCGCGACCGCCCGTCGCGGTTTCGACGATCGTGTCCAGTCCGTCCCTTGAGATATAGGTGTCGTTGCCGTCTCCACCGACCAGCGTGTCCAGCCCCGTGCCACCGTCCAGCACATCGTTGCCAGCCAGCCCCACCAACTGGTTCGCGCCGCTGTTGCCGGTCAACGTGTTGTTCAGTGCGTTGCCACGGCCCGTCAGGTTCGCGGTGCCGGTCAGTTCCAGCCCCTCGACATTGGCCTGCAAAACGGCACTGACAGAGGCGCGGACCGTATCAGACCCGCCGCCGGCGGCTTCGGTTGTGATCTCGTCGGGATTGTCGATGACAAAAATGTCGTTGCCCGCACCGCCATCAAAGCGGTCCAGCCCCGCACCGCCGATCAGCAGGTCGTCACCAGTGCCACCAAGCAGTGTATCTGCACCTGCACCGCCGTCGATGGTGTCGTTTCCGCCTTCACCCAGCAGTGAATCGTTTCCTGTCTCGCCATAGAGGTTGTCGTTGCCGCCACGGCCAAAGACCGTGTCGTTGCCCGCGCCGGCAAGCAGGTTGTCTGCAATCGCGGTGCCAGTGATTTCTTCGCTCAGCTCGCTGCCGGTGATGATCAGACCGGACAGTTCGGCCAAGGTCAGCGTGCGGTCGGTGAACCGGATCAGCTCGACATCGTCGGCCAGATGATCGTCTTCAAGGATCACGCCGTTTTCCTCGACGATGATGCGCACGCCTGTTGCCGTGCGCGCGACGATCACGTCCGTGCTGGCCACTGCGAACACGGCTGTGTCATTGCCCGCACCGCCCTTGATGGTGTCATTGCCCGCGCCGCCCTCGATCACGTTGTCATTTGCGTCGCCGGTCAGACTGTCACCATAAGTTGAGCCGATCAGGTTCTCGATGTCGCTGAGAATGTCGCCGGTTGCATCGCCGCCATTTGCGGTTGCGGTCTGAAGGTTGATCGAAACGGCGGCCTCGGAATAGGCGTAGCTGGACGTGTCGATACCGCCGCCACCCATGATGGTGTCGGCCCCCGTTGCGCCGTAGAATGTGGTGTTTTCGCTGTTGCCAAGGAAACTGTCGTCGCCTTGACTGCCCACCAGCATTTCGATGGATTCAAAAATGTCGGTGCTGTCGACAAAGCTGTCAATCACCACAACCTGCTGCTCGGGTTTCAGCGTATCTGGCAAAAAGCGAACCTCGTTCAGATCGCCTGGTGTTTCGGCAAAATAGGGGTCCAGTTTCCAGATACGTTCGGGGGTAATCGGATCTTCCTGACGGAAGGTGTCATCGCTGGGATCATCCGTGCCCTGATCAAATCTTTGATAGGTATAGCGGGTCTCGGTGGTGCCAGTCTGGATGATGTCGCCTGCAAGGTCGGTTGGCCCTGTGGTGGTGGTCAGGCTGTCTGCCCAGACATAGAAAGGGGCAGGGGTCAGCGCGTTTACCACGCCGCTGCTTTCGCCTGTGCGGCTGCCGACACCGGCCATCACAACGGTAATGCCATATGTCAGAATACTGTAATCCAGCGTGTCAAAACCGGTGTCGCCATAAATCTCGTTGGTGCCCGCGCCAGCGGTCATAAAGTCGTTCCCGGCACCGCCGCGCAGGGTGTCATCGCCCTCGGCGCCAATCAGCAGGTCGTCGCCGCCGCGCCCTTCCAGCAGATCGTTGCCCTTGTTGCCGCTCAGCAGGTTTCCAATGCTGTCGCCAAACAGGCTGTCATCGCCGACGCCGCCAATCAGGTTTTCAATCGACACCAGCGTGTCGTTCCCGGCAATCCCGCTTTGCAGGTCCGCCGAAACCCCCGACAGATCATTGGTCAGCCGCGAGATGCCGCCCTTGGGATGGTTTTGCAGCAGGCTCCAGCTGGCCGCGTCGGTGCCTTCGCCGCCATCCAGCAGATCGCCGCCGTTGCCGCCGTGCAATAAGTCGCTGCCCATGCCTCCAAACAGCTGGTCGTTGCCGTCATTGCCGAACAATTCGTCGTTGCCCGCCATTCCGCGGATCGTGTCGTTGCCATCCCAGCCCACGATTTCATTGTCGCCCGCGTCGCCGGTCAGGCTGTCGTTGAACTGCGACCCTGTCAGGTTTTCAATGCCGCCAATCAGGATGTCGCCAGTGGCATAACCGCCGTCCAGCAGCTTGGTTTGCAGGTTGGCTGTGACGCCTTTGGTACTGACTTCATAGGTCAACAGGTCGGTATCGTCGCCGCCGTCGAACACTTCGCGGAAATCGCCTGCGACAAAGGTGTCGTTGCCCGCACCGCCCTCCATGGACGCGCGCAAGGCCGGATCAAAGAACGCCACGGGCGTTTCGTTGCCAAGGGTGTGGTTGAAAGTGCCCAATACGTCATTGCCGTCGCCGCCGATCAGGGTCGAGCTGAACATTTGCGCGGCATACAGAACGTCGTCACCGCCACGTCCATCCAGCAACATTGCCCCGTCGGGACTGCCGCCGGAAATGATGTCGCGGTTGTCCGAGCCGATAATGTGTTCGAATTCGCCGATGTTTTCGACACTGCCGCCGGGGCTTTCGGTGTTGGGGTCTGCGACACGCAACCCGATCGGCGTGCCGGGGTAGGTCTCGCCCGGAACCATGACGCCCGGCAGTTTCTTGACCGTGCCATTCACGCCCAGCGTCGGCTGGATATACAGCGGATCGTCGTCAAAGACCGAGGCCAGCGAAGCCTTGCCCACAAGGCTGCCGTTTGGTGCCACCGGGTTCAGGTAAACGTGCCATGAGAAATTGCTTTTGCTGAGGTCCAGCACGTCGGTGCCCGCCAGAACGGCTGTGCGGTTGTCGTCGCCAAACAGCAGTTCGCCGTCAACGTTGTTGTCGCCCCAGACCCTGACGGTATCGCTGCCTTCACCGCCAAAGAAAACATCTTCGGCCAGCGCACTGCTGACCAACAGATCGTTTCCGGCCCCGCCATAAAACCTGTTTTGCGCAGCGCTTTGACCGCTGAACAGTTCGTCGTCGCCCTTACCGGCATAGACCGTCTGTCCGAAATCACGCGAAGTGTAGATGATGTCGCGCCCGATTGACCCGACAATGCGTTCGACGCCTTCGAGATAGTCAACGCCGTAGCGGTCACCGACAACAACGCTGGTTTCGTATTTCGACACCTGCTGCTGGCCGGGAACCTCGGTCGGCAACAGCACAATGCCCCCCGGCATGTCCAGGACGTTGACGGTCGAGGTGCCGGTTGTCAGGAAGTCGACGAAATCGACGCTGACATCATAGTGGCTGGTGCGTTCGACCGCCGAATATTTGACGGTGGAATGGCCCTTGAGGTCGGAAATATAGTCGTTGCCCAATCCGGCAACATAAACGTTGTTGCCGGTGCCGCCATCCAGGAAATCATCGCCAGCGTCACCGATCAACGTGTCACTGCCAGCACCGCCCAGCAGGATGTCATCGCCGCCCAGGCCGCGAATTTGGTCATTCTGCCCGCGTCCGTTGATCTTGTTGGCGTCATCCGAGCCGATCAGCACATCGCCAAAGTCTGTGCCGTCTATGTTCTCGATCCCGAACAGCACGCCAACGGGCAACACGTTGCCTGCAACGGTCCGGCCCACCGGATCGGCATCAATGGTGATCGAGGTGGGGCGATAGGTCAGCTCTTGGGCTGTGCTGCCAAGGAAAATATTCAGCGCGTACAGGCTTTTGCGATAATCCACGGCGTCAATGCCGCCAGTGTCATAGATGTAATCCAGCCCGCCGTTGCCGGCGCCCGAGATATAGGTGTCATTGTCAGGCCCACCCTGAAGGTTGTCGCCCACGGCCTTTTGCAGGTCGATTGTCAGACTGCCGTTAAAGCTGCTTTCCAGCTGGTCCGCACCGCGACCTGTCACCAGAATATCATACCCAAGCGCCCCGATGATGCGATCGTTGGCGCCGTAAGGGTTGTCAGCTGTGGCGATGCCATCGGCCGTCAGTTGCGGCACGCCGGCAATCGGGGGCAGGGTGGTTTCGGTCGGTGTGACGCGGGCCAGTTCACCGTCCAGCGATTGTGTGCGGATATAGGTTGCGATCTTGCGCAGGTCCAAAACGTCGTCGGCAAAGGCAATCAGTTCGATATTGACCAGCTCGTCGGTGCCGGTGTTCATCTGGGTTGTCGTGCCCGCGATATACGAGATTTCGCGATAGTCGACGACAAACCATGTGCCCGTCGCCAGCCCGTTTTCCAGCTTGCTGACGATTCCGTAATCGTCGATGTTGCCGTCATACACAGCCATGTCCGGCCCCGCTGCGGTGTTGGCACCACCGTCCAGCAAATCGTCGCCGCCGCCGCCGATCAGCATGTCACGCCCTTCGCCACCGCGCAGCGTGTCGTCATAATCACTGCCGGTGATGATGTCGTTGCCCGCCAGCCCGTCCAGATTGAGCGCGCCGAAATCGTTCATCGACCCGTACAGCACATCGTCGCCTGCCGTTGCGACGGAAAAGTCTACCGGGAAGGTCGCCGAGCCCAAAAGGTTTTCGATCTCGGCCAGCGGCAATTTCAGCTTTTCGGTGATGAATTTTTCCAGTTTGGCCAAAAGTTCGGTCTCGATCCGTGCGGCAAGGCCGTCCAGAATGTCGAGATCGGGCAGGAACGACAGGATTTCGTCCGCCGCGTCCTGCAACAGGTCGTTGATACCGGTCGCATCCAGAATGGCCTCAAGCGCCCATTCCGCCGGTTTCAGAAGCCAGCCGAAAATCGACCCCAGCGCATCCAGAACCGGACCGACCGCGTCATAGACCTTGGACAGGGGCGAAAACAGCGGGGACAGGGCATCGGCGACATCTTCCAGCATATCGGTGGCTGTCTTGATCACGTCAAAGCCGTCGAATTCGATGAATGCGTCCAGACCGTCAAAGTTTTCCTGCAAGGCACAGACCAGTGCCACTGCATCTTCGATCTGACGCGCGGCACTGCTGTTCTTTTCCGCAGCGATGGCCAGCTGAAGCTTGTAGCCGTCTTTCAGCTCTTCGGCATCGTCGAACAGATCGAACCCGGTGGTAAACGCCTGATTGGCTGCCGCAAGGTTCTGATCGGCCACCGCCAGTTTGCGCGAATAAACATCTGCGACAAGGGCGGTGCGTTCGGAATAGGTCGAGATTTTGTCGAGTGCCAGATCAGTCTTTTCGATGACCGTGGCCACTTTGTCTGCAACCTTGGTGATCTCCTCAAGCTTGGTCTCGATCGTGTCCAGCTTCTTTTTGGTGCTTTCGGCCACCGTCTCGGCGATCTTGCCGACCAGCTTGGTCGGTCCGACCTTGGAAAAGACTTTGGCGATCACTTGAAGCTTGGTTGCGCCAGCTTCAAGATCGTCACGTTTGTCTTCAAGGGTCGCGATAGACTTGAACTGGTATTTCAATGCCCTGAGCGGGTAGCGGGCCAGTGATGTCGCTGCGTCCACAGTATACAGGCCCGATGCCAGATCCCGCAGGGCAAGCGCGGCCTGAGCCTGGGTTTGTTCCGTGACCGACATGGTGGCGCTCCAATAACTGTTTCAAAAAGATGCCCGGATTTCGGGCGGTCTCATTTCTGAAAAGGGGCATGTAGAAACGCCGTTCCAGCCGGAAGGATCGGTTTGCCCAATCCCTGAATATGACGAACGAGAACACAAATTTATCAGCGAATATCCCCAATCAGGACCGCCTGACGGGCCGAGAGTCAACTAATTGTGACTTTTTGATGGCAGTTAATTTGTGTGCGGCGCTGCTTCGGTCCTGGCGCGATGCGGGGTGGGTTAACCCGGGGTTGGATAGCGGGTCGCCTATACAACCAAGCCTGACGCAGCACCTGAACCAAGCGTATCTGCGCGCGAAAGTAGAAACATGTCGACCGGTGTTCGAACAGCACAAAACGCGTGCGTCTCTCGCACGTCCATTAGGGTCCTGACCTTAACATGGCACCGCGCGCGCCAAAACCTCAACCAGCTTTGGGAATTTCTAGCAAATGAGGGGAATTGGCTCCGACGGTAGGGAACGGAGCTAAATTAAGATTCACCCATATAAGTTATTGTTTTACTTATATTACGCCGTTTCCCTTGTGTTCCAGTTTGACGGTTTTGTGTGACATTCTGTGTGACAATGCGTGTGACATATCTTGACGTTTCGGTAGCCATTTTGGCCTATGCTTTTCGCAATATCAAGTGAGCTTGTAGATCGCGCGGGTATTGCACTGAGAACGGAGCCTCATTGGTTGTTGGCGCATCCTTCCCTTCAAACACCGGTTCTTTTACGGCATCCATATTCGTCGCCGCTTCCAACAGTAAATCCAACGCCCGCCCCTCTATCTCGCGCGCTTCAAACAAGGTGTCCGCGATTTTCATCAGTGCGGGTTGATTGTCTGAAAGCAGCGTCGTCGCCTTTGCCTCGGCGGCCTTCAACCGTTCTGTCGCTCGGCTAGCCAGGTCATGCGGGATATCAAAGGGGCGCGGCGGATGGGGGATGTCGTGCCAGAGCATTATGTTTTCTGCGAAGCCAAACTGGGTTTCGGCTTGCAGGGCCAACCGGGTGGCCTTCGCAAGATCGCTGTCGATCCCGCAGCCCGCACCGTTTGAGATTGAGTTGCACAACAGCTGTTCGGCCGCGCGGCCCGCGAGCAGCATTGCAATGTCGTCGTTCAGTTTCTTATCGGTCTGCATTATCCGTTGGTCACGCAGCACCGCGCCGCCTTTTGAGGTGACCCGCGCGAGGGTGGCGCGGGGCATCTTTAAAAGATGCCCAACGAGGAGGTGCCCGGCCTCGTGGGCTGCAATCCGGCGCAGCAAGGGGGTGTCCGGACAGGGTAGATAAAGGTCGGCCGCTCGACGCAAAATCCTGTCCGAGATATTGCTCTTCACCTCGCGCGCAAGTGTCCGGGTTTTGCGTATAAAGTCATCAATTTCTGCCCCCGTCGCCCCGATCATGCGTGCCGCGATGTGGCGTAGTTCGCGCGCCTCAACCACATCGCCGAGCTTGGCCTGTAGAAACGAGGTGATGGCTGCGAGGTTGAGCGGGGCAATCGCAATGTGACGATCAAAGCGCCCGGCGCGCACCACGGCCTCATCCACGATAGTCAGGTGGTTTGTGGCCCCGACAAGAACCACGCCTGCCGTCGCATTCACGCGATCGATTTGTGTCAGCAAGCCGGTGACGACCCCGATCATGTATCGGCTATTATGGACCTCACTGCTTCGTGCATAGAAAGCGTCGATCTCATCAATAAAGAGCACCGAAGGCGCGCTATTGATGGCCTCGTTGACAGCCATGTCGAGGGCGCGCAGCATGTCACCTTGATGGCCCGCTTTTTGACAATCTGCGTAGCTTGTCTTGATCAGCGGCAGGCCCGCACTGTTCGTAAATGCGGTCGGCAGAAGGGTTTTACCAGTGCCGGGCAGGCCATAAAGCAGCAGGCTGGATGTGACCTCCTCCCACGACACTTCGCCGGCTTGCCAGGAATTTAAATCCTCTTGTAGCTGCATAAAAGCCGCGACGGCTTCTTCCTGTCCAAACACATCGCTGAGCTTTGGCCCCGCCTTTTGCGGGGCGGCGGCCGCAAACCGCGACAGGCGCTGTGCGACCTCGACAGCGGTATCAGCCTGGAAGGCCATGATGAGTTTTAAGGTCGTAAGACGGCAAAGCTTGGTGGAGGTCGGCAATGTCTCCACAAGCGCATCGGTGACACCTGGGCTGGTCGGCGTATGCGTCAGCGTCAGCACGCCGAGGATCATCTCGTGACTGATTGGCGCAAGATTTAGATCATGCCCAACCAGGTCCTGCACTTGGGAAGAGGCGGTCTGCTCGGATGAGGTGAGCATCAAAACGCTGTGCCCCTCATGCAGGAAGCTGCGCAGTTTAACTTCCGCAAGCGCGATGATGGTCTTGCCGCTGGTGGCGGCCTCAGGGGCGCGCCAGATTTTGCCGGAGCGCCCAACCGCAAAAGCCTCCGGATATAGCGCCTGAGCCGCAGTCTCGACGATCTCACCCATATCGTGATCGGGCAAGGTGAGACAGACTGGCCGCCCATCTCGCATCATCGCTGTCAGGGCGCGATCCTCAAAGGTCTTGGCGAGCTGCAAGATTGCCAGAGCCTGCAGGCAATGTGCGCCGTTGAGCGGGGCGGGCGCCGGAGGACCGAGCAAGGGCGCGTCATCGGGGATACCTTCAGGCTCGGGCCAGCCCGGCACATCATCATCGACGTGACTGATCCGCTCAAAGAGATCACTGACAGTCTGGGCGTGCTCCAGCAGGTGGGACTTGGCAGCAGAAAAGCCGGGTAGTGAGGGAAAATTCTGGGTCATGGCAGACCTCCAAAGCAGTGGGATGCAGGCCACGACGACAGTGTCGTGGCATTGGTTTTGGGCGTGGGGCTGAGCTGATCAGGCAGCGTTTAGCTGCGCGGGAGCCTCATCAAGCGTCTCGCTCAACTCGAGTGCGTTGAGCGCACAGCGCAAGCTCTCAAACGGGTGGTCCCGCAGACATGGGATCTCCGACAAGGCGATCTGCTGCTTTGAGGCCTTGGAGGCGCTGAACTTGACCACATTATGGTGCAGTATCACCAGCGCCAGTAAATCGAAGGCATCCTGGCGATAGCCGCGCACCCCGCTGGCGTGGCGCGGGTTGCCATGGGCGACCTTGAACCAGAAGGCGTTGTTCTCTGCGCTCAAGCGGACCTTGATCTGCAACCGCAGAGGGCGGTCGTCCAGATAGATGAGGCGGTCAAAAGCTTGAAACTCTGGCGACGGATGACTGTCGATGCCAAGGCGCATCAAGAGGCTATCGCAGAGCAGCTCAGCGGCGCTGCCAAAGCGTTTGGCGTGGTGGGACTTGGCCGCCGTCGAAATGTCGGGAAACGCGTGCAACTCGGTGAGCGGAACAAGCGCGTCTGCGCGCGGCGCGGGGTGGCGCGGCAAATCCAGCCCACGCAAGAAGGGTTGAGTGATCATGATCTGATCCTTTCGAAAGAGGGAGGGCGTGCCGAACGTCGCGCCAAGACTGGCGCTGACGTCCGGCACGCGACTGACAGGCGCGGTGGATTATGCCGCGCGTGCTGTAAGGGCCTCAGTCGGGGTGGGATCAGGGTCGTCATCGCGGTGGTAGGCGACAGCACCAAACCGCTCCAATGCAAAGAGTGCGTTTAGGGCCGTGTCGGCCTCAGCGATTATCGCATTTACAGAACGATCAGAGGCGGTCGCGCCGCGCACACGAAACAAGCCACTGTGACGGATGTAGCGCTCAGAAAGCGCAAGCATGTCGCAAAAATCTGTCAACGACAGGCACAGCTGATAGACCTGTGCGATCTGTTTGAGTGCGCGATCGGCGGCGCGGCGATTAGGGGTGCTGAGTACGGTCTCCAATGCCGCATCGAGTGCAGACCAAGCCTCATCGGCCTCGCTCTGGTACAGCGCCAGTGCTGGATCAAAACGGGCACCGCCAGCAAACTCCAAGTCGTTCTCTGACGTCACCGCGTGATGCGCCGCGCGCAGCAACCCGCGAAACGCATGGCTCACTGGTGTGTGTGAATGTGGGACTTCATGCACGCCATTGGGCGTGGTAGGGATTGAATCAGCCATGTTGATCTCCTCGACAGATTGGCGTGGTGAGGGCGTTGTGGGAGTTACCGCTCCCGCTTCGCCCGGCTTACAGAACGCTGTGTTCAGCGCCGTCATTCAGAATCTATGGTTGAGATTGCTGGTTCCAAGAGACACCGACCGAGAAAATCGTGCCACGCACGCTAAGCCGCGGAAACGACTCGCGATTTTTCTAATTTTTTTTGATGGTTGCATGCTGTCGATGGATAGAGCAGAGCCAAGGGATTGCGTAAAATCGGCGGGAAGCATGCGTAATTGGGCTGACCCTGCACTTTGGTCGAGCTCCCGATAGTATCACAGCATAGCTGTGAACAAGGGAGACAGATGATGGAATACTATGCTGGTTTAGATGTGTCGCTTCGGTCGTGTGCTTTGTGCATCGTCGATAGCAAAGGCAAGGTTTGGCTGGAGCGAGAGCTGCCATGCGAAGTTGCGGACATTGCTGCGTGCCTTGAAGCCTTTGATCACCCCGTTGAGCGCGTCGGTTTTGAAGCCGGTGCCTTGAGCCAGCATCTTTACTTTGGCTTACAATCCTTGGGCTTCGATATCGTCTGTATGGAGGCCCGCCAGGTGAATGCTGCCTTGTCAGCGATGCGGAACAAAACAGATAAGACCGATGCGAAAGGGATTGCGCAGATCCTACGCACTGGGTGGTTCAGTCCAGTACATATGAAAAGCCGCGAAGCTCATGGCCTTCGGGCGCTGCTTAGCACACGCAAGGCATTGCTGAAGAAGACGATCGACCTTGCAAACGAAGTGCGGGGTTTATTGAAGATCTTCGGGGTACGACTGCCCAGAACGGTAAAGCACGGTTCCTTCGACGCCCTCGTTCGACCTATGATTGAGATGGATGAAGTTCTCGCGCACGCGGTTCTTCCTTTACTTGATGCCCGTACGGTCCTCTTTCAAAACTATCTGGAACTGGATCGACGCGTGAAGCGCGCGGCATCGCAAGACGCGGTGTGCATGCGGATGATGACAGTGCCAGGTGTGGGACCTATTGCAGCTTTGACATTCAAAGCCGCAATTGATGACCCCAATAGATTCAAAAAATCCCGCACTGTCGCAGCGCATTTTGGTCTCACGCCGCGAAGATATCAGTCAGGTGAACACGATAACCCCGGCCGAATATCGAAGGCAGGAGACCGAGATGTTCGTGCAACGCTGTATGCTGCAGCCAACGCAATGTTGATGCGAACCATGGCAGGGTCGCAGATCAAATCATGGGGCATGCGATTGATGCGCACCAAAGGTCGCCGTCGCGCTGTAGTCGCTGTCGCACGCAAACTCGCTGTCTTACTGCATCGAATGTGGGCCGATGGCACAGAATTCCGTCAGGAACAGGCAGGAGGCACGGCATGATCTAAAAAACCCCCAACCAACCTGACGGGATCGTCCAATCCGGACGAGGTCTGTGGATGAAGACGAAAATGTCTGCTGCGCAACTTGAAGCGCGCCGGGAAGCAGGGCTCTCCACTACCAATCCGACACATGCATGCAGCGGTGCCATTCGAACACCAAAACAGACTGCGAAGAGAAGCGTGACCCGGATAAGCGATCACCGATCACATAGAACAAGGAAAACGAGCTTGACCCAGACACCCAATTAGAGAAGCTGACATTCGCTGCAGTCATCGTCATTAGCTGTTTGCACCCGCTACAGGTGTCATATTCAACACGGGCGAGCTTCGGTGTTCCCGTCGCGAACCGAGAGTGCTAATGTGGTTGAATGAGTGGACAATCAAAGCTGCTAAAGTGGGCAGGAAGTAAGTCACAGATATCAGATAGGCTTAGTCCTTTCTTGAGGTTCGATGTCCCGTACATCGAGCCCTTTTGCGGCTCGGCAGTGTTCTTCTTTGAGAATTCTCCAGAGACCAGTCATCTAAACGATCTGAACTCCGATCTAATTGGGTTCTTCCGTCAGACTAAGTCTGCTCCTGATGAAGTGTGGGAGCAATATGCTGCAATACCTGTCGACGAGCAGTCTTACTACTCAGCGCGAACGAGATACAACGAGATGGAACAGAGTCCTGAAAAGGCTGGGCATTTTATTTACTTAAACCATTTCTGTTTCAATGGTCTCTATAGGACCAATCGCAATGGAAAATTCAACACCCCGTATGGCGCAAAGCTAAAAGTAAAAAAGAAGTTGGATTGCGAGGCATTTCGGCGGTTCTCAGGAGTGCTTCAGAATGCGCAACTACATAGTCTGGATTTTGAAGATTTTTTGTTGCAACTAAATCCAACCGGATCATGTATTTACATGGATCCACCGTATTTTACTAATGACGAACGGGTTTTTGGAGAATATGGGGCAAATACATTCAAAGGTCACGATCTGGAACGTCTATTTAGCGTCTCCCATGCTCTTTCCGGGAAAAATCGCGTTGTGATTTCATACAAGAACTGCTCGGAGTTCTCAGAAAAGTTCTGTGGCTCAATTGTTGGTGAGATTTCTGTGACAAGAAATGTTGGAGGTTTTGCGGGGCGTAGGAAGGTAGAGAAAGAGTTAGTAGCAGTATTGGACAATCAGTAATTCGATGAAATTTCTTATTATAAGCGATGTTCACGCGATTTCCGAAGAGCTTTCAAAGTTACCTGATGGGCACGGCTATCATGGTGAGGATGGAAGCGGTTTTCGGATTGAACATCGTACTAAGTCTTCCAATCGGATCTTGGCGCTTGGAGATTGCCTCAATGACCAGGCCGGACAAATTGATGTGCTCGTATGCCTCGGCGATTTTGCTCATCAGGCAAAAAAACTCGTTCTGCTCCAAGTTTGGCATGACCTGCATGAGGTTGCGCAGCGTTTAAAGATTCCGATGGTGATAGGTATCAGAGAGTGTCCGACCTTCTGTGTATGAGTAATATGGCCCATGCTTCACCAACGAAGGAGCATGACTGCAATGACAATTTCCAAGGAACTACTGGACGAGCTGCTCAGCGGCGTTGAACGACCTGAGGATTTACTCGGCGACAAAGGCCTGATGAAGGAACTGAAGGTCCGGCTGATGGAACGGATGTTGGGCGCGGAACTGACCGAGCATCTGGGCTATGAGCCACATGGTGAGCCTGCCAGCCAGCAGGCCAACCGGCGTAATGGGGCGACGCGCAAAGTGCTGAAGGGCAACGACGGTGCGGTGCCGATTGACATCCCACGAGACCGGGAAGGCAGTTTCGAACCTGAGCTGATCCAGAAGGGCCAAACCCGGATCGACGGGATGGATGACAAGATCATCGGGCTTTATGCTGCAGGTTTGTCGACCCGCGATATCCGCGCCCACCTTGAAGAGGTTTATGGCCTGAAGGTTTCCGCCGACCTGGTCAGTCGCGTCACCGATGCGGTTCTGGAGGAGGTTTCAGATTGGCAAAACCGTGCCTTGGAACCAGTTTATCCTATCGTTTTTCTCGACGCTCTCAGGGTCAAAATCCGCGACGCTGAAAGTCGCCAGGTTAAAAACAAGGCCGTCTACGTGGCCTTGGGGGTCACCGCGGAGGGTGAACGCGAGGTTCTGGGCCTGTGGATCGCGGCCAACGAGGGGGCCAAATTCTGGCTGTCGATCATGAACAACCTGCGCAATCGGGGCGTCGAAGACATCCTGATCGCCGTCGTCGATGGCCTTAAGGGCTTCCCTGACGCCATCAACGCAGCCTTCCCCGATACGACTGTGCAAACCTGCATCGTGCACCTTGTGCGCCACTCCCTGAACTTCTGCGGCTGGAAAGACCGCAAGGCCGTGGCCAAAGACCTGCGTCGGGTTTATCAGGCGGTGGACGACGAGGAAGCCGCCAAAGCCTTGGATGATTTCGAAGCTGAATGGGGTACAAAATACCCCTCAATCGCGCCAAGCTGGCGGCGCGCATGGCAGGAGGTCATCCCGTTCTTTGCCTTCCCGCCCGCGGTGCGCAAAATCATCTACACCACCAACGCCATAGAAAGTCTGAACCGGGTGATCCGGAAAACCACGAAAACACGTGGCAGCTTTCCAACAGATGATGCCGCAACCAAGCTGATCTATTTGGCAATCCGAAAATTCGAGAACACCGGACGGTGTGTCAGGGAATGGGTTGCTGCCCGAAACCAGTTCGCTATTCTCTACCCTGAACGGTTCAACCGATGACCTGTTTCAACCGCATGGGCTAAGCCTCATACACAGAGTTTCGGATACTCCCAGGTATCACGGGAAATCACGACATCGCAACTCGCATCGAAGACATCGAAGAGGCAGCCTTGCGTGTTGATTTCTTAAAGCAAATACGTCCTGCGTTCCCCTCTCACAATCCGGTTCTAAACGATGGCTATCACAACGATGGTGTGGGAACTTGCGAATTTAATGAGTGTCTACTGGTCGCTCTTGATACATGTAAGTTACATGGCTTTGGCAAGAACGGTGAAGTCTCTCAGGATATTTGGTCAATTGGTTACTTGACCGATGGAATGATCGAAAAGGCCATGGACGCTATTGAAAGAACTGCCTGCGAGCATGTTCTTGTGATGATGCATCATCATCCTCTCAAGATTGATGACATCTTGGATGAACAATACGATCAGATGTCGAATGGCCCACGTTTTCTTGAGCTTTTGGGATCTTCAGGAAAAAACTGCATCGTGGCCCATGGCCACAAACATCTAGTAAATCTGAAGAGAGCGCCGGTAGGAGTTCGACCTGCGGTCCTGCTTTCTGCAGCGAGTCTTGCGGCCTACCCATATCGTGGGCAGGATAGCCATTTTTGCAATCAGTTTCATCTTCTTGATTTTGACCTAGCCGAACGTAGCCGGCCTCAAGGTACAATTTTCTCTTGGGACTGGGGCGCGTCTCGCTGGGAAGAGAGCAAGAAGCACACTATGCCACATATAAGTAAATTTGGGCCAACCTTGGATCTTGACGCGGTTGAAATGAAGCTCAGAGTTGTACCCATCGTGGGGGCCTTGAACCGTGCGAAGCTGCTGGCGGCAGTTCCGGAAGTTGAGTATTTGTCGCTTGATCAGGTCAATGAGATCAACAATAGGTTGGAAACAACCGGCAGAGAAATCCTTCAGACGCGATCCCAAGTAAGTGGGATGATGCTGCAGGGAGATGAATTGTGATAGTACACTCATCTTTCAATGCTCGGAATGCTTCACCTAGGCAAATCGCTGAGACATTCGTTGTCCCTGATTATTTTGAGCAGGTTGCAGGATTTCATAACTTGGTGCTGGTCGGACCAAGAGGACTTGGCAAAACCACAATTATGAAGGCCCTTACCGCGTCTGGTTTGTTTTTTCTTCATCAAAGACCTGATTTGAAAGATCGGCTTTCCAAAATTGATTTTAATTTTATCCCAATCTATATTCCAGCTGAAACCATTTGGCGTGGGAACGCCCAATCAATTTCTGGCGCATTGGAAGTGGATTACGAGCGAGATCATGTTCTTAATGGACTGTTTGTGGATCATTGCCTGCATCAACTGGTAGCGTCGTTCGAGGACGCGATTTCTGAATCTGACGCCGAAGCAAATGACACACTTTTCCCTTGGTCAGTTCAAATTTCGGAACAAGAAGAAAAATTTATCAGCAACGAATGTTCCAAATTCTGGGGTCTGAGGCGGGCTCAGAATTCATTCGTTGGTTTAAAACTAGCGCTACTTCAGCGCTCCAATCAATATAGATCAGCGATTAGCTCACTCCCCAACAAGCAAGCCCTTGATGCCGTAATGCAGATGGAAAGCCTTGATTTTCTTCTGATGTTAAAGGGTTTCTTCAACATTGTTGGGAGCTTGCGAGGCGAACTGCGATGGAGCATATGTTTTGACGAGATGGAAATTGCCCCTAAGCGAGTTCTCGCTCAACTGTATGAGAATCTGAGATCATTTGACCAAAGAGCCGTTTTGAAGTTCTCCCTATTCCCTTATATCGACTTTTATTCGTTAAAGGAAAGAGTTGCGGCCCAAGAAAACGGCCCTGTCGAAGGGCAGGATTATCACTCCATAATTCTCGCTAACAAGTTTGCTAATGCAGACTACACGCTTTCTAAAAAGCTAATCTCAAACGAGTGCCTCGCAGCAGGTACCACATCTACGGATTTCGCCGAATACTTAAATAGCTCAACCTCGATTCATAAAGGCACACGAAAATTCTCTGCTTCTGGGTTCGAGCGGAACTTTGTGGAAATTCACACAATGGCGGTACAGGCTGGGGACACCTCATATGTTACTTACATGTCAAAGAATGGAGTGAGCAAGGCGGGGGATATAAACAAGATCAAAGGTGAGAAGAAACGTGCCCAGCTGATTAGAAAACCCCTCCCTATAGCAGAAATCCGAAGCTATTATTTGGTAAAGGGAGGCCATACATCCGGCTGGGCTAGTCGCCGGACGTCAGCCAAAGGCTATGGCTACTATCACGGGTTTGACCAAATCTTGGCTTTGACAGAAGGGAATCCGAGGGCCATCAAATACTATGTCGGCGATCTTTTGAAGAGCTTCCTCGCCAAAGAGAATCCTGCAGTAGCCCAAAACCGTGCAATTAGTCGAAACGTAGACAGGTTCCGAGCGCTTATTTCAGCACATACTTATTCGACCGAGGCCTTGGAAAGTCAAATCCATTCGATCCTTGAACTTGTTGACAAACTTGGCGACGCTCTGAGCGAAAATTTGTTAGGGCAAAATTTCCAGCCGGAACCCGCATTGTCTTACGTTGTGAGAAACCTCAAACCAGAACTCAAGGAACCGTTAGCGCTTGCCATCAACTCGGGAGCTTTAGTTGTGGATCAATTATCAGGAAGCAAACAGTTGATTTTTGATCTCGAAGAACATCGGTTTCGAATCTCACATCGGTTGGCGCCCTTCTACAAGCTTCCAACCATTACAGGACAATCAAGAACGCTTTCAGGTTTGCCAGAAACAAAAATTTCTTACGCGGAGCAACCTGACCTGTTGAATTGGGCAAGTAAAGATGACTGAGATATCGCTTATCGAGCCCAATGATGTGAAAGCTGATCTATTTATCGGCTGCGTAGGTTATGAACATCGTTCGCTCGAGGCGCTTCGAAAGATACACAACGCCGATCTTGATCCTGCAATGATCTTGTTTGACTATCAGTCAGGTGATCTTTTTTCATACCCTGAAAATCGTGCTGACCTAATCGTTCAGAATGCTACACTTGTAGCCAATTTTGGTGAATTTATGGAGAAGGTCGAGGCATATTTGAATGCTTCGGTGAGTGCGTCTATTTTGTTCGATGTCACTTCTTTTGACCGCGAAAAGATTGCTGTCATCTTGCAAACATTTTTTGGAAAACGAAGCCATATTGGAGCAGTGTCCATCTGTTACTTCCCAAGAACATTTGTTGAGCCGTCACATTCACTTGACATAGTCCGGTCGTTTGGACCGGTCATACCGGCATTTATTGGAGAAACCTCGTCTTCCCGGGACTCTTTGGCGCTATTGATTGGCGCAGGTTATGAGTATGGAAGGGCGGTCGGAGCAATAGATTTACTTGAACCCGATCGGATTTACTGCATGACGCCGATTGGAACGGATTCGAGATTTGAAGATGCAATTGAGAAGAATAATTTAGGCTTTAGCTTTCTAGAGAATGAAGAACTACTTCAAAAATATGATCTGTCTCGTCCAGAAAATTTGTTTTATGAAATCCGTAGAATAGTTGAATTTGAAGTTCAGGAAAGAAATGTCCTGATTTTGCCGCTGGGGCCAAAGTTGTTTGCAGCAGCAGCAATGTTGGTGGCCTTCATCCTGCATCCATCGGTTATGGTTTGGAGGCATTCAACAGCCTCAAAGGATGCTCCGAAATCCACTTCAGATGCACACGCAAGTGGTGTCGATGTTCGATTAGCATTCAGATTTGTCAGCTGAGAGCTCTTTTCTTAATTATGCTGTATGGGAACTTAGAATGCTGCACCGTTCCAATTGATTGCTTTCGGCCCGGCATTTAAAGCGTTTCTAACAAAACCTGAATCGCTGGGGATTCCCAAACTGGCCTGATTGTGATTCATCCTGTTTGGGAGGATGAACAATGTCAGCACCTTTGCCATCAGCGCTACGTGCGCGGTTTCAGAGATATATTGAGGAAGGGTTAAGCGGGCGAGCGGCGGCAGCACGCTTGAAGCTGTCGCCAGCAACGGGCGCCCGGTGGCGGCATCAGATCCAAACGACGGGCCGGGCTGATCCTGCCGTACAGGGTCGTCCAAAAGGGTCAGGAAAATTGGCACCCCATGTTGGTTTTTTCGAAGAGTTGATTGCTCAAGACCCTGATATCACACTGTTTGAGCTGCGTGATGCGCTTGCTGATGCAACCGGACTGCAGGTCCAGCACTCTGCTATCGGGCATCTGCTAAAGCGTCTCGGGTTCACGCACAAAAAAAGTCACTGGTCGCTACCGAACGTCACCGTGCCAAGGTGAGGCGACGACGTGAGGACTGGTTCACACACCGTTTGCCAGCCATTGCGCGGATGCCGGAACGCGTTGTCTTTCTTGATGAAACAGCGGTCAAAACGAACCTCGCCCGGCTGCGCGGCTGGGCCCCGCGTGGCGAACGCCTGACGATGGATGCGCCCTTCGGCAGTTGGGGAACCCAAACCCTGATTGCGGGGCTAACACAAGAGTCTCTGATCGCACCTTGGGTGATCAAAGGCGCGATGGATGGTCCTGCCTTCGCGGCCTATGTGCAAAAGGTCCTGATCCCTGAGATCGCGCCAGGCACAGCCGTGGTTCTCGACAACCTCGCGACGCATCACAACAAAGAAGCCGCTGCGGCGCTCAAGGCTCATGGATGCTGGTTCCTCTATCTGCCGCCATATTCGCCAGACCTGAACCCGATTGAGTTGGCTTTCTCCAAATTGAAGGCTCACCTCAGACGCATCAGTGCGCGATCATTCACCTCGGTGTTCGAAGCCCTTGGCGAAATCTGCGCAATGTACTCCCCGCAGGAGTGTACAAACTACTTTCAGGCTGCCGGATATGCCTCAGGTTAAATTAGAAATGCTTTAGCAAGTGCTGAATGTCGGCTATGGGCCGTTCGTGTCGTTCGACACCAAGGGCGGAGAGCCGACATTCGCTGCGCATCGTATGAATGACCGGGATGCCCAAAAGTGATCCGTCCCTTAGGAGGGGGCGGGTTCGCGGAGACTTTATGAGTCAGAGTAGTTGCTTACGTGGCGTATAAAAAATTACTGCACGGGTTTTGCACGGGTACCATGTTTTTTATCACTTTGTAGAGCTTAAAGCCTATCACGCATGCTTAGAGTCACTGGCGGAACCCCACCACATCTTGGACAATATTTTCAACCAGCTGTCTTGGTAAATCTGCGAAATCAAACTGAGCAAATACCGGTCGCAGTAGCGACTGAATCATTTCTTCGGTGTTCAGTGCGATCTCGCCAATATGCCCGGAAATCTCCGAGGAAATGGATTCTTGATGTGCCATGGCTCCCCGCGGCATCATGTAACGCAGACGGTGAAGCGTCAGCCTCCGACCATTCATGCCGTGATAAGTGACTCTCAGCTGAAAGGCGGACTCTGCTGACGCGTAGTTCAATCCGAGCCATTCAATTAGTTTTAGCATCTCAGTCATGCGGTAGATTGGCAGTTCCCAATCAAAGCCTGGACGATAAGGGCGCGGCGCAAGATTTGCTCCGAAATCTGGCTCATCTTCCTGCATCGCCCTAGCGAGGTACCCGTCTCCACTTGCGGATAACCGCCAGAAATCAGAATAAAACGGGTCACGGTCTCTCTCCTCCTCACCTACCAGCCAAGCTTGAATGACATCTCCCATCGGACGCGGCGCCATTCCATTGCTGTGCAAGCAAACGAAGGGGGCCCAACCACTGTGACGCGGTCGGTTTTGAGCAAGGTTTCGATTGAGTTCAGCTATATCAGGTTCTTGAAAAGGGTTAATGGAGAACGCAACCTCATAGTGTCCGTCTTGAAGCCGCAGCGGGTGCCCGTCTGGTAAATCGGCGAGCACTTCATTCCGAGCGGTTCGAGATGTCTCCACCCAATTATCAAAAGCTTCTTCTTCCGCTGCTGGCGCGAATTCATGGTCCGGATTTAGAACGTTCCGGATTGCGTTCATCAATTCATCTTGCCTCGAATGCACCAACCTCTCAAGCAACCTTTCCCAGTCATCCTGCGTTCGGCATGGCTCGCTGTTTCCGCCGGGGCGCCTGACGTAGACGGTACCATTTGTTAGCGTTCGATTGTCTGGGCTTTGTCGGGCCGCAAATACCGGAACCCTGTTTGCCGCTGGAACCTGTATCACGGGATGGTCAATGTCACCGTCAGCCTGCCTGTACAACTCCACACCACATTGAATGGCAGGAGTGCAATAGCGATGTACCGCCGCAGAGATGTTGTCCTGTGTGAAACCCGTTGCTTCGTTTTGCTGCGGCTCGATCGGTTGATGGCCTTGCCCCTCGTCATCGGTGAAACCAAGAATTACATAGCCGCCGCCGGAATTGGCTAAGGCTATAATCTCTTTTGCCAACCTTGCTTGTTCGTCGCGTTCAGCAAGCCCACCAAGCCAATTCTTGACTTCGACGAATTCAGTTTCCCCAAGCTGGTCGATGAGCTGTTGAACTCTCGGATCAGGCATTTTTTACCTCTAAAGTATCTGATAATTAAGAGTACCTATCATTGCGCCAGAGGCAACCACATGTTCCGCAGGTTCGAGAAGACAACGAGAGATTGAAAAAGGGCTGAGCTACCGACATTTCTTACGCGATGCGCGAACAGCGGCTTTGGGCCGAAGTGCAAAAAACCGGCCCCATGGATCTTGAAGCAGGTCTAAGGCATTGCTGCAAGTCCACTTCGAACCGTTGCTGTCATTGGCAGGTCACATGGGCTAAACGAGGAATTGGAGCGACACAAATACGTGACAGGTCCAGTAAGGACATTGGCCGACCGGCCGATTTGCCAACTCGAAGACATAGCGATAAATCGGTCCGAACTTTACTCCATCGAGATGAGATCACATGAGCGGCCAACCAAAATCCGGAGATACTCTCGCTACCTGGACGCTGACCAAGACTATTGACGCGGGCGGTAATGCGGACGTGTGGCTGGCGCAACGTGGCGATGGGCAGAAAGGTGCCATCAAGATCCTCCGCAATCTTAAAGATGAGACCTATGCGCGATTTCGTAACGAGATCTCTGCGCTTCAGAAACTCGGCGACATTGATGGGATTATTCCGATGCTCGAGTCGGATTTTCCGGAAGGAAAGGGCGCCAGGCCTTGGTATGCGATGCCGGTCGCTCAATCCAGCAGGGCGTTCTTTCACAAGGCCGATAGCGCGGCCATCGTTAAAGAATTCGTTCGTCTCGGCCAAACGCTGGCAAAGCTGCATGCTCTGCATATCGCCCACAGGGACATCAAGCCTGAGAACCTTCTCGGCTTACATGGACGCCTCTGCTTTTCCGACTTCGGTCTCGTCAAATACCCAGATCTCACACCGATCACGCCTGAAAAGCGCGACGTAGGCGCGAAATTCACGATGGCACCAGAGATGCGGCGAGAAGCGGCTGGTGCCGATGGCCTTCCCGCCGACGTCTTTTCATTTGCAAAGACACTCTGGATCGTGCTCACCGGGCAATCGCTTGGGTTTGACGGTCCCTATATCGCCGGGTCGAACGTGGGCTTGACGAACTTCCTGGGCAAGAAATACACGACGATTCTGGACAATTTGCTCTCGGATTGCACTCAGCACGATCCGCTCGCACGCCCTGCGATCACAGAAGTTGTAACGCGACTCAATGAATGGCTTGAAGTCGTCGCCGATTTCCAGCTGCAGAACGCCTACGAGTGGAGAGAGTTCGCTGAAAAATTCTTTCCGCTACAGTCGCCAAATGAGGCGACTTGGACAGGTCCGGACGCGATCATCACTGTGCTGTCTGAGATCGCAAAAGTGCCTGGTCTAAATCATATGTTTTTCCCCGACGGCGGCGGCATGACATTAAAGGCCGTTCGGCGCGCTGCGGAGCCAGACTTCATCGATCTGGACACTGACTTTGCGGTTCTGCTGAAACCCGCAAAGCTCACTTATGTGTCGTTTGGTTTCGACCCGAACTGGGACTACCTGCGTCTCGAAATAGAGCCAGTGAACGCGACAGGTCACTATCCTGTGAAGCCAGGCGACTACGTCGAACATTTGTCTGAGCTCTTGCCCGGACAGTATGCCCATCCTGATGTCTACGAGTACCGTTTTGATCGCGGCCGAGAGCTGCCAGTAGGTTCCCGCGCGGTGGTGAGGTACCTGAAAGGCGCGATGGTATTCTTCAGCACGAGTTCACCCTATAATCAGAATAGTGCGACCTATGATGCCCGCCATGAGAAAATGAGTGAAGCGGAATTCAAGGCATATATGGGCCGCGGCGCGCGTGAGTCGCGGGAGAAGGCATCACGTGCTTGAGCTCGGTCCCGGTGGCGATAGAGTGTTCTCTGCTTCGGCTTGAAACCGGTTGCGTGAGGCACATGATTTCAAATCATCTCGTCGAAATTTCAGAACCCAAGGGGCAGCCAGGTTCGCGTCAGTGGAACCTGTTTCCGGGTTCTGCTGCGCCAAAGCATGAACGGCCGCTTCGGGAAAGCCGCGCCGCAGCGACAATCGTTTCCTTGAACGGCAGGTCTGGGCCGATCTTACCCTCGATCTCCCCGGCATCATCGTGTCGGTCGCACAGCCATTTGAGTGGCACCTGCTTGATCCGGCCTTCAGGCGCCTGAAGCTCGTAGAGCTATCCGGAGCTCTCGGCGCCAAAGTTGGAAGCGATCGACACCACTGGGGTCACCCAGATGCCGAGCGTGCCATTGCTGGCACCATCCAGCTGCCCGGCCTCGTCGAGGCTGACGGCATCGAATAGAGCGGGTGACTTGTGATAGATGCGATCTTCCATGAGGGTAAGCGTTGCCTGGACAACACCTTCCCAGTTTTCGCCTGAGCTGCGACTCCGTTTCTGACGGATATTGGGCGGGAGTTTCGCGATGGCGACTACGGTAGAGTTTCTCATGGACTACGGGGTGGAGATACGGGCCAATGGCCAGAAGCGGTGGCCCAATGAGGTCAAAGCACGGATCGTGGCTGAGAGTTTGCAGCCGGGCGTGAGCGTGAATGCAGTTGCGGCGCGGTATGGGCTTCGGGCGAACCATTTGTCGGAATGGCGGAGTCAAGCACGCGATGGCCGGTTGGTTTTGCCTGCGGGCGATGACGACGCCTTTAGTTTTGCGCCACTCGTAGTCTCGGATGGTGGCGGCTGTGCGCATATGTCGGCCGTTGCGGGGCGGTCCGCGAAGCCTGACGAGTCATCCCATACCTCCATCGAGATTGCGATTGGTCGTGTGACAGTCCGGCTCGATGGCACGACCAGTTCGACCCGGGTTGCCGAGATCGTGCGGGCAATCGAGGGTCAGCCATGATGTTCCCATCAAACCGTGTGCGGGTTCTGGTCTCGACGCAGCCTGTGGACTTCAGGAAAGGTCATGATGGGCTGGCGTCGATCGTGTCGTCGGTGCTGCGCAAGGATCCGTTCACCGGCACGGTTTTTGTGTTCCGCTCGCGCCGGGCGGATCGGCTGAAGCTTTTGTATTGGGACGGCACCGGATTGGTGATGGCTTATAAGCGGCTGGAAGAAGCGACCTTCACCTGGCCGGCGATCAAGGACGGGATGATGGCGCTGAACCACGCCCAGTTCGAGGCCCTGTTTGCCGGTCTGGACTGGCGCAAGGTCAAGGCTCTGGAGATGCGCCCACCTGCTGCGGCAGAGTGAATCAACCGCTGTCTTTTGTGTGTTTTTAATGGGGTTTTATCGTATCCTGATGGCATGATCACGACACCCGCCATTGACCTATCCACCATCCCTGCTGCGCAGCGTGCGGCGGTTTTGGCGTTGATGGAAAAGGTAGCGGCGCTTACGGAAATCACCCAACGGCAAGAGCACCTGATTGCGGAGCTGAACCATGCCCTACATGGCAAACGGTCGGAAAAGCTGACCGAGGATGAGCGGCAGCTGGCGTTCGAGGATCTGTCCATCGCCCTGGCTGAGGTCGAGGTGCAGAAGGACCAACTGGCCGCTCAGACAGGTGACAAGACGACAACCAAATCTGCGCCAAAGCGCACCATCGGCAATCTACCGGCCGCACTGCCGCGCATCGAAGAAGTCATCGAACCTGACAGCCTGAGCTGCCCTTGCGGCTGCGGCGTCATGCACAAGATCGGGGAAGACCGCAGTGAGCGGCTGGACATCGTGCCGGCGCAGTTGCGCGTCATTGTCACCGTGCGCCCGAAATACGCCTGCCGGACCTGCACCGACGGCGTGACCCAGGCTCCCGCACCATCGCATCTGATCATGGGTGCCCTGCCGACCGAGGCCACCATCGCCAATGTGCTGGTCAGCAAGTATGCGGATCATCTGCCATTATACCGCCAAAGCCAGATCCTGGCGCGTGCGGGTCTTGATCTGCACCGCGCTGTGCTGGCGGACTGGGTCGGCAAGGCGGCCTTCCACCTCAAGCCCGTCGTCGACCGGCTGGCCGAACACCTGAAACGATCCAACAAACTGTTCATGGACGAAACCACGGCCCCGGTGCTGGATCCGGGGCGCGGTAAAACCAAAACTGGCTATCTCTGGGCACTGGCCCGCGATGACCGACCATGGGGCGGTGAAGATCCGCCCGGTGTGGTTTACTTCTATGCCCCCGGTCGGGCGGGCGCGAATGCCGAAACCTTCCTGACAGGCTTCGACGGCATCCTGCAGATCGACGGCTATCAGGGCTATAACCGGCTGACCAAACCCACGCGCAAGGGCGGTGCCCCCATTCGGGTGGCCCATTGCTGGGCGCATGCGCGCCGCAAGCTGAAGGAAGTCTTTGACCGCGATGGCTCAGAGATCGCCGCCGAAGGCCTGCGCCGCATCGCTGAAATCTATATCGTCGAAGCTGACATTCGTGGCATCTCCCCCGGCCAGCGATTGTCTGCCCGTCAGGCCCGCAGTGCCCCGCTGGTCGCAGCATTCGGTGAATGGCTGGAGGCTGAGCGCCGCAAGATCTCCGCCAAATCCCGGCTGGGTGAAAAGCTGACTTACATCCACAATCACTGGGACGGACTGCAGACCTTCTTGGCCGATGGGCGCGTCGAGATCGACAACAACCGCGTCGAAAACCTGATCCGCCCCATCACCCTCAATCGGAAAAACGCCCTCTTCGCTGGGCATGACGAGGGTGGTATCGCCTGGGGCCGCATCGCCTCACTGATCGAAACCTGCAAGATCAACGGCGTCGAGCCCTTCGCCTATCTCAAGGCAACCCTCACAGCGATCGCCAATGGTCACCCACAGAGCGCCATCGACGATCTGCTCCCGTGGAACTCCAAGACGTCAAGCTGAACCGACAGTGCCCTCCTGGGAACGCTTACCCATGAGGGAGGATCCTTTGCGTTTTCGCACTTCGCAAGGCTATCGCCATGCGGCGAAAACGCCTAAGCCGGAAGGCCGAGGACACCCCGATCGCGCAGGAAGCCTTCGGCCGCGGGCGCGATGACACCCCCGGTGGTCGTCAGCGCCTTCAGAGCCTGGTCACCGGCCTCGTCGGTCACCGCTCTTTCTATTCTGAATCAATGGCTTTCCGGTCGATCTTAAGTTTGATTGCCGATGTGGCTTGCCGATGATGTCGCACCCCCTACGCGCAAGTCTTTATATAGAGTGCCAAAACCATCGGGTCATGTTCTTCAACCATGCTCACTATGGCACTGGCGATCCGTTCAGACAGATCGGTTGGTACAGTTAGATTTTGATCTTTGAATTCCCTCACCACAGAGGCGACAAGAGCGAAACCAGTCTTTTGCACCATCTCCCGATGGCCGGTCATATATGCAGCGAATGCGCTGGCGCACGCCGAGGGCGACACGTTGTCGTTACACGCCTGAATCGCCAAAGTCGTAATATTGCCCAAGGCTGTATCGAGAATGGATTTCAATGATTTCGCGTACTGATCCATGAACCGATCCGACACCCTCGCATTGATTTGTTCAAAATGGTCAGCCACCAGCTCGAACACATCCTTGTGCCCCTGAGACATAAGTTCAATGAAGGGCTCTGAGTAGTTCTGGATCGGTTTCACGCATGCCGCGCCGGGTTGGGCATCAGACGATCCGGCATTCAAAACGACAGCCGTTAGAGCGGCCAGAATGATGTTGTAAATGTTTTTCAAGGTTGAGCCTTTATACCTATGGGATAATCGGATTTTAACATTGCAACCCATAATTGTCCGCTGATTGTCTGGCAACGGTTTTGATGGAGAAGGTCTGTTTCCTGATCGCGTTCCGAAAAGAGGCAATGGAAGGAGACACGGACCGGTGCTTAATCCCGGCCCGGCGCAGGCATCAGGCCGTTGGCACGGCTCATATTTTCCAGGGGCAAGTCTCCACGAGGACCACCTCACGCGAGAAAACCTAAGACGAGATTTCCCGCCTTAGGCTCTGGTTTCATAACCAAAAGATCACGGTTGCAGCGAGAGCGATTGCTGAGAGGAAGACCTTGGTCGACATTGGCTGATATCTGAAACGTGGCACCTGCCGAAGCGCCGCGATGCATAAACTCCATTGATGGTGGCCCAGTTCAGGGTCGCTCCTGACGCAACCGAACCGGCAACTGTGGATGCCGTGAAAAGTGGTCAGACAACTTCGATACCGGCATTTCGAAAGTGGTCCAGCAGCGCACTGGGTGCAGCCCGATTGGTGGCCATGCCTCCGATCCCCTCGACATGCGCTGACAAAAATGCGGGCTTGTCGTCGGTCCTCACCTCCAGCAAGAAGGCATGGATCTGATCCTGAACTGGGTTGCTGCCATCGACACTTAGAGTTGTATACGCCATGTTGTCGGACTCCAGGGACGTGCGTTCTTTCACATCATCGAGAAAAGCCTGCCATTCCTTGGAGACATGTCTCTACGCCCATTGGCATCGGCATGGTGACTGCCTCCGAAAGTGATCGCCAGTTCAGATTATTGCGATTTGCAACGGCAGCGAAGTTCTATCTGCCGGTACCTTCGGCCGTCTGAAATGCTGCGCAATGGACGAATGGCCGGTTCGGCGAAGCTGCACCGCTGCGCAGCCGGACCCAGGCAAGTTCCGGTTTGGGCTGCTACCCTTCATCTTTGACCCAAATGGGGCCACGGGCTGCAGTTTCTTGTGGCATCTTCGGATCACCGCCTCCAACTCGCGTCCAGAATCCTGATTTGCGGGGGTGTGCTTTCTTGAGCTTGGCAACATAGGTCAAGTGGTCGGTCATTGTGCCGGGGCGAATGGCGTCCACTTCTTGCGCCAATAGCGCCAGTTTCCCGAGAAATTTTGCGCCGTGCCCATAGGCTTTGGAGCGAGCGCGATCGAGGATGCTGTCCAGAAGTGCCCGGTAGAGGATCGTCGCCGCCAGCGGATGATCGTGTTCCAGAAGGCCCGCGATTTTTGGCAAGATGTGCCAATCCCCCCCGTTCCAGCGGTGCGGATGCGTCGCGATCAGTTTTGCTGCCAAATCAAGCCGTGGCCAATCAAGGAAAAATTGCAGTGCCACATCGGGGTCTGACTTTTCCAACGTGAAGGCGTGGGCGCGGTCTTCGGCCTCGATATCCTCGAAGTCCGGCAGCTGTTTGAGGTAATCCCGCAGAATGTCGGCGGACAGGCGCGCCTCGAAACAGCGCCAACGCAGGGCCTGCGCCGCCGACCTGTCGCCCGTGGCATCCAGAATGCGCGCCTCCAGATTGACCCGTTCTGGCGACAGGCCATCATCGGCTTTGCCAAAAGTACGCCGCCCGGGCTTGCGCACCCACTCCAGCGCCTCGGCACTGCGGCCGACCTCCAGAAGCTGCGTAGCGATGCCCAGCGTATCCTGCATATGCGGCTTTTTCTTGAGCTCCAGCGCGATGAGCAGATCGAGATCCCCTCGCGCCGAGGCAAGGGTCTGGCGCATCCCGGCCCATTGCGAGGTCATAGAGTAAAACCAGCCATCCGATTTGCGCGCTGCTTCTTCTGCTTGCCGCTCGGCGATGGCGTTTTTCAGATCGCCGTCCCAACGTGTCAGACTGTCTTGCGGCAGATGCGGCGCTACGGCCTCGGTCACGTCAGCGAGGTAGCCATGCATGCTTTCGCCAAGGGCGGTCATGATCTTCTCCGGCAGCGCGTCAGCGTTAGGCGCGGGCAGGCTGGAGGCCAATTGGCCGGTTGCATGGATCGCCTGATAATAGACGTCCTGAACGCGACCGGAAGAATCGTCGACGCGTTCGAACACCTGTTCATGGGTGGCGATGAAGCGCAGTATCCGGTCTATGGCCAGCGCCGGGGCGGCAGGGCCAAGCTCGGATGTGATCGTATCGGTCAGGCTGCGCAGATCGTCGGCAAAAGCGCGGGCCTTGTCCCATTCGATAAAGCTCTTTGCCCGCTCCAGCCCGGACAGCCGCCGGTCGATCAGCTTGGCAATGGATTCGGGACCTGACTTTGCGGCCAGTGCCGCCTTAACCTGCCGCCGGAACCCAGCATTGCGCTCGGACTCTTCCAGCACCAGCTGCGCGAGTTTGTCGGCACCGAGATCTTTCAGCTTATCAGTGGAGAGGGCAGGTTTGCGCGCCATGGGCAGGTCTCAACTTTGAACTTTTCCTTCAATAAGTGCCTTGGTCAGATCATGGGTGCAAGTTTTGGTTCAGGTTGCACCGAAAACCAGTAGGGACGTGTTCGAATACATCGCGCTGTTCTATGCGGGCCGATACTCATCTTAGGCCCGTCCCGCGCTTAAGCGTAGAAGGCAGATCACCGTAGCCGCAACTCAGCGGATTATCAAAAGTAAGTATTTACAACCTTAAGATTATTCTTACTAACTTAAGTTGTATACTTCTTCACAAATTTTCCATTGATCACCTTGGAGACCTACATTGCCGCTCTTCAGACTCCTTTCAAGTATGAGCCCTTCGCTTGCCCGGTTTGTTGATGAGGTGCCAGACCGGCTCCAGCATGACATACAAACGGTAGGCGACTTTACTGCAAGCCTTCCTAGCCGCCTGAATCACGACATTGAAACGGTCAGTACATTTGCATCTGAAGCCCCTGAGCGGATAGTCGAAAGTCTGGGTAGTGTATTGAACGCGCCGGACAGCGATCCCGATGATGAGCCTGGCACTGACGATGCAGGCTCACAAGACCCAGACGAAGGCGCGGGGTCCGAAGACGATGACCTGACTGGAGATCAAGACACGGGAGACGCCGACAATGAGACCGATGACGGTGACGTCACCGATCCCGACGGCATTCTCGACGATCAGGAGACCGGTGACGCCGACAATGATACTGTCGATGGAGATGTGACCGATCCTGAGGACATCCTAGATGATCAGGAAACAGGTAACCCGGGCTCCCCTGTTACCGAGCCCGAAAGCAATCCTGTCATTGGCGGTATTGTCGTTTCCGGTGACGCCGCGTCTGATGGCTTCGTCACCCTCGCCGAACGCAACGAGACGATTACTGTAAGCTTTGATGTTGACGGCCTTGCCGAGGGAGCCAGTGTCGATGCCAGCATGGTAATTGATGGGCAGACCTATTCGGTCGATCAGAACGGCCGCAACTTCTCTGCAACGGTTCCCGTTTCTTCGCTGATCGAGGGCGAGATCGACGGCTCTGTTTTCGTTTCGGTCACCGACGCCAATGGTGCCGTGACATCGCGTCAGGCACAGTTCGACAGCGGTATCACTGTAGATTTCACGGAGCCGACAGAAAGCAGTGATCCTGAATTTGGCGAGGTCACAATCACCGGAGATGCGGCCGAGGACGGGACCATCATGTTTGATGAAACGTCTGACACAGTTCAGCTCAATGTATCCGTCTCCGGCATCGCCGAAGGCGCTTCTGCCGAAGTCACATTCTTCATCGACGGTCAGTCCTACACTGCAAATGAGATCGATGGGAAATGGGTCGCAGATGTCTCGGTCATGAACCTGAGCAATGGCACGGTTTCCGGAGCCGTGGCGATAAAGGTGACAGATGCAGACGGCACGGTCAAAACCGAAACTTCGAGCTTCAATACAGACGTTGTTGTCGACCTGACCGAACCCGTTGTGAACAGCAACCCGGTTGTCGATGCAGTAACTGTCGGCGGAGAGATTCTGGCGGATGGTACGCTGACATCGGATGAACTAAACGAGTCATTTGCAGTTCAGGTTGATGTCTCCGGCATCGAAGGGGGTGCTTCCGTTGAGGTTTCCGTCGAGGTCGATGGCAATGTTTATCAGGCCAGTGGTGCGAACGGTGTCTTTATTGCTCAAGTGCCCGCTTCCGAGCTGACCGATGGCGCGGCCAGCGGCAAGGCTACTGTTCTCGTAACAGATGCGAACGGCGCGACCAGCCAGGCTACCAGCACCTTCAGCACCACAATCGAGACGGATTTCAGCAATCCTGATGACGGTGTGTTTGGCCCGGAGGTTCAGTCGACCGGAGAGGTCGAAATGGATCTCGACAGCATGACATCCTACACCACGGGCAAAGGCCTGATGGGGGTTGAGAGTGATTTCAATATTGAATTCGACTTCTTGCCGATGGCTGGAGGCACTACGCCTGAATTGAAAGCGTCACTCATTCAGATGGGCGAGTATATTAGTTCTGTTATCAAGGGTAATCTCTCGAACTTTGGGGCCATCGACGATGTCAAAATTACGGTTGTTGATGCAGCACGTGATGGCGAAGGCGGCGTCCATGCTGCTGGTAGCGTATCAGGTGTCCGCGGGGCCGGTGAAGATGCTGGGATTGGGTATAATGGCTCAATTTTCGTCGACATCGACGACATCGAGAGCATGATGAATGAAGGTGTCTTCAATGACACCATCCTTCATGAATTACTCCATGCGCTGGGATTCGGAGATGGCGATAGATGGGAGTCGCTTCTCGATGAAAGCCAGGAATATGGTGGAAGCTTCCGCTTCACCGGTGAAGCTGCGATTGCGGCTTATAATGCTCAGCATCCCGATATCGCCAGTCAGGACGACTTCTCTAACTTCGGCGTTCCCGTGGAATCCGACTTCGGCCGGGGCAATGCGCGCTCCCACTGGGATCGTGCCACCTTTGACAAGACCGAAGGCGGCCTCGTGGCGGCAGGCACCAGCGAGTTCTACTACGGCGGCATCGACGCCATGACCCTCGCAGCTTTTGAGGACATGGGTTACGAGACCACATGGGATGCATCCAATCCCGGCGCTCAGCCCGGGGATTATGATGTGCTCCCGGCTGCTGTTCAGATCCCTGACTTGGTGAATGACGTACAGATGGCTGCCGCCGAAGATCTTTCCATGGCAGATATTACTCCGCTGGCTTCAGAGGTTGATACCCAAGGCCCGACGATTGACGGCGCAGATCAGGACGACAACAATTTCCTGTCCAATCTACTGGGTCGGGTGGCTGACACCGTTCAAGATAGCAGTGAATTTGTCTCGAATGTCGCCGACGATCTTTTCGGGCCTGATGAGAGCGGTTTGGATAATGCTTTGGGCCTGGAGCGTGTGGGGGAACAAGGCGACAGCGTTCTACTCGGAAGCACCTCTCCGACACCGGCGGAAGTGGCCTTTTTCTCGGCAGACTTTTTCACTCCCGTGTTTGATTTGAATGATGAAATTGCAGCCTGACGGCCAATAATTTGGCCACTGATCATAGCCCCCAATCCCCGCATTTCCTCACAGCGGCTCAAGGATTATTTTATGTTTCGAATGAACTTTAGATCTCCACCCTTGGCCACACTGTTCACGGCTGCTTTGATCGCAGTAGGCGGTTCGGTGTCTGCAGTCGCACAAGGGTTTGCACCAGAAGTCCAAATTACTGGGGAGAACGGGGAGCAGCGCATCGTCGTCGACGGGCAGACATTTAATCTCTTTGCATCGCGTATAGACCTTGTCGGGCGTTGGAAAGATTATGTCCTCGTCGCTGCACAGTCCGGGGGGTCAGCATGTCCCTTCAGTCATTACTGGCTGGACTTGTCCCGCTCAACACCTGTCCTTTCTGACTTTTTCGGTGATTGCTATGAGGTTGTTGACGTTGTCATAGGGGATGATGGAAGTCTGATCGCCAGAGCTTCAGGGGTACCCAACCCGAAAGCGTTCACCTATCGCGGTGGCACTGCAATCGAAACGCAACAGGAATATTCGTTCGAAACAGACGAGTCGAAGAGCCGCCCACCTTTGGATTTTGCCAACAGCCGTATCGGTGATCTGTTCGGCGATGCGCATTGGGGGCCGCTGTTGATGGAACTTCTGGGAGAGACGGAATTTAACGCAGTGCGCGGCTATTACTCAGGTCCGGGAGGCGAGTTTATCAAGGAAGGCGCATGGTGGGTTGCAAATGGTTGCGGTCGCGGCGCGTGCAATGAGATTCTCATAGCTGTCGCGGTCAATCCCGACACAGACAAGGTGCTGCTTGCGTTGGTGAATCCGTATGCCGACGATAAACTGAAACTCATTGGCCAACCTAAGACGCCTATTCCGCCCTCCTTCGCTCGCGTTCTTGGAGAGGCTGCTGAATATGAAGCGCTTCGGCGAGGTTTCAATCGCTTAAGTTCTTCAGATCGGCGTGCGGTTCAGGCGAGGATGAAAGAGAAGGGCTTTTACACATCCAGCATCGACGGGCAGTTTGGCAAAGGTACTGCGACGGCTCTGGTCAGGATGGCAACCGCAACCGCACATGATTACGGTGAGCTGCCAGATATGGAGAGCCGCAGAGGGGCGGAAGAACTCATTAAACGTCTGACGCAACAAGTATATGCACCCCTGACTGCTGATGATGGCAGCTTTCCATTTGAAGGCATTTGGGATTGCGGAATGGGCACGGTCATTGAGATGACCGCTCGGACCTACAAATTGGGGCAACAACCTGAACTGGTGATTTCAGAAGTGGTTTCACTCTCCGACACCGCTTTGGGCGTCACGTTTACCGATGGCTACCGCCTTGCCTTCTTTGATCTCACCGATAGCTCAATGCTTTGGCATTCACCGGCCAGTGGAGACAGTTTCGATTGCCGCAAAACAGGGGAAGTTGAACTGACTGCAACGACACCTGCGGATGCAGCAGAAAGAATGGCTGAGCCTTCGGAAACTAAACCGATTGCACCGCCGACGACAGGGGACGCTCAAGTGGAAGCTTCCGACGCAGCGCTAGATGTACGGTACCTATTCCAGGGGGAATGGACCTGTACGGAAACCGGTGCCGAAAAACCATTGACCAAGATTACTCTGACAGATGACGAAGTTGAAATTGCGTTCATGGGTACAAGGATAGCCTACGCGAATGTTACCCCTGTTGGGCGGAATGGGACGGCCTTCAATATTGAGCTGAAGGACGGGCAAATGGGCGGGCTTTATGAGTTGAGCGATCAGCATTTCTTGCTCAACTTTTCAGGCTTATCGTTGTTTTGTGAGCGGTAACGCAGCTCAAGAAAATAGCTAAAAAAATAAAAGGATTAGATGTGTCCAAAATCTATAAATTTCCATCAGTGTATTTTTGCGTATCTGCTGTTGCGCTTTTTTTTGCACCAACTTCGAGCTTGGTTGCGATAAACATACTAGCGGATGCAGACCGATCAAGCAACTTGGGCGAAATATATGAGTATCTGTTTGAATTGTGGATAGTTTCTACGGCGGCTCTAATCTACACAGCGCAACAGTGGCGGAACTTTCCAACGACTGGAGCTTTGGTTTCTGGAGCACGTTTTTTTACCGTAATAAATATGCTTCTGTGTGCTTTTCTTTGCCTATTCTTCATGATCATGTCTCTACCTTTATTACTTGCTGTCGCAGGTTCTGGCGGTGAAGCTCTTTGGTACATGTGGCCATTTTTTACATCAATCTTCGTTTTGGCTTGGTGTTATTACAAAATGAAATGAAAATAGTCAAAGTTGGACAACGCATTTCAGCGCTGCGACCTTGTGAATAGAGATGTCAGATCTATTCACAACGTCTATACGTCCAAGGTGATCGTGGTTAACTTTCTATCGATCCAGGCGAAAGTTCAACTTTAGGTATCTTTTTTATCTGGAACAGCACTAGTACTGATTAGCCCACGCTTTAAGATCTCTCCTTCAGTACCCTGTGGAACCTGCGCCGGGTAGCCGAGCGAAACATTGCGGACCAAGGTCTGCCCCTCATAGCATTCAACGAGATGATGGGTGTGGCCAAACATCCAAACATCGGGTTTGTAGCGCTCAATGATCGTGGTCAGATTGGAACCATAAGCCGGATCCAAGTCCGTTCGTTGCAGACCAATCAGGTCTGGATGCGGCGCGTGATGCGTCACCACGACGGTCCCCCCGGCATGAGGATGTGCAAGTTCGGCTTCCAGCCACGCACGGTGATCATGGTGAAGCATGGCCGTCTCTGCAGGCCGAATTTTTTGAAATCCTGCGCCAGCACTGCGGATATAACGATAGTCGTTCATATCGGCGCGCGCTTGAATTTGCGCCTGTGCGGGCTGTCCGTGGAGCTCGAAATCTGTCCAGAGCGTACAGCAAAGAAAACGGGTGTTACCAACAATGACAACCGATTTTTGCGCAAAATGCGCTCCCTCCGATGCGGCAATCTGTGCAAGCCTTTCGTCACCGTCAAGGACATGATCATAATAATCGTGATTTCCAGGAACGATATACACCCGATTTGGATCGATGTACTGGGCCAAGTGACGGATTACATGCTTCCAGCGTACTTTCGGTTTGTTGCTAAGGTCGCCGGCGACGATGAGCGCTGCAATACCCGACCACTCTTGCGCATTGAGTCCGGATAGCGGCTCGCGGCCTGCTTCCAGCCAAAGGTCCAAATGAAGGTCGGCGATAACAAGGGTATTCACAAAATCATTTCCTCGGTCTGAAACGGCTGCGCCAACTTGAAAATGACGCGACCATTCTGAGATTAATCAAGGAGCTCCAGTGTTCGATGATGAAATGCAAACCTGTTTGGAGAACCTTCCGGACACTATCTTGCTATATCCTGCGGTTGCGAAGGTTAAAGCTAAGAATAAACGCCCCTATCCATCCACAGCACTCTAAAACACATTGTTCTACGTCGCCAATGTATTATTGTCACCATAGCTTCCGTGCGTAGTCCTGGCGTTCCCTTGGGGCCTACGCAGATATTCATCGTTCAGTCCAGCAGGAAAACGGTTAAAAAAGAGTAAATGAAATGAGAGAATTTGGAAGAGGCGAAAAAGGCCTTCTTTTTATACTGGGATATATTGCTATTACGGCAATGCTGTTTGGCGGGTTACTGATTTCTCTGTCCCTTCTTTTTCAGAAGCCTCTTACAGAAGATGGATCCTTTACTTACTCTTTATTCGAAATGACAATTGGGCTATCTGTAACGGCGGTAGCCTCCGTAGTTGCACTTCTACTTGCCATCCGGGCTATAAAAAGCTCTGAGCAAGAGAAAACGATTGCGCTCTTGGAGATATATCAACCGGAAATATCAGAGTTATTCAATCTCCTAAATGAACGCCAGCTATTATTAGGTAAGTTTCTCGAAGAATCTGTGAATCTGAGTGAAAAGGCACAGCATGTCACAAACTGCCTTTTCTATGACGCTTTCATAAACGGTTCAGATTCCAGTGAAATATTTCGGGCATTTGAAAATCGAAAGGAAGAACTTCGGAGGCAGGTAGTGGAGGAAAGTAAAAAACACGGACTTGATGAGTCCGAGCAACTCATGTATTTCGAAGTACGCAACGACGGTGCCGATTTTTTCGTTTCACGCGCAGCGAGGGATGGGGATTCAGATCTTACGGATGAGGCTTGGTTGTCCAACGTTTATGACTTGGACATAGCAATGCATGCGTTTCAAGAAGTCTATCAGGAAGTGGCGTCTTTGTTTAAAGAATTATGTCTTGAGACCATAAGTCCGGACTCAGGCCTCTATCATCGTGTCATATCCGGATCGTTCGACAGCATCACAAACAAGGATATTGAAGCACGCGATAGCCATCTCTTTCCACCACATGTTGCGGAGATTGGGGGGGAATTTTTTAATTCACGGTGGCCAAAAATATCACTCTCTGACAATCAGTATATTGTTTTGTCAAATTTGTTTGAGTTGTTTGAGAACTATGAGCCAGTTCATTTTCTTAAGGCATCCCGGTTGAATGAGAATTTCATCGACAAAAGAAAGCTTAAGGCTGAATTCTTTCGCCGTAAGATTAAAAATATTGCCGGTTTTAATCACAGAGGAGCAGAAACACCTGAGGATTTGGGGCGCCTTCTTGGCCGCTTCATGCCGGTTGTTTGCGGCTATGGGCGGGAGAGCACAATTGAATCTACGGCTTTGACAGAAAAATTGGATGATCTTATATCAAGCGAATCTGAGAAATTCGTAACGTTTTCCAGAGCCGGATCTACTCTAGCGGGTTGCTATCCATGCTCTTCAACTTCAAATTATTATAGCACAGTGTTTGATTGGATCATTCCAATGTACATTCGTGTATTCTCTCCAGAAAGCTGTATCGCCAGCTTGAAGCATGTTCTTGCTACATTGGATCTTGATGGAGATCTTTTGGACAGCCATTTGCATGTGCAGGGCACGAGCCTTTTTACACTCGAGGCTTTTGGTAACACGAGGTTGGAGGGGGAAAAAGTTTCCACCATTGAGGTCCGCACGGCATCTGAGATTGCCAATGACGCGAAGTTCACGAAGACTATGATCTAACATTCCAAAGAAATAAACCTTTCCGGTTATTGATTAGGGCCTGTGGACAATCATCTTGAGGCTATAAGTGCTGCTACGAGGTTCCAACACGCTGCGTAACTGCAATCCGTTTTGTCGTATCTTGTGGCGATCCCTCTGAACTCTGTAAGCGGGAAGGACACCCCGTGGGTTAATGGCGGCGCTGGTCTAGGGTAGGCTTTTGGCGATGATCTGATCGCCGAGGTTCCATGTCTACGACTAGTTCTACGCCTATGCCTGCGACTGGTAGCTTACAGTTGATCGAGGCTGTGACGGAGCGGCTTGACGGTGCGCCAATCGGCGAGCGGCGCCGGTGGTCTGATGAGTTCAAGGAGAGGGCCGTTGCCGCGGCGCTGGAGCCGGGCGTGAACGTTTCAGCGCTGGCCCGCCGTCTGGGGATTTCGCCACCGCAACTGTTTGGTTGGCGCAAGGCTTTCCTGAAGAAGCAGACCCATGATATTGCTCCCGCCGCATCTGTGCCGATGGTGGAGATCTTAGTGGGAGGTGTCGTCATCCGTGTCAGCCCTGATCTCGACGAGGCTGCGTTGCGCCGGATCCTGCGTGCGGTGCGCTCAGTATGATCCCCTCCGGCGTGAAGGTCTTTCTGGCGAGCCATCCGGTAGACTTCCGTAAGGGACCCGACAGCCTTCTGTCGTTGGTGCGCGATGCTGGCCAAGACCCGTTCAGCGGCGCGCTTTATGTGTTCCGTGCGAAGCGCGCAGACCGGATCAAGATCGTCTGGTGGGACGGCAGCGGCGTCTGCCTTTATGCGAAGCGTCTCGAGAAATCTGCGTTCTGCTGGCCGCGTATCGGGCATGTCCGGGTCCAGCTCAACCACGCCCAGCTCATGGCGCTTGTGGATGGTCTGGACTGGAAGCGGGTGCGTCCCATGGCGGTAAGAACGCCAGTATTTGCTGGATAATCCGGCTGCGGCAAAGTGAATCAACTGCCCCTTGGGCGCGGATATCCTGCGGCATGGCTGGCCAGGATGTGCTATCTCCAATGCCATGAGCGCCGATGATCTTTCCCTCCCTGATGACATGGACCAGCTGAAGTCCATGGTCCGCGCCATGGCTGCGCAGGCGTCGCGCGCGGATGCGCTGGAGCGTGAGATAGAGACGCTCAAGGCCCGCAATGCGGATGCCGACGAGCGGATCAAACGGCTGATGCAGATCCTGAAGGCTTATGATCGGGCGCGGTTCGGACGACGCTCCGAGAAGCTCGGTTCTGCCGCGGCGGATGATGAGGGTGCGCAACAGGCTTTCCTTTTTGAGGAGATCGAAACGGGTATCTCGACGCTGCGGGCGGAGGTTGGCACGGGCCAGGCCGCACAGCACAAGCGGGCCTCCCGGCCACGCAAGGGCTTTCCGCCGCATCTGGAGCGCGTCGAAGTGGTGATCGAGCCTGAGGATCTGCCGGAGCACGCGGGCAAGCAAAAGGTGCTGATCGGTGAGGACGTGTCCGAACGTCTGGATGTGATCCCGGCGAAGTTCCGGGTGATCGTCACGCGCCGCCCCAAATACACGTTCAAAGGCTGGGACGGTGTCATTCAGGCTCTGGCCCCGGCGCATATCATCGAGAGTGGACTGCCGACCGAGGCGTTGCTGGCGCAGATCGCGGTCTCGAAATACGCCGATGGCCTGCCGCTCTATCGTCAGGAGGGGATCTATGCCCGTGATGGCGTGGAGCTAGACCGACGGCTGATGGCGCAGTGGATGGGCCGGACAGGTTTTGAGCTGGATATCCTCGCAGACCATGTCCTGAGCGAGATCCTGAAAGGGGACAGGGTCTTCGCGGATGAGACCAGCCTGCCGACCCTCGCCCCCGGCACCGGCAGCACAAAAAAGGCCTGGCTCTGGGCCTATGCCCGCGATGACAGCACCTTTGGTGGAAGTGGTCCGCCCATGGTGGCCTATCGCTTTGAGGACAGCCGGTCTGGCGATTGTGTGCGGCGGCATCTCGCAGGGTATCGTGGTATCCTGCAGGTGGACGGTTATGCCGCCTACAACAAGCTCACGCGCAAGGGCGGAGGCAATGACGGCCCGCTGCTCGCTGGATGCTGGGCACACAGCCGACGGCGGTTCTATGAACTCCATATTGCCGGGGACAGCCAAGTCGCCACCACTACGGTCGAGCGCATGGCAGATCTCTGGAAGCTTGAGGCTGATGTGCGAGGTCAAAGCCCTGAAGCCCGCGCTGTCGCACGGCAGGCTGTCTCGGCTCCGATCGTCGCGGAAATGTTCGCACTCTGGGAGCAAACCCTGCCGCGTATCTCGGACAAGTCGAAGCTGGCAGAAGCGCTGCGCTATGCCATGACGCGTCGCGACATTTTCGAGCGCTTCCTGAGTGACGGCCGCATCGAGCTAGATTCCAACATCGTCGAGCGCGCCATCAGGCCCCAGACAATCACGAGGAAAAACAGCCTGTTTGCGGGATCTGATGGCGGAGGTTGCACTTGGGCCACTATCGCCACTCTACTGCAGACCTGCAAGATGAACAGTGTCGACCCAGTCGCGTGGCTGACCCAGACCTTGGAGCGCATCGCCAACCAGTGGCCGCGCGCCGAAATCCACTCCCTCATGCCTTGGAATTACAAGGCCTAACGGCCTCAGCTTGTCGCTTACTGAACTCTTTGATTTTTGCAAAGTAATTCTCTACCAAATGCCGCCACTTGTAGACCTCCGCGTCATAATCTCGCTGGGTTTTGCGGTTGGCTTTGGGAGGGATCACAGCTGTTGCACCGCGCTGGTCGAGGTCTTGCAACAGCCAGTCCGCATCGAACGCCTTATCTGCAAGCAGTGCATCAAATGAAACGCCTTTGATCAACGGCGCGACACCTTTCATGTCATGCGCTTGTCCCGGCAGCAGCAAGAAGCGCACCAGATTGCCGAGCGCATCCACCAACGCCACGATCTTGGTCGTCAGTCCGCCGCGCGAGCGCCCAATGGCCTGACTCTGAGTCCCCCTTTTGAGCCGGTCGCCTTCTGGTGAACCTGAACTATCGTTCCATCGATGAGTGCATATTCGAGGTCGACGTCTTCACTCATAGCTTTGAAAAGACTCTCAAATACTCCGGACCTGGCCCACCGGCGAAACCGCCGGAACTGGCTGTTCCAATGGCCAAAGGCAGGTGGCAGGTCGCGCCACGGCGACCCCGTGCGTACCCGCCAGAAGACCGCTTCCAGAAACAAGCGATTGTCCTTTGCTGTGGCTCCGGCATCGCTGACCTTACCCGGAAGATGCGGTTCAAGCCGCTGCCACAAGATGTCCGACACCACAAACCGCTCCTCGTTCATTCAAACCTCCATTTTGGAAGTTTGAATCAGAAATCAGGCAAAATGGGAATCCTGAATGTCCACAGACCCTAGTGGGCGCGCAAAAAACGCAATTACTCCACCGCGGAGCAGTGCCCGTTCTGCCGCTTCCAGGCGCGCAATAAGGCGTTTCTATCGAATCCTGAATCGCTAGGGTTTCCCAAACTGGTCTGATTGTGATTCATCATGTTTGGGAGGAAGAACTATGTTAGCATCTTCGCCATCAGCGCTTCGGGCGCGGTTTCAAAGATATACTGAGGAAGGGTTCAGCAGGCGAGCCGCGGCAGTGTGCTTGTAGCTGTCGCCAGCAACGGGCGCACGATGGCGGCATCAGATCCAAACGACGGGCAGGGCTGATCCTGCCGTACAGGGTCGTCCAAAAGGGTCAGGGAAATTGGCACCCCATGTTGGTTTTTTCGAAGAGTTGATCACCCAAGACCCTGATATCATACTGTTTGAGTTGCGTGATGCGTTTGCTGATGCAACCGGACTGCAGGTCCAGCACTCTGCTATCGGACATCTGCTAAAGCGCCTCGGGTTCACGAAAAAATGTCACTGATCGCGACCAAACGTCACCGAGCCAAGGTGAGACGACGACGTGAGGACTGGTTCCATTGCGCGGATGCCGGAATCCTCCGCCAGAACACCGCAGGTTAGTTGGATGGTCGCCTTCAAAGCTGCGAATCTTTTTTTTCAAGCTAACAAATCAACCCTTGTCACCAACCTATCTGGCTTTGCGAATTCAAATGCGTATAAAGATAGGCGTGGTTTGATTTCGGGGAGCAACGTATTGGAACGCATTGGAAATTTGGAACGTCGCCTGTGGACTTCGGCGGATGTTTTGCGCTCTACGTCGAACTTTGCAAGCAACGAGTACTTCATGCCTGTGATGGGCCTGATTTTCCTGCGCCATGCTTGTTCACGCTTTTTAAGGTTCGCGATGAAATCCTGCCAACCTTGCCCAGTCGCGGTGGTAAGATCCGTGATCTGACCAAGGCTGACTTTTCGAGCCGTAGTGCAATTTTCCTGCGGGAAGAGGCGCAGTTTGACTATCTAGTGGGCTTGCCAGAAGATCAAAGCCCCTCTGCCGCTGTCATCCATGCCATGGAGACAATCGAGGAAGACTATGAAAGCCTCAAGGGTCTGCTGCCAAAGCAGGAATATGAGGAGCTGGATGACGACGCCTTGCGCCAGGTGCTGCGCATCTTCAACGACCCGGCACTGCAAAAGGCAGACGGCGATGTCTTTGGCCGCATCTATGAATATTTCCTTACTCAGTTTGCCGACCAAAAGGCACATGATAACGGTGAATTCTTCACACCTATCAGCATTGTAGAGACCATCGTTAATGTAATTGAGCCGACCCGCGGTAAGATCATTGATCCTGCTTGTGGCTCTGGCGGGATGTTTGTGCAGTCGGCGCATTTCGTCGAAGCGATGAAGGCGAACCCGAACGAACAGCTGACCTTTTACGGGATGGAGAAAAACCCGACGACTTTGCGCCTCGCCAAGATGAACCTCGCCGTGCATGGCCTTGATGGGGATATACAAAAGGCGATCAGCTATTAAGAAGACCCGCACAAGGATCAAGGGCCGTTTGACTATGTCATGGCCAATCCGCCTTTCAACGTCGATGAGATTGACGCCGCAAAGATGAAGGACGATCCGCGCCTAACATTTGGCCTGCCCGGTGTGAACAAGGGCGGCAAGGTGTCCAACGGCAACTATGTCTGGATGTCCTTCTTTCATTCCTATCTGTCCGAACGGGGGCGCGCGGGGATTGTGATGTCGTCGCAGGCATCATCGGCAGGTGGACAAGAGGCCAAAGTGCACGAGGCGTTGGTGAAATCCGGCGACATGGACATCATGTGCGCGATCCGTGGCAACTGCCGGGCTGTGTTCCGGAAGTACAAGGCTTGCCTGACTTTTGCTCGCGTAGAGATTTATAAACCTGAGTATCAGGCTATCAACTATATCTACAGCTCACTGCAAGATGATAAGGCAGCCGCAGATACCGCAGCGATTATTCAGCGGCTCGACGCGATTGTTGCCGAGGCTATCGAAATCGAGGCCGATGCCGATGCCGATGCCGATGCCGTCGAGGATCGAATATTCGATATTTCAAAGGTCAACTTTGATTTGCTTCGTAAGCGCACGCAAAGCCAGCGATGTTCAAGACCTACGATCGGTATTGCAAAAACGCCTCGCCAAAATGCTGGCGGCCAATCCCACGCTGGTAGATTTTCAGGAACGTTTCGATAAGATTATATCCGAGTACAACACTGAAAAAGACAAGAACACGATCGAGGCCACGTTCGAAGCCTTGATGCGTTTGACGGCAGAGATGGAAGCCGAAGCCAAGGCCCATGTCGGATTGGGGTTATCCGCAGAACAGAAGCCTATCTTTGATCTCCTTATACAAGACGATCTGTGGAAAGAAGAAATCCGGCAAATTAAATCGGCATCTATTGCGCTTCTGAAGGCCATCCAACAAAAGATTGAGGATGTGCAGGACGTCTTTCAAAAGCAAAGCACGCGCGATGGTTTACGTCAGGAAATCTATGACCTCCTCTATGATGAGGGGACAGGTTTACCTGCCTCGAAGTATGATGAAAGCGCGTTGGATATGAAGACGGATGCCCTTTTCCAGTTTTTCGAAAGAACCCACACCTCAATGGCAAATAACTATGGGCAATATGTTTGATGCCATTGGCGCTTTCCGAGAGGTGTTTTCCATCTTCTCGAAGCGACAGAAACGGGCATGGTAACTGCAGGATCAGCTCGCTTAACCCATTCCGCTATCAAGTTTTTGTGATCTATGGTGCGCATCTTTACGATCATTTTAGCAGCTCATAACCGCTTTGGTTCGATTCATAACAGCTTTCACCATTCATAACTGGCGGAAAATCTTTGATTTGGGGCAGGGTGCGCGGGTGAAAATGGCTCGTTTCCCCTAAAATCAAGAAAATCCTCGATCCTATATTTTGTACTTTCAGGCGCTTGAGAGATTCTCATTGAGCAAGAGCCCGGACATGGGCCCATACTATTGCTCGATGAAAGGAAATCTCAATGGCAAGCAAACCTACACTCAAGGTTCACTGCACACCGGAAGAAAAATGCGAGATTACCGCGAAGGCGGAAAAGGCGCATTTGTCGATATCTACTTACCTGAAAACGCGGGGGCTATCAAGGACTTTACGCGAGCCTAGCCGCATCCAGTTGGCCTGTGCGGTAGAACGGGCAGAAGCATCTCTGGCTTCATTGTTCGAGAGATTGGAGCCGCACGGCCGAGACATGACTTCCGCCAGTGCTGCGATATTAATCTCAGAGTTGTTGGCTATCCGCAGCGCGCTCGAGGCGGCATTGACCCACCGCGATGAAGGGGCCGGAACATGAGGGTCGGCTTTTCAAAACACAAGCAAGCCGCAGACGGCCATGATCCGACGGTATATCCACTTTCGCCGATGATCGAGAAATCCTTCGGGAACCGGCGTGAGGTCTTTGTCCGTAATCCCCAGCCTGAACTTCTTCTCGGGTCACCAGCGGCGGTGGTTGCTGCAATCCGCGAGCTGAACCTTCAAAACCGGTATCGCGCGGCGGTGATGACCTTCGCTGGCTCCGACCTTGTTCCAAATGCATTTAATAGCGGATGCAAGGCAGCGCGCCGAGCTGTGGCTGCCGCGATCGAGTTGTTTCTGGAACTCGGGTTTGCGGGTGTTCCGAGAGCAAACAGGCTTCCCCATATCGTGGGTACACATACGCATGTGCCGGGGCAACTTGAGATCAACCTCCTTGTGCTACATGCGATCCGGAACGCCAAAGGTCAGGTCCGAAGCGTTAACATCCATCCTCCGACCCGCGGCAGCGAGAAAGACTTTGAGGCTTTTGAGGATCTGTTAAACTTGCATTTCGGCTGGGCTGACCCGCGCTGCCCGTCTCGCGCAGCCCGGATCAAACTCCCGGACTATCTACACAAGGAAGTCGCGGAGGCCGAGCGACATGGAGTGGCGTTTGATACAAGCCAGCCCAAGTTGTTTTTGGCGCAGTCGTTGCTACGGCTTGGCAATGAACCAGCTGCAGATTTCGAGGCCGGCTTGTCTAGCGTTCTTGAAGCCTGCGGCTATGTGCGGTTGAAGAAGAGCTCCTCGTCCTTGATCGTTGGCCCTGAGGCCGGGACGGTGCGCGACACCGTTGTCTTGCGGGGGCGCTACATAGATGGAGCAGGCCCAGCGGAAGACGAAGAGATTGCCGAACGCAAAGTCGAGATGGGAACGGCCCCCAAGAGGTTTCTCGCGGCATGGCACAAACGGGCGGCGTATAATCGGGCCACATTCGGCGATGACACGTGGGACCTGATCGCACCGGACATCCATAGCGTTGTCGAGCGTCCCAACCTGACGTTGCCGGCGTGTCATCACAACACCTACACGCCGGTTAACTCGCCGGGCGGAACACAATCGGCGAGAAGCCGAAAATCCAAAAAAAAGAAAAAGCGCACCGAAGTTGTGACGCTTGCCACGCGATTGAACGCCGCCTTGGGGCAGCTTCATAGCCGCATGAAGGCAGGGTTGGACCTGTCGCGGTTTGATGCCGCTCCTTTGATAGCATTTACTGCAACAAAGGAGATTGACGATGGGACTGAAACGGACGGACGAATTCCGCCAGGATGCGGTGCGGATCGCACTGACCAGCGGGCTTACGCGTAAGCAGGTGGCAGATGATTTGGGCGTTGGCATGTCGACGCTGAACAAATGGATCACGGCGCATCGAGGCATAGATGTGCTGTCGAAAGAGGATTTAGAACTCGCGAAAGAGAATGACCGGCTTCGGCGCGAGAACCGTATCCTCAAGGAGGAGCGGGAGATTTTAAAAAAGGCCACGGTGTTCTTCGCGAGCCAAAAGCCGTGAGGTTCAAGTTCATCGAAGAGCACCAATCTACGTTTTCCATCCAGCGTATGTGCCAAGTGATGCAGGTCAGCTCGCGTGGATTGAGGGCCTTTCGCGGCCGTCCCGCCAGTCGCAGGCAACGGACTGACTTGGTCACACTTGCACATATCAAGGAACAGTCCCGCCTTAGCCTTGGTAGCTACGGCAGGCCACGGATGACCGAAGAGCTGAAAGAGATTGGTCTGAATGTCGGTCATCGCTGCGTTGGCCGCTTGATGCGTCAGAACGGCATATCTGTTATTCGGACACGTAAACACAAGGTCACGACAGATAGCGATCATAAGTTCAACATTGCACCCAATCTGCTGGATAGGGACTTCACCGCTGATCAGCCAAACCAAAAATGGGCTGGCGATATCAGCTATGTGTGGACCCGGGAGGGCTGGCTGTATCTGGCTGTCATTCTTGATCTGCATTCGCGCCGTGTGATCGGCTGGGCGGTGAGCAATCGCATGAAACGCGACCTTGCTATCAGGGCTTTGAAGATGGCCATCGCGTTCCGCCAGCCGCCCAAAGGCTGCATTCATCACACGGATCGCGGGTCGCAATATTGTTCACACGACTACCAGAAGATCCTGCGTCAACACGGGTTCAAGGTATCGATGAGCGGCAAGGGCAATTGCTACGACAACGCCGCCGTTGAGACGTTCTTCAAAACCATCAAAGCTGAACTGATCTGGCGGCATCCTTGGGAGACGCGGCGGAAAGCAAAGATGGCGATCTTCGAATACATAAACGGGTTCTACAATCCGCGACGACGTCACTCAGCACTTGGCTGGAAAAGCCCTGTCGCATTCGAGAAGAAAGTGGCCTAAACGAGCACTTGGGGCGGCACAAAAGCGCGACAGGTCCAGGTTGATCCATCTGTTCGATCTCACCGCGATGTCCCAGCTCCTGCGGGAAAAACCCTTTCCGGACTTCGCAAAACACATCAAAAAAATGGAGAATCTCAATGACCGAGCCAACCAAATTGGAAGCCGACCTGAATCTGGCGATCAGATTAATCAAGGAACTTTCAGATCAGATCGAAGAGCTACTGAGGCAACGGGCCGACAACGAGCTGAACAGCCAGATGGACGAACTCATAAGCCAAATGCATATCCTGGCCTCAGTGCTCACAAAGTGGACGGAAACGCAGGACGGCATTCTGTCGGTCGAGGAGAAGGTGACACGGTTGGATCAACGGCAGGAGGACCTGATATCAACGGTACAAGGCATGCAGGGCGATCTGTCGCGTCTGGTCAGGGGCTTGATGGCACCGATGCCCCAAGATTGATCGATTTCGTTCGTGCGGTGCGCCGCGCGGCAGGCACGATCTTTCCTGATGAGGATGTTGTGGTCAGGCTGAAGGATATTGAGGCGTGGAAGGTCGAGGTGCTTGTCGACGCACACCCTGTCGTAGATGTCGGCCTGAATGGGGTAGGGTGCCTTGCACCAGATTTTGCCGGTGCCTGCGACATGATCCGAGAGAATCTGCTAGATTGGCTGGAAGAGCAGCCCAATGTGACGACACAAATTTACGACGCGTTCTCCGAGCATTCCATCCCGGATGCTGCAGATACTCCGGACTGGCAGCCTTAAGGGCAAATGCTTGTCCGGGAAACTTGATGATTTCGAACATCATTTGGGGGGCATATTTTTTGGATACGCATCGATTATAAGTATCTCGCAGAGGGCCATGTGATATAGCTTTCCGGACAAGACGGTACAGATCGGCACTTTGACTTTCGGCTTTGTGTAGTGAGGGTCTGCTGATTGACCACACAAACGGGCTCAACACGTCTAAATCGAGGTTGTATTGAACATAGCTTCCCGATCTCGAAGAAAATCCTAGCAAACATAGTCGCATGTCCCACTTCTAAGGTTACGTGAATTGGTCTTGATACGACCTTTCACCAGCCCCGTCTCAGCAAGCAAAAACAAGAACAGCGCATCACTTAAATGAGCTGATGGTTGAGCTTTTTGATAGTGGCGCCACAGGCTTCTCAAAATATTCGGGGCAACTTGTCGATAGCCTTTTTCTTGATCTTGATGGGCGTGTCATCCCGGTAGGTTGTGGTGTTAATGCTCGAAGCTCGTTTATTGTCATCTCCGCCGCCCTCAACATGCCCCAATAGATCAAGTCGCGTGACTTCATGGATGTCCGTGTTGTGGATCATGAAATTGTTTACGTAATGACGTAGGCTGTGCATGCAGAGCTTGCGAGGGTTTCCGTCGAGGCTGAGTTTAACGCTTTTGCTCCAACCATGATCGATACTCTGCCCAAACTTCTTCACGTTCAACCCGGCAGCATCGGGATCAAAATCCATCACACGTCCGCGTGGTTTCGGAACCACGTCCGGGAAGAGGAGGCTAGAGCCCTCGCGCTTCTTCGCATTGGCGTATTCCAGTATCCCAAGGTCAATTAGATGCCGATGAATCGGTATAACACGAGAGAGCTTTTCGTCCTCTGTTGCATCTTTATGCTCGCCCTTGACGCCGCGAAATTTGTTCGATTGAATCGTAATAACCGAAATCCCATCGATTTTTGAAATATCATCGGTCAACAAGCCTGCGACCTCGGCGCGTCGTGCACCAGTATAGGCGAGTATCAATGGAATCCAATATTTTGCGTCCTTGTACACGTTCTCACCAGGGGTGTGCCGATTGGTGGTGGCCATTGATCCACTCCATAAACTATGTGCAAATAGCCTCTGAAGTTCTGGTAAACGGAAAACCGCTCGCTTCTTATGGTCACGCTTGCCGTTTTTCTTAGGCTTGAGTTGGTCGAGATCAATGGCGGGCAGGTGATGACCTTCATTTCGAGCCCGTTTCAAAAGGAGATCGATAGATTTTATGTGCCGTTTGATCGTTCCTGGGGCCAAGCCGTACTGACCTGAAGACAAGTCCTTGGTACGGCGCAAGATGTCATCCAATGAAAGATAAGTATCCTTTTTTGATCTCAGGAACATTGTTGGGATTTTGTTCAAGATATCCCGCCAGTAGGCAATGTGGTGTTGCTGAATGTCGGCGACGGACGTGATTCCCGTGACAAAACAGAACAATCGAATGTCGGACTGCCGTTGTTTGCAATTGGCTTGACTGAGTTGTTCTGATTGGGCCATGCGCCAGAAAACGGATGGAATGTCGGCTGAATATTGGTCCGAGTTGGCATCGGTTGCCACCTCCCGTCGCTCCTCAAATGCCTGATTGAGCTCCAATACTGTATGTGTTGAAAATTCAAATACCGGGCCGGTTAGCTTTGGTGCTATTTGCTCCACCATCGGAGCAGGGGTGGGTTGTGGATCGGCTTCCGGCTGTTGTTGGTCAATGTTCAAAACAGGCACGGATACGCGCTCAGAGGAGAATATCAACTGTTGCGCCTTGTACTTGGCGATCAACGTTGCTTCTCGCAGTTGTGCGCGATGCTCCAGACCACTAACTTTCAGCCCGTTTACAGCCTCATGAATCGTATTGATGCGTTCATTTGCATCAGCTCCTCTGATTGCCTCGGCTTCCCTCCGATACGCGTGTATAGCCGTTTCGAGTTCATCTTTGGTCCAAGCTGGATCAATGCGCTTCGGAGGAAGGTTATCGCGTATACCGTCTTCGATCAGGCTTTTCAGTGCGATCGTACTGGCACGCGCGTAAAATTCATCGCTTTCTCGAAACCGACCCGACATGCGCGCCATTCGAAATTGGCGATCTTTCTTTCGAAGCATATCGTTAAGAACGACGTTGAAATACTGAGAGACCTGCGTGTCGCTCAGTGGTTCACTCAATAAAATAAATCCATTCATAAGCTTGTCCATCTCAACTCTTAGTCGTGTGGACAATATAGACGCTTTTACTTCGTCTGACGTCCCCAATGATGCCTGTACATATGCATTTCCTGTGGACAACCTCGGGATTCGGCGCCGAAAATGATAGATTCGACCCCGTTTAAGGAGATGAGAAGGTGACTGCATAGCATTTGGCTCCTGATCGGAACCGTCATCTGCAATGATCGAAACGGCATAGGGCCTTCAGAGGAGGCTGTGTTACAACCTGTGTGACACTTTGTGTGACAATTAGCCTGAAAGGCCAGAATCTCACCGGAGTGAAATTCTAATCTGTAGCAAAATCAATACCCTAAGGGGGAATTGGCTCCGACGGTAGGGATCGAACCTACGACCAATTGATTAACAGTCAACTGCTCTACCGCTGAGCTACGTCGGAACGGTCTGGGCCGTATAGCAACAGTGTTTTCAGGCGTCCAGAGGCTTTTGGAGAAAAAATAAACTTTTCACACATGCCGCTTCAGATCGTCTTGAACACGGCCTTTGCCGACATACCGTCGACCGGTGTCACACGGTCTTTTCCGCATAAATCGACAAGGTGGGCCAGCACGTTGCGGGTGGCGGCACCCAGCAGTGCGGGCGGGGTTTCGGTATAGATGGCGGCGGCCAGATCGGCGGCAGTGGCGGGGCTGCGGGCCAGATGTGACAGAATCGCAGCCTCGCGGCCCAGACGGTGGCCCACCAGCCAGTCGAGTCGTGCAGCCGGATCGGTGACAGGGGCGCCGTGTCCGGGGTAGAACACCCGCCAGTCGCGTGCTTGCAGCCGGGCACAAGAGGCCATGAAATCGGTCAGGTCGCCATCGGGCGGCGACACCAGCGACGAGGCCCAGCCCATCACATGATCGGCCGTCAAACAGGCATCCCCCCAGCCCAGACACAGGTGGTTGCCAATGTGGCCGGGGGTATGGATCGCCTCCAGCGCCCAACAGTCGCCGGTGATGATCGTGCCATCGGGAATTTCGACATCGGCTCTGAACTCCGTGTCGATGCCTTCTCCGCCGCCCACCAGACCGCCCTGCGCCAGCTCTGTCATCGCCGCGCTGCGCCCGGCATGCGCATCCCCAAAGGCCAGCACCGGCGCACCCGTGCGTTGCGCCAGCGGGCGGGCCAGCGGTGAATGGTCCAGATGGGTATGAGTCACGATGATATGGGTGATTTTCTGATCTGGCCCCACCGCGGCCAGAATCGCCTGCAAATGCGTGTCGTCCGCGGGGCCGGGGTCGATCACCGCCAGTCCGCGTGTACCCACAAGATAGGTATTGGTGCCGCGATAGGTCATGGGCGAGGGGTTGGGCGCCACGATCCGGCGCAGTCCGGTTTCCAGCACTTCGGCCACACCGATTGCTGGATCAAAATCATCGGGTGGCATCATGGTACAGGCTCTTCTATCCGCTTCGGTTCACCGCTAGGGTTTAGACATGTCCTTTGAATGGCTCAAACATTATATGCCCCGCAGCCTGTATGGCCGTGCCGCACTGATCCTGCTGTTGCCGGTGGTGTTTGTGCAAATCGTGGTGTCTGTGGTGTTCACCCAGCGCCATTTCCAAGGGGTTACCGCCCAGATGACCAACGCCGCAGGACGCGAGATTGCATTGGTACTGGACGTGATGGAAGGTGCCCCGACACGCGAGCTGATAGGCGCGCGTGTGCAGGACCGTGTGCCACAGCTTGAAATTTACGCCAGCGCTGTCGACGCGGTGCCCGCCATTGATGCATGGAACTGGCTGGACCTGTCGGGCGGCTTTGTGGTGGCGCAGCTGCACGAAAGGGTGCCGCGTGCGCTGGCTGTTGATCTGACCACCAACAAGCGGGTTCACATATATGTCGCAACCGACAGCGGGCCGGTGCGGCTGGATTTCGACCGGCGCCGCGTGTCAGCTGCCAATCCGCACCAGCTGTTCGTGAACATGGTGTTCTTCAGCGTTCTGATCACCATCGTTGCGCTGATCTATCTGCGCAACCAGTTGCGCCCGATCAAACGGCTTGCCCGCGCTTCAGAAGCCTTTGGCCGGGGGCGTCATGTGCCCTATACGCCCGCCGGTGCCACCGAAGTGCGCGCCGCCGGGACGGCCTTTGTCGATATGCGCAACCGGATCGAACGTCAGATCGAAACCCGCACCCTGATGCTGTCAGGGGTCAGCCATGATTTGCGCACGCCGCTGACGCGGATGCGCCTGTCGCTGTCGATGCTGGACGACGAAGATCGCGAAGCACTGGAACAGGACGTGGACCAGATGCAAAACATGATCAACGAATTCCTGAACTTTGCAAAAGGCGCACAAGAGGGCGAACCCGAAAGAATCGATCCGCTGGCCCTGATCCGCGACATCGTGGAAGACCAGCAAAGGGCAGGGCGCCCTGTGACCCTTGTGACTGCCAGCGGCGAAGGGACCATCAACCTGCGCCCCGTCGCCATGCGCCGCGCCATCGAAAATCTGATAAACAACGCGGTGCGTTACGGGGCCCGCGCTGAGGTCAGCGTTGTGCTGACTGAAAAATCCCTGCGCTTTCGTGTCGAAGACGACGGCCCCGGCATTCCCGAAGACAGGCGCGCCGACGCGCAGCGCCCGTTCACACGGCTCGACCCTGCGCGCAATCAGGACAAAGGTGGTGGCGTGGGGCTGGGACTTGCCATCGCAACCGACATCGCACGCGCCCATGGCGGCGTGCTGCGGCTGGGCAGCAGCGAACGGCTGGGCGGCTTGCAGGCGGATATTGTGATCGCACGGTAAGTGACGTGAAATACGATGGGTCCTGACCCTAAGGGGGGACTGATGCAAATTAGCACCGGTTTTGCTGTTGTGGGATAAACTTGAGAAGCATGCACGCCTGACCAAAGACTGTGTTAGCGTGCCCCAAGATGCGCAATCATGCGCGATTTTCTCATACAGATTGGTTTATTATGAAGTTTCCACAAGAAACGAAGCCCGCGCTTTTGGGCGCGGCCGTAGGAGCCATTGCTTTGGCGATTGTTGGCTTTAACTGGGGTGGCTGGGTAACAGGCAGTTCCGCAGCGGAAATGTCGGACGAAGTCTCGACAGCCGCTGTTGCCTCGGCCCTGACACCCTATTGCTTGCAAAAATCCAAAGCCGATCCGAAATCCTCGGCTGTGATGGCAGCCCTTGCCGAAGCCAACGAGTGGAAGCGGCGCAGCATCGTCGAAGATGCAGGTTGGGCGACACCATTGGGGGCCGAAGGCCCGCACCGCGAATTGGCCGAATCCTGTCAGTCGGCCCTTTCGAACGACACCTGATCCCTGATGGTTTGACATAATGGCATCGGCCAACGCCCCAAGCATGATCTGGCAAGGACCGCTTGGGGCTATTCACGGACCTTACCGCTGTTGCATCTCTGCAAATCTGCCACGAGCCGCGCAGTTACAGGCGCTAACGCGTTGCAAATGTATGAGAAAGTCACAGGCCCCGGACACGTTTTGCGCACACCTCTGCGGTTTGCACCGCGTGTGTTGATGAGTCGGATACGCGACCAATGCACAAATACAATCAGAAGAACGCACGCAGTTTCGTGATTAAGAAACCTTCATAACGCGCTGAAAAATAAGTATTTTGGTAGGCCCGGCAGGACTTGAACCCGCAACCAAAGCGTTATGAGCGCTCTGCTCTAACCAATTGAGCTACAGGCCCGCCTGGGCGTTTGGGTATGTCGCCGCGCGCCCTTCGTCAAGAGAGAGCGTTGCACGCGCGCGCGGGATGTTCTAACCCCACGTCCAAAGCGACGCATTTGCCAAGGACCACAGCCATGACCGAGCCGAAGAACGGGATCACCTATGCCGAAGCCGGCGTGGACATCGACGCAGGCAATGCGCTTGTCGAGCGTATCAAACCCGCCGCCAAAAGCACACAGCGCAGCGGTGTGATGTCGGGTCTGGGCGGTTTTGGCGGTTTGTTCGATCTCAAGGCCGCAGGGTTCACCGATCCGGTTCTGGTCGCCGCCACCGACGGCGTGGGCACCAAGCTGCGCATCGCCATCGACACCGGCAACGTGGACGGCGTGGGCATTGATCTGGTCGCCATGTGCGTCAACGATCTGGTCTGTCAGGGCGCCGAGCCGCTGTTTTTCCTCGACTATTTTGCCACCGGAAAGCTGGAACTGGATCAGGCCGCACGCATCATTGAAGGCATCGCCGCGGGCTGCAAGGCGTCGGGCTGTGCGCTGATCGGTGGCGAGACTGCGGAGATGCCGGGCATGTATCCCGCCGGAGATTTCGATCTGGCCGGTTTCTCGGTGGGCGCGATGGAGCGCGGCACCGAGCTGCCCGCAGGCATCGCCGAAGGCCAGGTTCTGCTGGGGCTGGCCTCGGATGGTGTGCATTCCAACGGGTTTTCGCTGGTGCGCAAGATTGTCGAACTGTCCGGCCTTGGCTGGGACGATGCCTGCCCGTGGGATGCGGACACCACGCTGGGTGCGGCGCTGCTGACGCCGACGCGGCTGTATGTAACATCGGTGCTGGAGGCGATCCGGAAGGGCGGCGTGCGCGGTCTGGCGCATATCACCGGCGGCGGCCTGACCGAAAACCTGCCGCGCGTGCTGCCCGAGGGGTTGGGATGCACTGTAAACCTCGACGCATGGGCGTTGCCGCCTGTGTTCCGCTGGCTGGTGGACAATGGCGGTATGGAACAGGCCGAGCTGCTGAAAACCTTTAACGCAGGCATCGGCATGGTTGTTGTCGTTGACGCCGATGCGGTTGACACGCTGGTGCCGCTGTTGGAAGCAGCAGGCGAAACCGTTTGCACGCTTGGCCAAGTGGTCGCGGGTGCGGGCGAGGTGACCTACAGCGGAACGCTGGTGTGACGCAGCGCGTTGCGATTTTTGTCTCGGGGGGCGGATCGAACATGCGCGCGCTGGTCGAGGACATGACCGGTGACCATGCAGCGCGGCCTGTGGTCATCGTCTCGAACAACGAAAATTCCGGCGGCATTGCCTGGGCCAAGGGGCAGGGCATCGCCACCGAAGTCGTCGATCACCGCCCCTATGGCGAGGACCGCGCCGCCTTTGAGCACGCTCTGGACGCCGCATTGGCCAAACACGCGCCGGACATCATTTGCCTTGCCGGTTTCATGCGGGTTCTTACGGCCGGTTTCGTCAGCCCGTGGCAAGGCAGGATGCTGAACATCCACCCGTCGTTGCTGCCCAAATACCGTGGCCTGCACACCCACAAACGCGCCATCGAGGCGGGCGACACCAGCCACGGCTGCACCGTGCATCTGGTCACACCCGAACTGGACGACGGTCCCGTTCTGGGGCAGGCCACCGTGCCGATCCTGCCCGATGACACCCCCGATGCGCTGGCCGCGCGGGTGCTGGAACAGGAACACCGCCTGTACCCTGCCGTATTGCGCCGCTTTGCTTCGGGCAACACCACGCGGCTTGATCTGTGAGCTCTCTGGTCTTGGCCTGACCTTTGGTGTAGTCAGATCGAACGCGCGCAGCCCGGACACATAAGGTTAAGACCCCACAATGAGAACACTGACGACGACCGAAGAGCTTGCAGCCTACTGTGAAGAGGCCGCAAAACACCCTTATGTGACTGTCGATACAGAGTTCCTGCGCGAACGGACCTATTACTCGAAACTGTGTCTTGTGCAGCTTGCCATGCCCGGCACGGACGACAGCGGCGCCGTTCTGGTGGACCCGCTGGCCGAAGGCCTGTCGCTGGAGCCGCTGTACGAGCTGTTCCGCGACACATCTGTGGTCAAGGTCTTTCACGCCGCGCGTCAGGATCTGGAAATCTTCTTCGTCGATGCGGGTGTTTTCCCCAAGCCGCTGTTCGATACGCAGGTCGCCGCGATGGTCTGCGGTTTTGGCGAACAGGTCGGATACGAAACCCTTGTGCGCAAGATCGCCAAGGCGCCGCTGGACAAGACCTCGCGCTTTACCGACTGGTCCCGCCGTCCGTTGACCGATGCACAGAAAACCTATGCGCTGGCCGATGTCACCCACCTGCGCCAGATCTATGAATTTCTGGCCGCACGGCTCGAGGAAACAGGCCGCAGCGCGTGGGTCGAGGAAGAACTGCAAATCCTGCTGTCACCCGACACCTATACCGTGGCCCCGGATCAGGCGTGGAAACGGGTCAAGACCCGCACCAACAGCGCGCGTTTTCTGGGCATCGTGCGCGAACTGGCCGCATTCCGCGAAACCTATGCACAGGAACGCAACATCCCGCGCAACCGCGTCTACAAGGACGATGCGCTGGTCGAACTGGCCAGCAACAAGCCGCAAAACCTCGAAGAGCTGAACCGCGCCCGTCTGCTGCTGCGCGAAGCACGCCGGGGCGACATTGCCGATGGTATCCTTGAGGCGGTCAAACGTGGCGTGAACATGGCCGCCGACAGGCTGCCCAAACCCGACAACAGCCGTGAAAAGCTGCAAGTCAACCCGGCGCTGGCCGATCTGTTGCGGGTGTTGCTGAAGGCGAAAACCGAAAGCGCGGGCGTCGCCGCCAAGCTGATCGCGCCTGCGGCCGATCTGGATGCGATTGCGGCGGGGATGCGTGATGTGCAGGCGCTGAGCGGCTGGCGCAAAGAGGTCTTTGGCAACGATGCGCTGCGTCTGTGTGACGGCAAAATCGCCCTGGCGGCCAAAGGTCAGAACGTCAAGGTCGTTGAGCTGGATTGATCCCGCGCCATGGCGCGCCACTCTGCCCGTTTCTTTTGGCTGAAAATATCCCGGGGGAGCCCGAGAAGGGCGGGGGCAGCGCCCCCAAGCGGGTCGGAATCTAGCGGCGCGACGTCCGCGCATTGCGCGCACCGACCACGCGAATGGTGTGCACGCCACGCAATTGCTGCTCTGTCACCGCATGGGCGGCGGTCACAGTGCGCGTCGCTTCCGAGCCACCGGGGCGCGCATTCGCGGGCAGGCGGCCTTCCAGCCGGTAGGACAAGACGCCGTCCACCGCTTCGTCGTCATCATTCTCCGGCGTAAGTTGAACCTCGTACAACCCTTGCGCGGGCGACACACCCGAAGCGCGGATGATTGCACCACCCGGCACCCGTTCGATCACCAGATCGGACACGGTGTCAATCGGTTGACCCTGATACACCTGTTGCTCGGCACGCTTGCGTTGAAACAGGCCGGTTCCACCGGTGGGAATCAGCGGGTTGGTATTTGCCTTGGGGGCCGTCGTGACCGTTTCCGACCGTGAATTGCCAAACCAGTTGAACGGATTGACGCGGCTGTCACGGACGGCAGCACATCCGCCAAGAGTCATGGACGAGATCAAAAGAGCGGAAACTGTGAGACGCATATCAGACTGCCTGTTGTTTGGCCTGTGTTAGCCCATCAGGCCCGTATTGAAAAGCGTGTTGAAAAGCATCATGCGCGGGGGGTGGACCTTTGGCCAGAGGCGTCTTACCTCCGTGCTGCAATCAGAGAGGTATTTTCATGGCTCAAGCTGCCTTTGAAGAAATTGTTGAGGATTTCGAGTTTCTTGAAGATTGGGAAGACCGGTATCGCTATGTCATCGAACAGGGCAAGGCGATGGAGCCGCTGGACGCGGCGCTGAAAGTGCCTGCAACCAAGGTGGACGGCTGTGCCAGCCAGGTCTGGCTGCATCCGCAGATCGAGAGCGGGGTGTTCCGGTTTGACGGTGAAAGCGATGCGATGATCGTGAACGGTCTGATCGCGGTGCTGCGCAAGCTGTACAACGATGTGCCGGTAAGCGCGGTTCTGGACGTGGATGCGCGGGGCGAGCTGGAGCGGCTTGGGTTGAATGACCACCTTTCGGCGCAACGTTCGAACGGGTTGCGGGCGATGATCGAACGGATCAGGCAGGTCGCAAAGGCGGCGTAGGCGCGTGGCGTGATCGCGCGGGGTGATCGCGTGGCGTGAGCATGCAAAGATCGGGGGCGCTGCCCCCGGACCCCCGGGATATTCAGGGCCAAAAGAAACCTAGAGCTTGGCAAGCTGGGCGGTCAGGTCGCCGTAGCCTGTGTAGCGGCGTTCGAATGCCAGCCCCAGGCGGTCGGCGGCGGCGCGGGCTTTTTCGGTCAGGGCGGGATCTTCGGTTTGTGCCTGATAGACCAGTTTTTCGTAATTGCCGAAATACATGTCTCGAAGTTGCGGATGCCGGTCCAGACCCATCGGTTTGATGATGAAAGACTCGAACTGACGGACCAGAAAATCGGTCAGGTAGAAAGTTGTGATTTCACTTTCACTTTGCTTCGTAAAACGTTCATTTCCTTCAAAAAAGCTATAACAGTGCGGCCCGGGAACCATCTCGACGCCCATCTCGGTGCAGGCGGCTTGCAACTGGCCGCCGGTTCCGCAATCAGCATAGACGACAAAGATGCTGTCATAGGCATCGCGATGTTTGGCAACGCTTTCACGCACGGCGTCCGTGATCTTGTCGGGGTAAAGGTGATATTTCGCAGGCAGACAGGTCAGATCCATATGTGTCCAGCCGTTTGCCTTTTTCAGGTCAAGGATTTCGCGCGCCAATGCACCGCAGGCGATCAGCAGGATGCGGCCTGTGCCGACGGGGACGAGGCCCTCTTCGGTCAGCTGGTCAAGGTCGGGAAGGGTGTCGACGGGGTTTGTCACAATTCTAACCAATGCGTGTAGGGCATGTCACCGTCATTGCATGGTGACACATATGCAGCCTTAGTGAAGCTGTCAGATACGACATTTCAGACAAGGATGAAACACAATGTCAATTTACTCTCAAAAAGCCGCTGTGAACACGGCCACGTTGGGGCTGATGTTTATTTCTGGTTGTTTCGCAACGATGGCCTTTGATCTGTGGGGGCAGGTGATTAGCCCCGGTCTGGGTTTTGCGAACCTGTCACCACACGGGTTGGCCAAAAGCCTGTTTGGCGCTCTGGGGCTGCCGAACGGGGATTTTGCGGGCTATTTCATGCATTTCTATCTGGTGGGTCTGATCGGTTATCCCGTGGGCTGGTTGTTCATCTTCAAGCCGGTCTGGGATCGGGTGATCGGGCGCGGCCTGCCTTGGATCGTGCCCGCCGCGGTCTATGGTTTCGGCCTGTGGGTCTTTGCCATTGGCGGGATCACGGCAATCGCAGGTCTGCCGTTTTTCCTGAACTTCACCGGGATCACCTGGGTCGCGCTGGTGGGACACGTTCTGTATGGCATCGTCATGGTGGCGGTGATGGTCTGGCTGACCCGCTCCAGGGTCTGATCCTAAGGGTCCTTGGTCCGGTCGCGCAGCAGCCGGACCAGCACAAAGGCCAGCAAAGCCAGAGAGACCAGGGCTGTGGCTGCCTGAGGCAGGCTGAAGGCAGCGGAGGCCAGCATGCCCAGCCACACGGTGACGGCGGCGGCGGCGATCACGACGGCAAGGATCAGGATAAGGCGGTTAAATGGCATGGGCACTCCTTTGACCTTTATCTGGGGATGCGCGCGCCAAAAGAAAAGCCCCGCCGGAGGGGGCGGGGCTTGGTCGTTCAGACAGAAGGGTATCAGGCGTTGGCGCTGTTGTGCTTGCGGCCCATGAAATCCTTGGCGGTTTCGACGGCCACGGCCGCGTCACGGCAATAGGCATCGGCACCGATGGCCTTGCCGAATTCCTCGTTCAGGGGGGCACCGCCCACCAGCACGATATAATCTTCGCGCTTGCCCTGTTCGACCAGCGTGTCGATCACGACTTTCATGTAGGGCATTGTTGTTGTCAGCAAGGCGGACATGCCCAGAATGTCGGGGCCTTCGGTTTCCAGCGCTTCCATGTAGGTTTCAACCGGGTTGTTGATGCCCAGATCGACCACTTCAAAGCCTGCGCCTTCCATCATCATGCCGACAAGGTTCTTGCCGATGTCGTGAATGTCGCCTTTGACCGTGCCGATCACCATCTTGCCAACGCGCGGTGCGCCGGTTTCGGCCAGTAGCGGCTTGAGAATGAACATGCCACCCTTCATCGCATTGGCGGCCAGAAGCACTTCGGGAACGAACAGGATGCCGTCGCGGAAGTCGGCGCCGACGATGGTCATGCCACCCACCAGCGCTTTGGTCAGGATGTCATAGGGTTCCCACTTGCGTTCCAGCAGGATGTTCACACCTTCTTCGATCTCTTCTTTGAGACCGTCATAAAGGTCGTCGAACATCTGTTGAACCAGTTCTTCGTCGTCCAGTTCCGACAGGATGATATCGTCTTCGTCTGACATGGGAAATCCTTTATTCCAGTCCGCAATCGGTTGCAGTTTCGCCTGTAATGACACAAAGCCCAAGGGTGACTGTCAAAATTACGACACACGCCGCGCGATGTGCGACTTAGAGGTTGTGAAAGCGACCTATATGTCAAGCATGAAACGGTAAAGTGTCTTTTGCACTGGTACTTTGTTCTGCATTTGTTCTAGTGTGCTGCCATGTCACGTCAAACCTATGCCATGCGGGCCCTCGGGCGCGGCTCTTCCAGCAACGACGTCAGCCGCTTTGATCGCCTCAGCCGGACCGAGGAGGATGACGGCTGGGATGCGGACAATGACTTGCCACCGCTGCGCACCGAGGTCAGTGTCGAGGTGCCGCGCAGCATCATCACCTATAACAAATCGCCCGATCTGCCGTTTGACCGGTCGATCAACGTTTATCGCGGTTGCGAACATGGCTGTGTCTATTGTTTCGCGCGGCCCAGCCATGCTTATCTGGGCCTGTCGCCGGGGCTGGATTTCGAAACCCGGCTGATCGCGCGCCCCGATGCGCCGCAAGTGTTACTGCGTGAACTGGCGGCAAAGCGTTACAAGGTGGCGCCGATTGCGATGGGGACGAACACAGATCCCTATCAGCCGATCGAGCGGGAACACGGTATCACGCGGGCCTGTTTGCAGGTGTTGTCGGATGCGGAACACCCGGTGGCCATCGTGACCAAGGGCACGCTGATCGAACGCGACATCGACATCCTGTCGGACATGGCGCGGCGGGGGCTGGTGCGTGTGGGCATTTCCGTCACCACGCTGGACGCGCGCCTGTCGCGGTTGATGGAGCCGCGGGTGCCTGCTCCGAAGCGGCGGCTGGCGACGATCCGGCGGCTGGCGCAGGCGGGCATTCCGGTGCGGGTCATGGCCTCGCCCATGATTCCCGCGCTGAGTGATCCCGAGCTTGAGGCCATTCTGGCCGCGGGCAAGGACGCAGGTGCGCGCTCGGCCAGCTGGATCATGCTGCGCCTGCCGCGCGAGGTGTCGCCGCTGGTGCAGGAGTGGCTGGCGCAGCATTATCCCGACCGTGCGGGGCGGATCATGGCGCGACTGCGCGAGATGCACGGCGGGGCAGATTATGATTCCCGCTGGGGGCAACGGATGCGCGGCACCGGACCCTATGCCGAGATGGTGGCGCAGCGGTTCAGGGTGGCGGTCAAGCGGTTGGGTCTGCAAACCGCAGGCACGCCGATGCGCTGCGATCTGTTCCGGCCCCCGGTGTTGCCGGGGGCGCAGATGTCGTTGTTCTGACTACGTCCGGCTGCGCCGGTTGCGGCTGCGGCGTTGCGGTGCGTCGGACTGGTCGCCGGTGCCGTCGTTCTCTGAGGAAAACGCGCCCAGCTTGGCGACGATCTCTTCCAACAGCGGCGCGTCGCCCTTGGGCCGTGTGTCCAGCGCCTCGCGCATGGCGCGCAGGTGGTCGGGCATGGTGCCGCAGCAGCCGCCAATAATCCGCGCGCCACAGTTGCGCGCCATCACGGCGTAATCGGCCATCAGGTCGGGCGTGCCATCATAGTGGATGTGGCCGTCGTGGTATTTGGGAATGCCCGCGTTGCCTTTGGCAATGATCGGGCGAGTGGGGCCGGCGGCGACAAAGCCCAGCACGGTGCGCAGCAGGTCGGACGAGCCGGTGCCGCAGTTGGCGCCGAACGCCATCGGTGCGTTTTCCAGTTCCTGCACCAGTTCCACCATGCCTTCGCTGGTCAGGCCCATCATGGTGCGCCCAGCGGTGTCAAAGCTCATGGTGCCGCACCAGTCCAGACCGGCCAGCGCGAAGCCTTCGGCTGCGGCGCGATATTCCTCGGGGGCGGAAATGGTTTCGAGCCAGCCGACATCGGCACCGCCTGCTTTCAGCCCGTCAGCGGTTTCATGGAACATCTCGACCGCAACGGCGTGGCTTAGCGCGCCGACAGGCTCCATGATCTCGCCCGTCGGGCCGACAGAACCCGCCACAACGACGGGGCGGCCTGCGGTGTCGGCCACTTCGCGGGCAATCTCGGCGGAAATGCGTGACAGGGCGTGGGCGCGTTTTTCGGCACCGTGCAGTTTCAGACGCGAGGCATTGGCCCCGAAAGAGTTGGTCAGGAAAATATCCGATCCCGCCTCAACCGCACCGCGATACAGCGTGGTGATCCGGTCGGGGTGTTCCTCGTTCCACATCTCGGGGGCGTCGCCGGACATCAGCCCCATGTTGAACAGATTTGTGCCCGTGGCACCATCCGCCAGCAAGGTGTCGTGGGTTTCAAGCAGTTTGCTCAGTAAATTTGTCATCTTGGGGCCTTCCTCGCGCGCGCGTTACCGCTTCATTTGTCACGAAGTGCGGCGGCTGGCCACCTCATAATTCTCATCACGATCATGAGCTTTGGCCGCGACGGGCTTGGCGGGCAGGTGGACGGCGCGCGTGATATCGGCCAGTGCCAGTGCCAAAACAGGCCAGTTCGGGGCGGCAGCATAGGCCGGTTGCCAACGCGGGGAAAAGCAGGATTTGAACTGGCGCAGGCCTGAACCGCCGCCTCGGGCCACCATTTGCGTCCCGATCCAGTGCCACAGGCGGCCGGACGACTTCGGGCAGGCCGGTATCGCCGCAAGGCTGACCTGTGCGATGCCGGTCGCGCGGGCGGCACAGATGGCGGCATCGACCAGCGCGAACATGCTGCCGTCAGGCAGGTCATCGACATGGCGCACCAGATCAAGGCACCAGTCGTCAAGGCCGCTGTGAAAGGTCACATAGCCCACAAGGCGGCCGTGCACATGGGCCAGAAAACAGTGTTGGGTGCCGACATATCCGGTTTCGAACTGGCCCATGGTGCCGCCCCGCGCGCGTCCATGGCTGGCCTGCTATGCAGCATCGACGCGGGCCATCTCGGCCAGTGGCAAGGCGCGGGTATAGCTGACAACGACACCTGATTTTTCAGCGGCGCGCAACTTGCGCCGCAGGCGGCGAAAGGCGGGACGGCTGGTGTCATAGCGGTCGGTCGCAATCAGCGCCTCATCCGCGATGTGCATGACCGCCCAACCGGCACGCCGGGCCGTTGCCGCCGTGCGCGCGCCGCATTTGTACAATGCGGGCAGGCGGCTTTGACTGCGGGCAAGGCAGCGCAGGGTGTTCAGCCCCGTTTCAGTACGGCCCGCAAGCGGGTCGCCAAGGGCGGTCAGGGTTTGCGCCGTCGGCCAAAGGGCGAGTGTTGCGCCGTGACGGGACACGGCCTGCGCACCGTTCTGGCGCATCACGCCCAATTCGGCAGGCCATGCGGCAGATACCGCAAGAGGGACAGGCGCGGGCGGAATTGTCCTTGTGTTCTTCAAAGGGCGCGCCAGTGCAACAGCGGCCAGCAGTGCCGGCAGCGCATAATAGATCAGACGAAAGGCCACGATACTGCCCAGCACATCGGCGGCAGGCAAATGCGGCATCAGTCCCAGCATCATCAGCTCGAACGGGCCAACGCCCCCCGGTGTGTTCGAAATCAAAGCCGTGCCAAGCGCCAGCAGGAACAGCGGCAGGAATTGGGCCGGGCTGACATCGGCCCCAGCGGGCAGCAGGACATAGAGCGCGCCGGCCGCACAGACCGTATCAACCGCCGTCCACAGCAGGATTGCACCTGACGCGGGCAGGGTGGGCAGATGTACCTGCCGACTGCGCAGGCGCAGAACGGGGCAGAAGAATTGCAGGCCCACAACAGCCGCAGCAACCGCCAGCCCCGCGAGGGCAGGCCAGAAAGTCCAGTCCGGGGCCGGCAGCAGCAGACAGGCAAGGGCGGTGACAGCTGCCCAGCCCGCGATAAACGACACCGAGACAAAAGCGCTGAGCCGCAAGGCTTCGCCAAGTGACAGATCGGCCAGCAGGCGCCAGCGTGCCAGTGCCCCGCTGATCACCCCGACACCCAGCGTTTGGGCCAGCGCAATAGATGCGGTGCCGGCGATGCGTGCGGGCCGGTCGCGCAGCTGCGTGCCCAGATGCCGGTGGGCAACGCCGTCATAACGCCCCACGGCCCACAGGCTGGCCATGCTTAGCCCCAGCGCAAGCGCCCAGATCGTTGGCCGCACTTGCACCACATGGGCCCAGATCGCCCCCGAAGCGCCCGGTTCCAGCCTCTGCGCCAGCATCCACAGACACACAGTTAGAAGGGCTACAGGTATCAGCAGGCGCAAGGCCAGTTGCAGCGTTGCGTTCGACATCAGAAAATGTGGCACGAGCTGTCCCCCTGATTGCACCCGCCACAGGGGTTAGACGATCAGGATTGCGCAGGACTTAACGCCGGACATGAAAACGGCGCACAGCAGGGCTGCACGCCGTCTTTGTGACAAGGGTTTGATTAAACCCGTTGCCTAAATCGCGTTCAGTCTTTGACTTCGGTCATGATCTGGACCTTGGCTTCGGCCATCAGCTGGACCATTTTGGTGCGAATGGTCACCTCGTCGGCCTTGTCGCCCAGATCCGAGGAAACCTTGCGGTACACATCCTCGTCGCCGGCTTCTTCAAAATCGGATTTTACAACTTCGACCGCATAGGCATTGGCTTCTTCGCCGGTTTTTCCCAGCAATTCAGCCGCCCAAAGGCCAAGCAGCTTGTTGCGTCGGGCTTCGGCCTTGAACTGCATTTCCGCATCATGGGCGAATTTCGATTCAAAAGCGTGCTCGCGTTCGTCAAATGTCGTCATGGCCGTTCCTTTGATTTCAGTCGTCTCTGTTTTGAATATGCGACCTGTTCCACAGCCAAACAAGTCCTCAGATTACGTCGGTGAATCGCGTGTTCCTTGCGACTGTGCCGCCCTTGCACTAAGAGGACGCTAACGTGACAGGGACTCGGCCCCGTCAACACTAAGGGGAACGTCAATGGCGCGGCGCAAAAAGATTTACGAAGGCAAAGCCAAAATTCTGTATGAAGGCCCAGAACCGGGCACAATTGTACAATATTTCAAGGACGACGCCACCGCGTTCAACGCCCAGAAAAAGGACGTGATCGAAGGCAAGGGCGTGTTGAACAACCGTCTGAGCGAATTCTTCATGACCGGCCTTGCGCAGATCGGCGTGCCGACGCATTTCATCAAACGCATCAACATGCGCGAACAATTGTGTCGTTCCTGCGAGATTATTCCGCTGGAAGTGATCGTGCGCAATTATGCCGCAGGCTCGATGAGCAAACGTCTGGGCATCGAAGAGGGGACACAACTGCCGCGTCCCATCGTCGAATATTGCTACAAGGACGACGCGCTGGGTGATCCGCTGGTGACAGAAGAACATATCGCCGCCTTTGGCTGGGCCAGCCAGCAGGACATGGATGATATTCTCAGCCTTGCGCTGCGGGTCAACGATTTCATGTCCGGCGTGATGCTGGCCGTGGGGATCAAGCTGGTCGATTTCAAAATCGAGATCGGCCGCGTTTATGACGGTGATTTCCAGCGTCTGATCGTTGCGGACGAAATCAGCCCGGATTCGTGCCGTCTGTGGGATATGGAAACCGGCCAAAAGCTGGACAAGGACGTGTTCCGCCGCGATCTGGGCAACCTGACCGACGCCTATACCGAAGTGGCGCGGCGGCTGGGAGTTCTGCCCAAGAACGCATCACCCATCACCAAACCGACGCTGATCAACTAGGATCGGCGGCGGTCTGCGACTTTACGAACGACACGAAAACGAAAAGGACCACGGCGCGATGAAAGCTCGGGTACATGTGATGTTGAAAAACGGGGTTCTGGACCCGCAAGGCGAGGCGGTGCGTCATGCATTGGGCGCGCTTGGCTTTGACGGCGTGAACGGCGTGCGTCAGGGCAAGGTGATCGAACTGGATCTGGCCGAGGGGGCAACCGAGGCAGATGTGACCGCCATGTGCGAAAAGCTGCTGGCAAACACAGTGATCGAATCCTATTCGGTCGAGATCGGCTAAGGCGCACCCGCGCTGCGACAAGGAACGTCCCCATGAAAGCTGCTGTCATCGTTTTCCCCGGATCGAACTGCGACCGCGATCTGGCTGTCGCCTTTGAGGCCGCAGGCGCAGATGTGCAAATGGTCTGGCACAAAGACACCGAACTGCCCCGCGATGTGGACATCGTCGGCGTGCCGGGCGGGTTTTCCTTTGGCGATTATCTGCGCTGTGGCGCGATTGCCGCCAACTCCCCGATTTGCAACTCGCTCAAGGCCCATACGGATCGCGGCGGCTATGCCATCGGCATCTGCAACGGCTTTCAGGTGCTGGCCGAAACCGGCATCCTGCCCGGCGCCTTGCTGCGCAATGCGGGGCTGAAATACATCTGCAAGACCGTGGGTCTGAAGGTTGCGACCAGCGACAGCGCCTTTACCCAAGGCTACAATGCAGGCGACGTGATCGACATTCCCATCGCCCACCATGATGGCAACTATTACGCCGATGATGCCACCATCGCCGCCTTGCAGGATCAGGACCGTATCGCGTTTACCTATACCGACAACCCCAACGGCGCGCGCGCCGACATCGCCGGTATCCTGTCGGAAAACCGCCGCGTGCTGGGCATGATGCCCCATCCCGAGCGGGCAGCGGATGCAGGGCATGGCGGCACCGACGGTGCGGCGCTTTTCCGCGCGTTGATGGGGGCACTGGCTCCGGCCTGACTTGAGCGCGAGGCGCGGATAGGATTAAGGTGCCTGCTATGCAGGTTCCGCGGGTTCTCAGTAATAACAAGGCCATCAGCTGGCGTGTTCGCGTCGCTTTGGGGCTATTGTTCGTTTTGGCCTTGTGTACCGTCTGGTTCACCAACAGCCTGCTGACCGACCGGTTCACTCAAACCACGCGCAACCGCGCCGAACTGCGGCTGGCGCTGTATTCCGGCAACCTGTTGTCGGAACTGCGCCAGAACGCCATCGTGCCGCAATTGCTGGCGCGTGACCCGACGCTGATCGGGGCGCTGAATTCTTCGGACTATTCGCAATCCACCCAACGGCTGATTTCCTTTGTCGAGGAAATCGGGGCGGCGTCGCTGATGTTGCTGGACAAGGACGGGCGCACAGTCGCGGCCACAGATCGTAACAGGCTTGGATCATCACACAGCAGCGCGCTGTATTTTGTCGATGCGATACGCGCGGCGGGCACCATCTTTTCTGTGATCCCCCGTGAATCCGGTGGCTACACATTCAACTATTCGCGGCGGGTGCAATCGGGCGGCGATGTGCTGGGCGTGATCACCGTCGAGGTTGACCTGCAAAAATTCGAGCGCGCCTGGGCGGGGATTTCAGATGCGGTCCTGGTGACCGACAGCACCGGCGCGATCATCCTTGCGACCGAACCGCGCTGGCGTGGCCGCACCGAAGCCGAAGCGCTGGCCCGCCAGACTCCGCAAGGCGCCATCCAACGTGCCATTCAGGCCACCGCCGACTGGACCGCGCTGCCCCCGGATGCCTACATTCAGGGCGAGGGCGTGATGCGTCTGGAAACCCGTATTCCGTTTCGTGGCTGGCGTATGGCCTCTTTCACCACCTATGCTTCGGTGCGCGAGCGGGTGAACGGTGTTCTGGCGCTCGAAATCATGGGATTTGCGATTCTTCTGGCGCTGGCCTTCTATTTCCTGTCGCGCCGCACGGCCTTTCGCATGGCCCTGTTCCAACGTGAGTCGGCAGAGCTTCGCGCACTGAACGCGCGCTTGCAGCGGGAAATCGCCGAACGTGAACGGGTGCAGGAAACCCTTGCAGTGGCCGAACAGACGCTGGAACAATCCAGCAAACTCGCCGCCCTGGGCGAGATGTCGGCAGCGGTCAGCCACGAATTGAACCAACCGCTGGCGGCGATGAAAACCTATCTGGCGGGCGCGCGTCTTTTGCTGACCCGCAACCGCAAGGACGAGGCGCTGTCGTCCTTTGGCCGTATCGACGATTTGATCGAACGCATGGGGGCAATTACGCGGCAACTGAAATCCTATGCCCGCAAGGGCGCAGATTCGCTTTCGCCTGTAGATATGGGCAATGCGCTGGCTTCCAGCCTGTCGATGATGGAACCGCAGCTGCGTCAGCGTCAGGTCCAGATCACCCGCATCCTGCCCGACGAACCCGTGCGTGTCATGGGGGACCGGATGCGGATTGAACAGGTTATGGTCAACCTCTTGCGCAATGCCATCGACGCCACCAGATCAGAACGGAACCCGCAGGTAGACATTATTTTGTCGGCGGGGCAGACGGCAACATTGACGGTGCGCGACAACGGGCCCGGAATCGAGGATCTGGACGCATTGTTCGAGCCATTCTACACCACCAAACAGCCCGGCGACGGGGTCGGGCTTGGCCTTGCCATTTCTTCCGGGATTGTAAACGACCTTGGTGGTAGACTGACGGCGCGCAACGGCCAAGGCGGCGGCGCCGTTTTTGAGATGCAACTTCCGATCCTCTCGCGCGTTGAGGACGAAAGCAACAACAGCCATGCGGCGGAGTAAAGAATGACCCAAGCCATGAAGATCGCGATTGTCGATGATGAACAAGACATGCGCCAATCCATCAGCCAGTGGCTGGCCCTGTCGGGCTATGACACAGAAACATTTGCCTGCGCCGAAGATGCGCTGAAGGTTCTGGGGCCGGATTACCCCGGCATCGTCATCTCGGACATCAAGATGCCGGGCATGGACGGGATGCAGTTCCTGAAAAAACTGATGGGCAACGACAGCGCGCTGCCAGTGATCATGATCACCGGCCACGGCGATGTGCCGATGGCGGTCGAGGCGATGCGCGTCGGTGCGTTTGATTTTCTTGAAAAGCCGTTCAACCCAGACCGCATGAGCGAGCTGGCCAAAAAGGCCACGGGCGCGCGCCGTCTGGTGATGGACAACCGCGCCCTGCGCCGCGAGCTGTCGGATGGCAGCCAGCTGATGAAAAAGCTGATCGGGCAAAGCCCGGTGATGGACCGGCTGCGCGAGGACATTCTTGATCTGGGGCAGGCGGACGGCCACGTTCTGATCGACGGCGAGACCGGCACCGGCAAGACGCTGGTGGCCCATGCGCTGCACGCGGTGGGCAGCCGCGCGGGCAAGAAGTTCGTGCTGGTCAGCTGTTCCGCGCTGGAAGAGGACGCGCTGGCCAAACGTCTGTTCGGCCCGATGCAGCCCGAAGACGCACAACTGCCCGCCATCGAAGAGGCGCGCGGCGGCACGCTGGTGCTGGAAGACATCGAGGCGCTGAGCGAACCGCTGCAAGCACGCCTGCTGAGTGCGATCAACGATCAGGGCACACCGGCCGAAACCCGCATTGTCGGCATCTGCAACATGCAGGAAGCGGGCCGCACCTGCGAAGACGCGCTGCGCCCCGATCTGTTCTACCGTCTGGCCGCCCTGCGCATCACCGTGCCACCCCTGCGGCAGCGCGGCGAGGATATCCTGACGTTGTTCACCCGTCTGAGCGAACAGTTTGCGGATGAATACGGCTGCGAAGCACCCAACGTCAGCGCGCAAGAGGCCGCGCAACTGTTGCAGGCCCCGTGGCCCGGCAACGTGCGCCAGCTGATCAACATCGCCGAACGTGCAGTGCTGCAATCGCGTCGTGGCACCGGCACCATCGCATCCCTGCTGATGTCCGACCACGAGGAAATGCAGCCGGTGATGACCACCGAAGGCAAGCCGCTGAAAGAATACGTCGAAGCGTTTGAACGGATGCTGATCGACAACACCATGCGCCGCCACAAGGGCTCGATTGCCAGTGTCATGGACGAATTGTGCCTGCCACGGCGGACGTTGAACGAGAAAATGGCCAAATACGGCCTGCAACGGTCCGACTACCTACAGAATTGAGCGACACCGCAGCAATTTCGCGCAGAACGGTTTCAACCAACTGGTGCAGTGGCCCCGCAGGCCGCTGCACCACTGCGTTCGGCCCCCTGAAACGACGATTGCAACGCAGCAGTATCAGTTAGCGATTGTAATAGTGTTGTGAAACGCATTATCTAAAGGGAAGGCTTTTGACGTTATCCACACGTCGAGCCTGAAGAGAGTTTCGCTGTGACAGCGTTTGGTGGCCAAAACGCCCCGACCTGAAACAGACCGATTGGGCCGGAAACGGCTGTGAGATGCCGGCGGTATGAGCTTCATATGCGCAGCTTTTGAATGGATGCGCAGGACGAAATGTCACTGCGTGTCGGAGAAGAAACGCGATGACACGCGCACATGCCATGAGCAGGACAGCAGCAGGCCCGATGGGCCGGTGCTGCCGCGCGTCGCTATTCGCCATAAATAGACACGTCTCCAGAACCGTCGCACCCCCGGGTGGGGCAGCGCTGCGCACGTGCAAACGGACAATATGCCAAAGAAAATGCTTATCGATGCCACCCACGCCGAGGAAACGCGCGTTGTGGTGGTCGACGGAAACAAAGTTGAAGAGTTCGATTTTGAATCTGAAAACAAACGCCAGCTTGCTGGCAACATCTATCTCGCCAAGGTAACGCGGGTTGAACCGTCGCTTCAGGCGGCGTTCGTAGATTACGGCGGCAACCGCCACGGTTTCCTTGCGTTCACGGAAATCCATCCTGATTACTATCAGATCCCCATCGCCGACCGCGAGGCGTTGATGGAGGAAGAACGCGCCTATGCCGAAGCGCAGCGCGCCAAGGATGAAGATGACGACAAGCCCAAGCGGTCTTCGCGCTCGCGTTCGCGCAGCCGGTCGTCAACCAAGGCCGAAGACACCAACAGCGATGATGCGGTGACATCTTCCGATGACGTCGGGGGCATGGAAACCATTGACCTCAGCGACGACGCAGATGCAGTGGACGAAGGCTCGTCGCCAATGGAAACCGTGCGCGAAACGCCGGTGGAAACACCTGCGGCGGACGAAGACCAGTCGCATGATGATGACGACGATAATGCGGGCGACGAAGACACTGCTGCCGATGCCGCCGACAAAGACGACAGCATCGAATCTGTCGCCGACGAAGACGACAGCGAAGACATTCGCCCCGCGCGCAAACCCCGCGCCAAACGCTACAAGATTCAGGAAGTGATCAAGGTTCGCCAGATCCTGCTGGTTCAGGTCGTCAAGGAAGAGCGCGGCAACAAGGGTGCAGCGTTGACCACATACCTGTCGCTGGCCGGTCGCTATTGCGTCCTGATGCCCAACACCGCCCGTGGCGGTGGCATCAGCCGCAAGATCACCAACGCCGTTGACCGCAAGAAGCTGAAAGAGATCGCGAACGAGATCGAAGTGCCCCGTGGCGCCGGTTTGATCGTGCGCACCGCCGGTGCCAAACGCACCAAGGCCGAAATCAAACGCGACTATGAATACCTGCAACGTATGTGGGAGCAGATCCGCGAGCTGACGCTGAAATCCATTGCGCCCGCGAAAATCTACGAAGAGGGCGACCTGATCAAACGCTCGATCCGCGATCTGTACAACCGCGACATCGACGAAGTGTTTGTCGAGGGCGAGCGCGGCTATCGCATCGCCAAGGACTTCATGAAAATGATCATGCCGTCCCATGCCAAGAACGTGAAACGCTACGAAGACAGCCTGCCGCTGTTCGCCCGCTATCAGGTCGAAAGCTATCTGGCGGGCATGTTCAACCCCACGGTTCAACTGCCTTCGGGTGGCTATATCGTGATCGGTGTGACCGAAGCGCTGGTGGCGATTGACGTCAACTCGGGCCGTGCCACCAAGGAAGGCTCGATCGAGCAGACCGCGACCAAGACCAACCTTGAGGCCGCCGCCGAAGTGGCGCGCCAGTTGCGTCTGCGCGACCTTGCGGGGCTGATTGTCATCGACTTTATCGACATGGACGAGCGCAAGAACAATGCCGCCGTCGAAAAGATGATGAAGGACAAGCTGAAGACCGACCGCGCGCGCATTCAGGTGGGCCGCATTTCGGGCTTTGGCCTGATGGAAATGTCGCGCCAGCGTCTGCGCCCCGGCATGATCGAGGCGACAACGCAGCCGTGTCAGGCCTGCCACGGCACCGGTCTGATCCGGTCGGACGACAACCTTGCGCTGTCGATCCTGCGCCAGATCGAGGAAGAGGGCACCCGCCGCCGGTCGCGCGAAGTGCTGGTGAAATGCCCTGTCGGCATCTCGAACTTCCTGATGAACCAGAAACGCGAACATATCGCACAGATCGAAGCGCGCTATGGGCTGTCGGTGCGTATCGAGGGTGATCCGGCGTTGGTCAGCCCTGATTTCAACATCGAAAAGTTCAAGACCGCCACGCGCGTTGTGACTGCCGCCACGCAGGTGGTTTCGGTCGACACATCCATCATGGACCAGATCGACGAGGCGGACGCCCGCGCAGCCGAAGCTGCCGAAGCGGCAGACATCGCAGCCGAAGCGGCACAAGAGGCCAAGGCAGCGCAGCCTGCGCCCCAGTCGCATCCCGCCGCAGAAGTGGGTGAAGACGGCGAGCCCAAACCCAAGCGTCGTCGTCGGCGTCGTCGGCGCAGGAGCAAGTCGTCGACAGGCGAGGACCAGAACGGTGAGAACGGTCGTGATGATGATGACGATCAGGACGAGACGTCCGACGCCGCATCGACGCCCGAGACCAAGGCAGATGCTCCAGAGGAAGGTTCTGCGACAAAGGCCGAGGAGAGTGCCGAGGCCAAGCCGAAATCGACACGCAGCCGGTCGCGTTCTTCCGCGAAGAAGACCGAGACAGCTGCTGACGATAGTGCAGCCGAAGTCCCCGCAGTTGATGCACCCGCAGAGGACGCCGAGGCAGCGGCCAAGCCCAAGGTGACGCGCACACGGTCGACCCGCACGACCGCTGCCAAATCTGCAACCACCGCCAAGGCCAAGACGACAGCCAAGGCGACAACTGCAAAGACCACCAAGGCGAAAGCGGCCGAAACCGAAGTCACCGACGCTGAAACGCCCGCGCCAAAGCCCAAGCGCACGCGGGTTTCGGCCAAGGCCAAGGCAGAAGCCGCTGCCGCCGCAGAGGCAGCAGCCCAGACCGAAGCGCCCGCAGGCGAGGCGACGCCCGAAGCGCCCGCAGTCGCTGAGGCGCCCGTTGCCGAAGCTCCGGCGGCTGTGGCTCCGGTTGCTGAGAGCAAGCCGGCAGTGACTCCAGCGACCGATGCCCCGGCAGTTGATGTTCCGGTCGCCGAAGCGCAGGTTGAACAGCCAGAGGCCAAGGCAGAAGAACCCGCGGCGGCACCTGAACCCACGCCTGCACCCGCAGCCGAGGAACCTGCACCTGCGAACGAAGACACCCCCGCCAAGCCCAAGCGCAAGGGCTGGTGGTCTTTGGGTGGCTAGGCCCAATCCGCTGACATGACAAAAGGGGCGTGGCCACTGGCTGCGCCCCTTTCTTGTTGCGGGGTGCATTTCGACGGCGCGGTTTTCTCCCGCCCTTCGCACCTTTCTACGGGCATGTGATTGAATGTCAGTCAAAAATCCACCGTCACCCGGTGGCTTTCGCGCGTCAGGCTCGCTTGGCTGAATTTCCGGTTGCCCTGCAAATAGCGTGGTCGTATCCATTGAATGTAAGGAAAAGACTTCCTGCTTAAAGGGAGGCGTTGTATCCTTTGAAGGCGCAGTAAAATCCGGCAAGACAAACGTGAACCGGGATTGGCAGGTGGTCGGCTATGGCTGAGCAGACGATCAATATCATCTCTGCAAACAACGTGAGCGTGATACGCGATCACGGGCAGAAACCTATAGACAGCAGTATCCTCAACGAAGCCCAGAACGGCGACGCATTTTCGTGGCGCGTGCCGCATGATCTCAGCTTTACCTTCTCATCGACAACAACAGGTATCACCTTTGACGATGCCGACGGCGTGCTGGGCGACGATCCCTATTCTGGGTCGAACGTTGTCGACCAAAGACTGACCCAACCGGTGACGATTGACGGCACCACCTATACCCCCAACTCTGAAACGGTGCGCTGGCAAACGCCGGCACCTGTGACCGTCGAAAACGAATACGAGGTGACACTCTACGATGATGTCGGCAACCAGTATCGCATGGTCGGGGTTTCGATCACGCAGGGGTATTCAACCCGCGTCGTCGGCGTGACCTTTGACGGTGCATTCCCGCCGCCCGGCACCACCTTGCATTACATTCAGGGCGTGTCGACCTATGCCGGAACCGGTCAGACGCTGGCACTTCCCAGCGCACCTGTGTGTTTTCTGGCGGGCACCCTGATCGAAACACCGGACGGGCCGCAAGCCATCGAGATCTTGAGGGTGGGTATGCAGGTGATGACGCTGGACGGTGGCGCGCAAGACATTCGCTGGATCGGCAGGAACGCGGTCTGCGGTCTGGGTAATCTGGCCCCGATCTGCATCAGGGCGGGTGCGCTGGAGAACCGGCGCGACCTGTTTGTATCTCCGAACCATCGTATTCTGCTGCGTTCGGGCATGGCCGAGCTGAGCTTTGGCGAGGGTGATGTTCTGGTGCCTGCCAAGGCGCTGGTGAATGGGACAACGATTGTGCGTATGCCAATGCTGCGCGCCGACTATCTGCACCTGATGCTAGAGGAACATGATCTGGTGTTTTCCGAAGGCATCGCCACGGAAACCCTGTTTGCGGGCAATGTCACCCTTAGTGTTCTGGGCGCTGAAGCGATGGCAGAGTTGAACCTGATTTTCCCCGATTTTCGAGACCTGCACCACAGCACAAGCCACATGGGGTTGACATTGCACGAGGCGCACTATCTGCGCAGCGTTTCCTGTTCCGGCGTCCAGGCGGTTCCTTTGGACGCAGGGTAAAACGCGCCTCGGGGCTTGCAACGGCTGTTTCGCGGGCGTTAGCTCGGCGCATGAAACCAAAGATCCTGACCACGCTTGCCACCTATGACCGCAGCCAATTCACCGATGATCTGATCGCGGGGGTGACCGTGGCAATGATCGCGCTGCCGCTCAGCCTTGCCATCGCCATTGCCTCGGGCGCGGCACCGGAAAAGGGACTGGTCACAGCGATTGTCGCGGGCTTCCTGATTTCGGCGCTTGGCGGCAGCCGTGTCCAGATCGGCGGCCCGACGGGGGCGTTTATCGTTGTCGTCTTCGGAGTGATTGCCGAACATGGCTATGACGGGCTGGTTCTGGCGACCTTTATGGCGGGGATCATCATGTTGATCGCCGGATACCTGAGGGCAGGCAATCTGGTGGCCTATGTCCCCGAACCTGTGATCAACGGGTTCACCATCGGCATCGGCATTATCATTGCCACCAGCCAGTTGAAGGATCTGTTCGGGCTGCAAACCGCGCAGGTGCCGGCCGAGTTTCTGGCCAAGATCGAAACCCTTTGGGCGGCGCGGGACAGCACAAGCGGGGTGGCGCTGGGGATTGGCGCATTAACCATGATCCTGATTGTCGCGCTGCGCCGCCTTGCGCCAAAGTTTCCGGGGTTGATCGTTGCTGTGGGGGCGACATCGGCGCTGGTGGCGTTGACTGCGCTGCCGGTCGACACGATCTATTCGCGGTTTGGCGCTTTGCCCAACACATTGCCGGTGCCTGCGCTGCCCGAAATCAGCATCGCACGGATGATCGAATTGCTGCCGTCCGCCTTTGTCATCGCCTTCCTTGCAGGGATTGAATCGCTGTTGTCCGCGATGGTGGCCGACAGGATGATCGGGGGCCACCACCGACCAAATGCAGAGGTTCTGGCGCAGGGCTTTGCCAATATCGGCTCGTCGCTGTTTGGCGGCCTGCCGGCTACGGGGGCGATTGCGCGCACCGCAACCAATGTGCGCGCCGGTGGCAAAACGCCGGTGGCCGGGATTGTGCATGCGTTGACGATCCTGTTGGTGATGCTGTTGGTTGCCCCATTGGCGGGTTATCTGGCCATGCCGGCACTTGCCGGACTGCTGATCCTGACCGCCTGGAACATGAGCGAACCGCACCGCTGGCGCGGCTATTTGCAAGAACGCCCCGCAGACCGCGTGTTGCTGGTGTTGACGCTTGTGCTGACGGTTTTTGCGGATCTGACCGTGGCGATCGGTGTCGGTGTCACGGTTGGCCTTGCCCTGAGACTGCGCAGTCAGGGGCGACGCGATGACTGGACACCGCCTGATCGTTAGGGTCTGGACCCATTAATCTTACGTTGTCAGCGGCAATTTCGCAAAATTTCAGTGGTTTGGGTCGTGCTGCCAATTAGGAGCGGCTGCCCAAACATGATAAAGACATTTCACAATCCTCGCACCAAGGCAGCACTCCGATGACCAATACCCTTCAACAACCCCGCTATCGTTGGGTGATCGTAGTGGCCTCGGCCCTGATCCTTGCCATTTCGATGGGGGCCATTGTGAACGGTATGTCGGCTTTTATCGTGCCCATGCAAATGCAGTTCGGCTGGCCACGCGGGGAGATTGCGCTGATCAATTTCGCGGGCATCATGGGGCTGGCGCTGGGTGGCCTGATCATGGGCCCGCTGGCGGATCGCAACGGCACGCGGCCTGTGGTTATGTTCGGCGTGAGCGTTCTGGGTCTGTGTTATGTGGCGGCGGCGTTCATGACATCCTTGTGGCAGTTCTATCTGTTGTTCTTTGTCGCCGGGTTCTTTGGCGCGGCGGCGATTTTTCCGCCGGTGATGGCCGCGGTTGGCAACTGGTTTTTCGTCGGTGCCGGCGTGGCCATTGGCATTGCCTCGGCGGGGCAGGCCCTGGGACAGGGCGGGGTGCCCTTCGTGTCGTCTTTCTTGATCAAGGCCCTTGGCATCAGCGGCGCTTTTTGGGCCACGGGCGTGTTTATGCTGGTGACCTTGCTGCCGCTCAGCCTTTTGTTGCGCCAGCCGCCTGTTGCCGGCGAGGCCCAGCGTCAGGCCAGCGCCGCCGAAGAAAATACACTTGTGCCGACCAACACCGTCATCATCACCATGAGCGCGGCAATCATCCTGTGTTGTACCTGCATGTCGACACCGCTGATGCATCTTGTTCCGCTTATCCAGGACTGTGGCTTTGCCGCCGAACAGGCGGGCAGCGTGATCTTTGTGATGCTGCTGGTGGCGATTGCGGGCCGTCTTGCCTTTGGCAAACTGGCCGACATGATCGGGGCTGTACCTGCCTATATGACGGCGACGGCGTGGATGACGGCCTTGGTCTTCGGATTTATCTACATCGACAGCCTTAGCATGTTTTACGTTTACGGGATCATCTACGGCTTTGGCTATGCGGGGGTGATGACGGGCGTGCTGGTGTCCTTGCGGGTTCTGATACCGCCGTCGCGGCGCGCCTCGGCATTGGGGATTGTCACGATGTTCGGCTGGTTCGGCCACGCGATTGGCGGCTATCAGGGCGGAGCGCTGTACGATCTGATGGGGAATTATACAGCCGCCTATGCGGTGGCGGCGATTGCGGGGGGTCTGAACCTGATCATCGTCAGCACCCTGTTGCGCAAGACACGCCGCGCGCAGATGGCGCGCGCTTAACGCCCCTTGCGGATGACAAAGACCTGCACCGCACCGTCAACATCTGCCGACACCAGTTCATGCCCCGCCTCGGCGCAGAAATGCGGCATGTCGATCACGGCGGCAGGGTCGTCCGCCTGTACGGTCAGCGTATCGCCCACGGCCAGCGGTTGCAGGCGTTTGCGGGCCTTGAGAACGGGCAGGGGGCACAACAGCCCCGTGGCGTCCAGCATGTGAGGATCATCAGTCATATCCCTGACTTAGGCGGGTTGTTTCAACCTGTCCACAAGGTTGTGACCAAAGGCCGCGTGACGGCGCTGTGCCAATGGCCTATGTCGAAGCCATGTACGGAATAGAGATCATCGACGCAGCCCTGCTGCCCGCCATGCTGGTTGCCCTTGTGGCCGGTATTTTCAGCTTTCTGTCGCCTTGTGTGCTGCCCATAGTGCCACCCTATCTGGCCTATATGAGCGGTGTGACCCTGAACGATATGGACAGCGTTGCATCGGGTCGGCGGCGTGCGGTGGTGGCGGCACTGTTCTTTGTCATGGGCCTCAGCACGGTGTTCCTGCTGCTGGGGTTCACCGCTTCGGCCTTTGGCGCGTTCTTCCTGCAAAATCAGGCGCTGTTTTCCAAGATTTCAGGCGTCGTGGTGATCGTTTTTGGCCTGCATTTTCTGGGTGTCTTCCGCATCCCCTTTCTGGACCAGGAGGCGAGGCTGGATGTGGGCGACCGGGGTGGGTCGTCCTTTGGTGCCTATGTGCTGGGGCTGGCCTTTGCCTTTGGCTGGACGCCTTGCATCGGCCCGCAACTGGGCGCGATCCTGTCGCTGGCCGCCTCCGAGGCGTCGGTGGCCCGTGGCACTGTTCTGCTGGGCGTCTATGCGGCGGGCTTGGGCATTCCGTTCCTGCTGGCCGCGATGTTTATCACGCGTGCCATGGGGCTGATGAACCGCATCAAGCGCCACATGAAACTGATCGAGCGGATCATGGGCGGGTTGTTGGTCGTCGTCGGTCTGGCCCTGGTCACCGGCGCGTTTACCTGGTTCAGCTTCTGGCTGCTGGAAACCTTTCCCGTTCTCAGCACTTTGGGCTGACGCTGGCGTAAAACCTGTCTAGACTGCCGTGCAAAGCAGGACGCAGGCCCGATGCAGGAACAACAAAAAACAGTGACCAGACGTCGGGTGTTCTACATCCCCGGCTATGATCCCATTCACCCGCGCCGCTACCGCGAGTTATACCGCAAGGAAGGCAGCGCGCAGGCCGAGATCAGCGGCTACCAGATCGGGCTGAAACCGCGCAAGTTCAACGGCAATTACGGCTGGCATGTGGATGCGGTCATTGATGGCACGGAGGTGGACGCCGATGTCGAAGTGCTGGTCTGGTCCGACATCGTGCGCGACAGCATGGCCACGTCGATCCCCGCGACCTATCTGCAACTTATCCGCACGGCTTGGGTCTATATCTCGACAGGGGCCTTGGGGCGTCTGATGAAGCTGCGCAAGGGGCCGATTATTGCGGCGCTTTATCCGGTGGGCATGTTGCTGGTGCAATTGGTGCTGGCGGTTCTGCTGGCGTGGGCCGTGTTCACATGGGGCTTTCGCGCGATGGACTGGGCGATGCAGGCGGCGATGGGGCCGCACATGTTGGGGCCGCTTTTCGGACTGCGGTTGATCCTGTGGGGCGCATTGGCGCTGGGGACGGCGATCTGGCTGCTGCGGTGGTTCAAGAAACAGGACGGCAAGTTCTTTGCCTATTACCTGATGCACGACTATGCGTTTTCCGCCGCATCACGCGGGGCGAATCCGCCCGAGCTTGAGGCGCGCATGGCCGTATTTTCCGACAGCATCGCGGCGTCGCTGCAATCCGACGTCGACGAGGTTCTGGTCGTCGGCCATTCCTCGGGCGCACATCTGGCGGTGTCGATCCTGTCCGACCTGATCCGCGCGGGCAGGGTGCCCGAACATGGTCCGCAACTGGCGTTCCTGTCTCTGGGGCAGGTGGTGCCGATGGTGTCGTTCCTGCCAGACGCGCACCGGCTGCGCGGCGATCTGCGGTTTCTCAGCATGACCGATGCGCTGACATGGGTCGACGTGACCGCCCCCGGCGACGGCTGTGCCTTTGCGCTGTGCGATCCGGTGGCAGTATCGGGTGTGGCCCCTGACGGGCAACGCTGGCCGCTGGTGCTGTCGGCTGCGTTCACCCAAACGCTGAGCCCCGCCCGCTGGCAAGAACTGCGCTGGCGGTTTTTCCGGCTGCATTTCCAGTATCTCTGCGCTTTTGACCGGCCCGGTGATTATGACTATTTCCAGATCACCGCAGGCCCGCGCCTGTTGTCCGAACGCTACGCCACCCGCGTCCCGTCGAAATCGCGCATCGTGGCGGCCGTGTCGAAATACACCTCTGTGGCCGCATGATCCAACCACCCAAACCCCCGAGCCGACCGGACAAGGTTTCGCTGTGGCGCTATGTGCGCCTGTTCCGGCGTGACCTGCTGTCGGCACAGCCCGCACGCCTGTACCGCGCCTGGATGGCTGAATTTCGCACGCCCTTCTTCCGGTCCTATCTGTTAAACCAGCCCGATCTGGTTGATCTGGTGCTGAAAGAACGCCCCGATGATTTCCCCAAGTCCGACCGCATCAGCGAAGGGTTGCGCCCGCTCTTGGGCAATTCGGTGTTCCTGACCAATGGCGAAACATGGAAACGCCAGCGCCGCATCATCGACCCCGCGTTTGAGGGCGGCCGGCTGCGCGATACATTCGCCGCCATGTGGGACGCCGCCGAGGCTGCGGCCACGCGTTTGGACAAGCGCGCAGGGCAAGTGGTCGAGATCGAGGCCGAGACCAGTCACGCCGCCGCCGACGTGATCTTTCGCACGCTGTTTTCGATCCCCATCGAACACGAAGTCGCCACAGAGGTCTTTGACGAGTTCCGCCGCTACCAGCGCGGCCAGCCGATCCTGAATCTGGCGGCTTTCATACCGCTGCCGCGCTGGATGCCGCGTCTGCACCGCAAATCCACGCGTGCCAGTGCGACGCGCATCCGCGATCTGATCACACGACTGACCCGTGACCGGATGGCGGCGATCACGGCAGGGACGGCCCCCGACGATCTGGCGACCAAGATCATGACCACCGCCGATCCGCAAACCGGCGAGACCTTTGACACCGAAGAAATGGTCGACCAAGTGGCGATCTTCTTCCTTGCAGGCCATGAAACCAGCGCTTCGGCGCTGGCTTGGGCGCTGTACCTGATGGCGCTGTATCCCGAATGGCAGGACCGGCTGGCCGCCGAGGCACAGGTGCTGGAACGCGCCGATTTCGCCGTTATGTCCAAACTGCGCCTGTCGCGGGACGTGTTTCGCGAAACCCTGCGCCTGTACCCGCCCGTGCCGATGATGGTGCGCGAGGCCGCATGCCCCGAACAGTTCCGCGACCGCGATGTGCCCAGGGGCAGCCAGCTTGTGCTCAGCCCCTGGCACCTGCACCGGCACGAACGGCTGTGGGACCGGCCCGATGACTTCGACCCTGACCGCTGGCACACCGAGAATGGCAAGACCTGCGCGCGCAATGCCTATATGCCTTTTTCTGCAGGTGCGCGTGTGTGCACCGGTGCGGGCTTTGCCATGGTGGAAGGGCCGCTGATCCTGTCGCGCATCCTGCGGGATTTTCGTGTCACGCTGACCGATGCACCGCCACCGGTGCCGGTCGCGCACCTGACTGTGCGCTCGCAGGGGGGTATTGCGCTGATACTGACCCGCCGCTGACATTCTGTTTGCGCTATCACATTCTAAGCCGCGCCCAGATGGGTTAACACCGTCCAAAGAATCAAATGAATTTCGGAGATTTCCATGTCCAAGACATCAGACCAACATGTACAAATGAACACAGGCGCTGGTTTTATCGCCGCGCTGGACCAATCTGGCGGTTCGACGCCGAAAGCGTTGGGGCTGTATGGCGTGGATTCCAACGACTATGACAGCGAAGAGGCAATGTTCGACGAAATCCAGAAGATGCGCGAGCGGATCATTCTGGCCGATGATTTCACCGGCAAGAAGGTGATCGGCGCAATTCTGTTTGAACGCACCATGGGCGAAAGCATCGACGGCAAAAAAGTGCCTGACTATCTGTGGGAAAACTGCAATGTGGTGCCCTTTCTGAAGATCGACAAAGGCTTGGAGGACGAGGCGGACGGCGTGCAGATGATGAAGCCGATGCCGACGCTGGACGCGACACTGCAAGCGGCGGCCAAAGCGGGCATTTACGGGACCAAGGAACGTTCAGTCATCAACACAGCCAATGCGGGCGGTATCGAAAAGGTCGTGGCGCAGCAGTTCGAAGTGGCGCGTCAGGTTATCGCGGCCGGTCTGGTGCCGATCATCGAGCCCGAGGTGAATATCCATTCAGAGAGCAAGGCCGAAGCCGAGGACATGCTGAAGGCGGCGATCCTGAAGCATCTGGACACCTTGGGGGACAGCGACAACGTGATGTTGAAACTGACCATTCCGAACGTGGCAGGGCTTTACGATGATCTGGCGGATCATGCGCGCGTCGTGCGGGTTGTGGCGCTGTCGGGCGGGTACAGCACCGATGTGGCTTGCGAGAAGTTGAGCCAGAATACCAAGATGATCGCCAGTTTCAGCCGTGCACTGACCGAAGGATTGCAGCGCGCGATGTCCGATGCCGAATTCAACACGGCACTGGGCACCAACATCGACAAGATCTACCGCGCGTCGATCTGAAGAAAGGGAAAATAGCGCGCTATTTTCCTTTCGGTTTTTCAGTCTGAAAAACCGTCAAAACAGGACGCGGATCGGTTCGTTGTTGCAAAAGACGATGAACTGACCCGCGTTCTCGATCGCATGATAGCCGCGTCGCTGCACTTCACGCAGAAACGCATCGCGGCCCACGTATCGTTCGATGTCGCGGATTTTTCGGCGGATGACCGCGCCGCGACGGGCCGCCTGCGTGCTGAAAATTTCCAGCACGTATCGGTCGGGGCTAAAGGGGCCGTGGGGGTGAAACTCTGACATTTTGCCAGATCAGCAGACCGTGGTTAACGTCCGGTTAATTCGTGGAAGACAAAGAGGCGTATCGACGAGGCAAGCCCCACATCCGGGTCGCGTGCATCGTCAATCTCGGCCGCCAGCGCATTGATCGGCTGGCCCCGCGTCGCGGCAATATCGCGGAACGCCCGCCAGAACGCCTCTTCCAGTGATACCGACGTGCGGTGCCCGTGCAGGGTCAGCGACCGTTTGACGGGCCGCCCGCTCATGACTCGCGTTTGTGGTTGTCCAGCGCGCGCACGGCCCTGTCGGCCTCTTTGCGCGCGCTGTCTTTCTGCGCCTTGGTGCGCCCGAATTTCACCGCATTTTCATCTGCCCGCGCGGATTTGGTGGCGCGGGCTTTGGCCTTGCGGGCCTTGTTCAGGTTTACCGGCGTGACCACAGGCTTACTTCGGCCCGATCATGTCTTCGGGGCGCACCACACGGTCAAAGGTTTCCGCGTCGACAAAGCCCAGCGCAATCGCCTCTTCTTTCAGCGTCGTGCCGTTCTTGTGCGCGGTCTTGGCGACCTTGGTGGCGTTGTCATAGCCGATGGTGGGGGCGAGCGCCGTGACCAGCATCAGCGACTCCTTCATCAGCTTGTCGATCCGCTCGACATTGGCTTGGGTGCCGACGACCATGTTGTCGGTAAAGCTGCCCGCCGCGTCGCCCAGCAATTGCATGGACTGGATCACGTTATAGCTCATCATCGGGTTATAAACGTTCAGCTCGAAATGACCTTGGCTGCCGGCAAAGCCGACGGCGGCGTCATTGCCCATTACATGCGCGCAGACCATCGTCAGCGCCTCGGCCTGCGTCGGGTTCACCTTGCCGGGCATGATCGACGACCCAGGCTCGTTTTCGGGCAGGATCAGCTCGCCCAGTCCCGAACGCGGACCCGAGCCCAGCAGGCGCATGTCGTTGGCGATCTTGAACAGCGAAGCGGCAACGGTTTTCAGCGCACCCGAGAACATGACCATCGCGTCATGGGCGGCCAGTGCCTCGAACTTGTTGGGCGCGGTGACAAAGGGCAGTCCGGTGATCCCAGCGATTTCTGCCGCGACCTTCTCGGCAAAGCCCTTGCGGGTGTTCAGGCCGGTGCCGACGGCTGTGCCGCCCTGGGCCAGTTCGTAGATGTCCGGCAGACAGGCCTCGACGCGCGCGATGCCCTTGGCGACCTGATGCGCATAGCCGCCGAATTCCTGGCCCAGCGTCAGCGGTGTTGCATCCTGCGTGTGGGTGCGGCCGATCTTGATGATGTCCTTGAATTCGTCCGACTTGGCGGCAAGGGCGGCGTGCAGCTTGCGCAGGCCCGGCAGCAGCGTGTCACGCGCGACCATGCCGATGGCCACATGCATCGCGGTGGGGAACGTGTCGTTCGACGACTGGCCCATGTTGCAGTGATCGTTGGGGTGAACTGGGGTCTTTGACCCCATCGCGCCGCCCATGATCTCGATCGCGCGGTTCGAGATGACCTCGTTCGCATTCATGTTCGATTGCGTGCCTGACCCGGTCTGCCAGACGACCAACGGAAAGTTGTCGTCGAACTTGCCGTCGATCACTTCCTGCGCCGCCTGGTCGATGGCCGGTGCCAGATCTGCATCCAGATCTCCGAATTCCAGATTCACCGCCGCGCAGGCTTTCTTGATCACGCCCAGCGCGCGCACGATGGCGACGGGCTGTTTTTCCCAGCCGATGGGAAAATTCATGATCGAGCGTTGCGTCTGCGCGCCCCAATATTTGTCCGAAGGGACTTCAAGAGGGCCGAAGCTGTCGGTTTCGGTGCGGGTTTGGGACATGAATAGGCTCCGGTCTGGTGAAATGTCACGCAGGGTGTACCGCCCCGACAGCGTTGGCGCAATTGAACAATGGCTGTGTTAGCGCCAGACTTGCGCAGCATTTGTGGTATCACGGCAAACTTGCCCTGCGCAGACGGTGATCGCCGCTTTCGCTCTGGCAGCGTGCGTCAGCGGGCCTATATAGAGAGAATGAAGGCGCTGGAATGTGCGCGACACCGACCCGAGAGGACACCACATGACGCGAGCCATCGCTGCCAACCGACTACGGATCGTGCCACAGGTGCATTCGATGGTAGCGCTGACCCTTGTTGTCCTGATGGCATTTGCTATGCCGGCGCGCGCGGATATCACCCCGTTCATCGGCACCTACACAGGCTCTGCCGATGTCCTGTCGGCGGATGGAACCGTGCAGCCGCGCGACATGAGCGTGGAGATAGGCAAGAACGCAAAAGGCTTTACCGTCAGTTGGACCTCGACCCGCACCCGTGCCGATGGAACCGCGAAATCAAAATCCTATGTCATTCGTTTTGTGGCCAGTGAGCGCGCAGGAATCTTTTCCGCAGCCATGGGGCGCAACGTGTTCGGACATGACGTGCAACTGGACCCCATGCAGGGCGAACCCTATGTCTGGGCTAAGCTGAAGAACGATACGCTGTCGGTCTATTCTCTGTTTATCACCGATGAGGGCGGATATGAAATTCAGCAATTCGACCGGACATTGGTCGATGACGGGCTGCGGTTGAAATTTCAGCGCCTGCGCAATGGTGTGCCGCTGCGCACGGTCAGCACCGTGTTGCGGCGCGAATAACGTCATCCACATGGGCGCTACAGGCGCGCTGGTTGCCCAGGATGTCTCGCACTGGCACCCATTCCGCCGCACTTGCGTCGTCGTTGGCAACCGGATCGCCGACGACATAGTCACAAAGCACTGCGGCCAGCAGAAAGTGAAAGCGCACGGCCCCGTCTGTGCCGGTTGTAATCACGTCAATGTTCTTGAGATAGCGCAGCGGATGGGCAGTCACCCCTGTCTCTTCATGCAACTCGCGCGCAGCAGCTGCCAGCGCGGTTTCTCCCAGCTCGACATGCCCGCCTGGAAATCCCCATAGTCCTGCGTCGGGTTCGTTTTTGCGTTGGACCAGCAGAACATGATCTGCACGGATCACAACAGCCAAGGCGGCCAGTTTGGGAGCTTGCGACATGGTTTCAGACTTTCGACAGGCCAGAAGCGCAAAGGCATGGGCAGACGTATCGGAATTCGGATCTGGCGTCTTGACGCTCTGGGCGCTGAAATCCTCTAATGTTTGCGGAAACTGTCCAGCGACACCACGTCGGCGTCTTTCTTGCCCGGTTCTTTCTTGGCATCTGTGTGATCTGTGTGCACGACCGGAGAGGGCACAACCTCGTGTTTTTCGTCTTCTGCTGTCGGTACCACCAGATCGTCGCCTTCGGTGGCGTCCTGGCTTTCAAAACGCAGACCGAATTCCACGGAAGGATCAACAAAGGTCTTGATCGCGTCATAGGGGATATACAGCGGCTCGGGCGCGTCACCGAAATTCAGAGTGATCGAGAACCCGTCGTCGGTCACTTCCAGCTTGTCGTACCAGTGTTGCATCACCACGGTCATTTCGCCGGGGTAACGGTCGGACAGCCAATCGGCCAGTTCCGCATCGGGATGGCTGGTGTCAAAGGTGATAAAGAAATGATGCGCACCGGGTAGACCGTTGTCTGCCACATCTTGCAAGACCTTGCGGATCAAGCCACGCATGGCGTCATGCATCAGATTGCCATAGTCAATATTGCGGCCCATGCGCGTGTCTCTTAACCCTCTGATTTTCGTTGTGGTCGATCATATAAGTTTTGCGACCAAGCGAAAGGGGTGTCCAGTATTATCCGACAATTGCGCCCGCCAGAAGACCGGCAATCGCAGTGACCGCCAGCGTTGCCGGCAGGGCCAGACGCATCCACAGCAAAAAAACGGCAGCCAGCGCGGTCAGCATCAGGGCCGTCAGATCCAGCGTCGCAAGATCGGGCAGGGGCATCGCGCCCTTGGTGTGCAGGGTTTTGAACAACACATGCAGCGCAAACCAGACCGACAGGTTCAGAATCACGCCAACCACTGCGGCGGTGATCGCTTGCAATGCTGCGGCCAGTCTGGGGCGGGCTGACAGGGCGTCCAGATAAGGACCGGCAAGGAAAATCCACAGAAAACAGGGGGTAAACGTCACCCACAGCGCCAGCCCCCCGGCCAGAATCGCCATACCCGGCCCGCCGTGGGCAAAGCCCGCCAGCAGCGCCACGAACTCGGTCACCAGAATCAGCGGCCCCGGCGTGGTCTCGGCCAGCCCAAGCGCGTCGATCATCTGACCTGTGTCGATCCAGCCGAAATCCTGCACCACGGTTTGCGTCATATAGGCCAGAACGGCGTAGGCCCCGCCAAAGGTGACCACCGCCAGTTTGGAAAAGAACAGGCCAAGCTGCAAAAGGAATGTGTGATCCAACGCCCAGACCAGCGCCAGCGGCGCAGCCCAAAGCAGGCCCCAGATCGCAATGGTTCTGATGGGGGTGCTGGTTGTAGGAGCAGGCATTGGCTGCGCTGCGACATCTTTCGCGCGCCAGGCCCCAAACAGGCCGGCGCCAAGGATCAAAAGAGGATAGGGCAGGCCAAAGACAAACAACCCGACAAAGGCCAGACCTGCCAGTGCCCAGGCCGACGGCGTTTGCAGCGCTTTGCGGCTGACCCGCAGCAGCGCCTGAACCACCACAACGATCACCGCCGCCTTGATGCCGACAAAAGCAGCCTGCACCAAAGGCAGCGCGCCGAAATAGACATAGCCCATTGCCAGCGCCATGATCACCGCAGCCCCCGGCACCACGAACAGCAGCCCGCCCAGCAGGCCCCCCGCGACCCCGCGCAACCGCCAGCCTGCATAGGTGGCCAGTTGCATCGCCTCGGGGCCGGGAAGCAACATGCACAGCGACAGCGCGCGCAGGTAATCCTGTTCGCTCAGCCATTTGTGGCGCTCGACCAGTTCGGAATGCATCAGGGCGATCTGTGCCGCGGGGCCGCCGAAACTCAGCAGGCCGATGCGTCCGAACACGCGGGTCATCGACACATAGCCTGGAGGGTTCGAACAGGACACCGCAACACTCCTTGCGCTGGGGCAAAGAACGCCCGTCTGGCGCAATCTGTGGCCAGCGGACAGGGCGCTGTCAACAGCGGCCAACAGGTGAAACCGTCGCGCAACGATGATGGGAAAATATTTGCAGGGGGAGGAAAGTGCAGGCTTCTGTTGCCAGGTGCCTGCGAACCCCGCCTTACACTGCTAGGCGCAAGGACTTAAGTTTCGATGTTGGTTACAGCTTACGCTGCAACTGCCATCGGAGCACGATTGTCATTTGCAATTGTACAGTTTTCGCCGATAACGGTGGCAGACAGCCGAAACAAAGCAAACCCTTTTAGACGTTCGTCGATCCTGTTTCGTCCCCATGATCCCCAAATGAAGGATGTTTGGTGGAGACGCCGGGTACCGCCCCCGGGTCCGATCCGCGTATTACGAGCGCGTTTATGTCCATAGTCCCGAAGGACACTTTGAATATAGGGCGGCATGTTGTGTCTTGCAAGGGGGGTGGCGAGAAATCAGCGGGTGATGTGGTGCATTAGAATTGCATCCCAGCATATTGTTTTCACTTGCAAATAGCTAGATCAATCAAGGTTGGCGGCAATCAACCACAGCGCCAGTGCCGCTTCGATCCCGCCGAAGACAAGCAGTTTTTTCATGGGTGGTTTGTCCAAAAACAACGACACAACCCGACCCGCAGCGGCCCCCGCATAGGCAAACCCAACCATCGCGTAGGCCAGCGGCGCATCCAAGCAAAGTGCCGCGAGGCCCGACACCACGAACAACCCACCGACCGAGGCCCGCATTTCGCTGAGGCCCATCGTACTGTTGGTCGGCGCCAGATCCAGAGTGTTGGCGGTATAGCGCGGGGCAATGAACCCGAACAGTCCGAAAACCACCGTGACAAGGGCAGCGATCACGTTGAGAATGTCGACCATACCGGGGGCTTTCGATCTGATGTTGGGTGATTGCCAAGATGATCCTGTCAGGCAGAAGGGCAAGGGCCGTTTTGCGGTTTGCATGTTCGCGCAGGCTCAGGCGACCTGCAACGTGGGGTCAAAGAGCTGTTTGCGCGTTTCTCTTTGTCTTGGGCTGGCATGTCTGGCAATTTCGCGGCACGCTGATTCAGGGTGCCAGAAACGCGCCCGTTCGACCGGAGGGGCGTCGGGGTGATCGACAAAAACTATGTAACGACGATGGCGCGCTATAATGCGTGGCAGAACACCCAGCTTACCGGAATCGTGACCAAAATGGACCGCGACGCGCTTGAGCTGGATCGCGGTGCGTTCTTCGGCTCGATCCTTGGGACGTTGAACCATCTGCTGTGGGGCGACCGGATGTGGCTCAGCCGCTTTGGCGCGGATGTTGACGCGCCCGCGCGCGGAGACACCACAAAACATACGCCGACCATCGCCGCGTGGAACGCCGAGCGGTTCCAGGTGGACGGCCGGATGAAAATCTGGGCGGCAAACCTGCGCAATGTGGATCTGGCCGGTGACCTGTCTTGGTATTCGGGCGGGCACGACGCGATGTTGACGCGGCCCATGTGGCTGTGCGTCGCACATTTCTTCAACCACCAGACCCACCATCGTGGTCAGGTGCATGCCATGCTGACCGCAGCCGGGCAGGCGGCCCCGGTCAGTGATCTGGTGTTTATGGACGACGTTGGGACGTGATCAACGGAAAGCGGAACGCGGGACCATAAGCCTGCGTTTGCGCTGAGAGTTCGGGACCGAGGGGCCAGCCCCTCGTGCACCCCGGGATATTTTTGAACCAGAGAAGGCAAAGGGCCTTCGGGAAGGACAGAGCGGTATGTTTGACGCATTGGTTGTGAACAAAGACGAGGACGGCAAGACTTCTGCGGCGGTGACGCAGCTTGGCCTGGACGATCTGCCAAACGGAGATGTTGTGGTGGCGGTCGAATTTTCGACGGTGAACTACAAGGACGGACTGTGCATCGGCCCGGGCGGCGGTCTGGTGCGGAACTATCCGCATGTGCCGGGGATTGATTTTGCCGGGACTGTCGAAAGCTCGCAAGACGCGCGATACAAGCCCGGCGACAAGGTCGTGCTGACCGGCTGGCGCGTGGGCGAGGCCCATTGGGGCGGTTATTCACAAAAGGCGCGGGTCAAGGCCGATTGGCTGGTTCCGCTGCCCGATGGGCTGGACACGCGTCAGGCGATGGCGGTGGGCACGGCCGGTTTCACCGCGATGTTGGCGGTGATGGCGCTGGAAGATCACGGGATCAAGAAAGGCCCGGTGCTGGTCACCGGAGCAGCGGGCGGCGTTGGTTCGGTTGCGACGGCCATTCTGGCCAACCTTGGTTATCAGGTGGCCGGTGTGACCGGACGGCCCGAGACTGCGGACTATCTGACATCCCTGGGGGCCACGCAGATTGTGGCGCGTGAGGAAATCAACGAAACGGTCAAGCGCCCGCTGGAAGGCGAGACATGGGGCGGCTGTGTGGACGCCGTGGGCGGTGCGATGCTGGCGCGTGTGCTGGGGCAGATGGAATACGGGGCCAGCGTGGCCGCCGTCGGTCTGGCGGGTGGTGCTGCATTGCCGGCGACGGTCATTCCCTTCCTGCTGCGTGGTGTGAACCTGCTGGGGATCGATTCAGTGATGCAGCCCTATGACAACCGCGTCCGGGCATGGAAACGCATTGCCAAGGACCTGCCGATGGACAAGCTGGAAGCCATGGTGCAACCCGCAACCCTGTCGGACCTGCCGAAACTGGGTGCCGATATTCTGAATGGTCAGGTCAAGGGCCGCGTCGTGGTGGATGTGAACGCATGAGCTACGACGATCAGAATATCTTTGCCAAGATCCTGCGCGGCGAAATCCCCAATGTGACGGTCTATGAAGACGACGACACGCTGTGCTTCATGGACATCATGCCGCGCGCCGACGGTCATTGTCTGGTGATACCGAAAACGCCGTGCCGCAACATGCTGGATGCAAGCCCTGCGCAACTGGCCGCCTGTATGAAGACGGTGAACAAGGTGGCCAATGCGGCGATGACGGCTTTTGACGCAGATGGCATCACTTTGCAGCAGTTCAACGAGGCCGCAGGCGGGCAGGAAGTGTTTCATTTGCACTTTCACATCCTGCCCCGGCATACGGGAACCGCCCTGCGTCCGCCGGGGAAAATGGGTGATATGGAAACCATCGCCGCCCATGCAAAAGCGGTCAGCGCGGCACTGACTGTCGGCCAATAATGACGCGCCTGTCCCAAAAGTGACGTGTCAAGCGTCATTTATTGAAGCAACGTGTTGCTACAAAGGGGGTGGGAGTTATGATTTAACTCCTAAGTCGAAAGAAAAAACGGGTATGTGGCGCCAAGCCAGCCATATGACCCGGCACACTTGGAGGGCACAGTAAATGTCAGAAAACGACAACCAAGGCATACCATCACCAGATGGTGCTGCCGATGTCATCGACACCGATTACGAGATCGGACAAGATAATATCGAAACCCAGATCGGACCTTTCGGTCTGGATATTCACAACCCCGTATTTGCCATTTCCGGCGCGGCTGTGGTGATCTTTGTTCTTTACACACTATTGATGCCGGAACAGGCATCCTCGGTGTTCAGCGCGATGTTCAGCTTCACAACCCACAACTTTGACTGGTTCCTGATTGGATCGGCCGACATTGTGGTTATTTTTGCACTGTTGCTGATTGTCACACCGTTTGGCTCGGTCAGATTGGGCGGGGCCGAAGCGGCGCCTGATTATACCTATATGGGTTGGTTTGCGATGCTGTTCGCGGCCGGCATGGGCATCGGCTTGATGTTCTATGGCGTGTCTGAACCGCTTTCACATTTCTCGTCCTCCTTTGGCGGAACAGCTGCGGAAAACGGGGTGCGTACCGATTGGGCACCTTTGGGCGCGGCAGGCGGAGACCAGGCCGCAGCGGTTCAGCTGGGCATGGCTGCAACGATCTATCACTGGGGTTTGCACCCTTGGGCGATCTACGCAATCGTGGCGCTGGCGCTGGCCTTGTTCACCTATAACAAGGGTTTGCCGCTGACGATCCGTTCGGCATTCTATCCGCTTCTGGGCGATCGGGTCTGGGGCTGGCCCGGGCACCTGATCGACATCATCGCGGTTTTTGCGACGCTGTTTGGTCTGGCGACATCGCTGGGTCTTGGTGCGACGCAGGCCAACGCGGGTCTGAATGAACTGTTTGGCGTGCCGGTTGGCGAAACCTCGCAAATTGTGCTGATCATCATCATCACCGCGATTGCCTTGGTATCGGTGCTGCGCGGCCTTGATGGCGGTGTGAAAGTGCTGAGCGAGATCAACATGGGGCTGGCTGCGTTGCTGGCCGTGTTCACGTTGATCGTTGGGCCAACTGTCTTCCTGATTACGTTCTTCTGGGACAGCCTGGTGGCCTATGTCGAGTATCTGCCCGCTTTGGCAAATCCGTTCGGTCGTGAAGACGTGAACTTTTCGCAAGGCTGGACCGCGTTCTATTGGGCGTGGTGGATCAGCTGGTCACCTTTCGTCGGCATGTTTATCGCCCGCGTCAGCCGGGGCCGGACCGTGCGTGAATTCATCGTTTGCGTTCTGCTGATCCCGTCGCTGGTCTGCGTCCTGTGGATGTCGATCTTTGGTGGCACCGCGATCCATCAGGTTCTGAACGACGGCTTCACCGGTGCACAAGATGCCGAACTTCCGTTGCAGCTGTTCCGTATGCTGGGCGAACTGCCTTTGGCGTCGATCACATCGTTCATCGGCATCGTGCTGGTGGTGGTGTTCTTTGTGACCTCGTCTGACTCGGGCAGCCTTGTGATCGACACGATCACGGCAGGCGGCAAGGTTGACGCGCCGGTGCCCCAGCGGGTGTTCTGGTGTGTGTTCGAAGGTGCGGTTGCGATTGCTCTGTTGCTGGGCGGTGGCCTTGCAGCGTTGCAATCCATGGTCATCTCGACGGGCTTGCTGTTCACACTGGTGCTGCTGGTCATGTGTTGGTGCATCTTCCGCGGATTGCAAAGTGAACGCGCCAACATGCGCTAAGCTTTGCCAACGGATCAAAGAAGGGCCGTCCTGTCGGGCGGCCCTTCTTTTGCGCGAAACCGGGGCATAGCCCAATTGCGCGCTGAATGTCTGTCTGGTGAACCACCACAAAACCGCCGCGTCACAGCGCTGTTCCCGTCTTGACCTTTCCTGTCGACAAAACCACCCTGTGCGCATGACACTCGACACAGACTGGGTCCGCGCCCAATTCCCCGCCTTTTCGCAACCCGCATTGCAAGGGCAGGCGTTTTTTGAAAACGCTGGCGGCAGCTATACGTGCCAGCCGGTGATCGACCGGCTGACGCGGTTTTATACCGAACGCAAGGTGCAGCCCTATGGCACCTTTGAAGCAAGCCGTCTGGGCGGCGCGGAAATGGACGAGGCGCGCAGCCGTCTGGCCGCCATTCTGGGCGTCGAAACCGACGAGCTTTGCTTTGGCCCCTCGACCACGCAAAACACCTATGTGCTGGCGCAAGCCTTTGGCCAGATGCTGGAGCCGGGCGAAGCGATCATAGTGACCAATCAGGACCACGAGGCCAACAGCGGCCCGTGGCGCAGGCTGGCCGAGCGTGGCATCGACGTGCGCGAATGGCAGATCAACCCGGACAGCGGAACGCTGGAGATCGACAAGCTTGAGGCGTTGCTGGATGAACGTGTGCGTCTGGTCTGCTTTCCCCATTGCTCGAACGTGGTGGGCGAGGTCAATCCGGTGGTGGAAATCACCGCCGCCGCCCATGCTGCGGGGGCTTTTGTCTGCGTCGACGGCGTGTCTTATGCACCGCACGGCTTTGCCGACATCGGTGATCTGGGTCCCGATATCTATTTGTTCTCGGCCTATAAAACCTATGGGCCGCACCAGGGGGTGATGGTGATCCGTCGCGCGTTGGGGGAGCTTTTGCCCAATCAGGGGCATTATTTCAACGCTGGCAGTCTGTACAAACGCTTCACGCCCGCAGGGCCGGATCATGCTCAGGTGGCGGCCTGTGCGGGCATGGCCGATTATCTGGATGCGTTCGCCACACATCACAAGACCGATGTGCGTGGCGTCCATGACGTGATGCGGGACCATGAAACCAAGCTGCTGCAACACCTGCTGGACGGATTGCGAGGGCGCAACGATCTGCGCATTCTTGGTCCGACCGATGCAGCCACACGCGCACCGACCGTGGCACTGGATATGGGGCGCGCAGCCAAACCTGTGGCGCAGGCTTTGGCCGAACATGGCATCATGACCGCGGGCGATGATTTCTATGCGGTGCGCGCGTTGGAGGCGATGGGGATCGACCCCGCTCAGGGCGTGTTGCGGCTGTCATTCACCCATTACACGACACAGGCCGAAATAGATCAGGCGCTGACGGCGCTGGATGCGGTGCTGTAAATTCTTGACCCCGACCGGAACGGGCTAGTTTGCCCTGAAACGGCTATCGGGGGAAAACGGGGCATGACCAACAGTTTACCAACAATCCTGTGGTATCGTCGCGACCTGCGGACCAGCGACCATGCCGCGCTAAGTGCCGCCTGCAAGCGCGGTGGACCGGTGATTGCAGTGTTCATTCACGACGACCTGAGCGGCGCATTGGGGGCCGCGCCCAAGTGGCGTCTGGGCTTGGGTGTCGGCGCATTGGCCAAGACGCTGGAGCAAAAGGGCAGCCGCCTGATCCTGCGGCGCGGCGCGGCGCTGGAGGTTCTGCGCGATCTGGTGCGCGAAACGGGCGCGGATGCTGTTTTCTGGTCTCGGCTCTATGATCCTGCCAGTGTTGCGCGCGATACCAAGGTGAAAGAAGCGCTGAAAGCCGACAGTATCGCGGCGAAATCTTTTGGCGGACACCTGATGTTCGAACCCTGGACCGTCGAAACCGGAAGCGGTGGATGTTACAGGGTTTTTACGCCGTTCTGGAACAATGTGAAATCGCGTGCCGTCGACGCGCCACTGTCCGCACCTGCAACCATTCCAGCCCCCGAGACATGGCCCGGCAGTGACGTTCTGGACGATTGGGATATGGGCGCCGCGATGAACCGTGGCGCACAGGTGGTGCGTCCGTTTGTGCAATTGGGCGAGGGCGCGGCGCAATCGCGGCTGGCTCACTTCATAGCGCATATTATACAAGATTACAAAGCCTTGCGCGACATACCTGGTGCAGACGGCACCTCGAACCTTAGCGAAAACCTGTCCCTTGGAGAAATCTCTCCGCACCAGTGCTGGCATGCGGGCCTGCGCGCACGGCACGAGGGTAAACAGGGCGCTGAAACCTTTCTGAAAGAGCTGGTCTGGCGCGAGTTTGCTTATCACCTGATGCACCACACGCCGCGCATTCTGACCGACAACTGGCGCGAAGACTGGGACGCCTTCCCGTGGCAGGAAGATGCGCGCGCCGCAGAGGTCTGGGCGTGGAAAAAGGGGCGCACCGGCATTCCCTTTGTCGATGCGGCCATGCGCGAGCTTTACGTCACGGGCCGTATGCACAACCGCGGGCGCATGATTGTGGCCAGTTATCTGACCAAACACCTGTTGACCCACTGGCGTATCGGGCTGGACTGGTTCGAAGATTGCCTGATCGATTGGGATCCCGCCAGCAATGCAATGGGTTGGCAATGGTCCGCAGGGTCGGGGCCAGACGCCACGCCCTATTTCCGCGTGTTCAACCCTGTCACGCAGTTGGACAAATTCGACAAAAACAGGCAATATAGCAGCCGATGGATCGCTGAAGGTCGCGCCAACCCGCATTCCGATGCGTTGTCGTTCTTCGACGCGATGCCCCGACACTGGGGGCTGTCGCCCGATGATGCCTATCCCGATCCGGTGGTGCCGGTCGACCAGGGCCGTCACCGCGCACTGGAAGCCTATGAAAATCGGGACTTTTGAAACTAAAACACAAATCTTAACGTATAAAGAATAACGCGCCAGAAAGGCGCGGTGAGCAACCGACATGGACACGCACATGATCCTGACCACGACCGACGGCCAAACCGATCTTCCCCGATATTTCGCACGCGTCTTTGCCATGACCCAGGGCATGAACAACGGGCGCGTCGACTTTGTCCTGCCCGACGGGCGGATCTTTCGTGCAGAGGGGAAGAATCCCGGTCCTGTTGCTGAATTGCGCATTCACAACAACGACTTGTTTGGACGTTTGATCCGCGAGGGCGATCTGGGGTTCTGCGATGCCTATCTGGACGAATGGTGGTCAACCCCCGATTTGCAGGCGTTCATGGATCTGGTGCATGCGGACAATGACAGCATTTACGACGGCTTTCCGGGCATGGGGCTGGTGCGCTTTGCCGAACGGTTCCGGTTCTGGCTGCAACGCAACAACCGCACGCAGGCGCGCAAGAACATCAGCTATCACTATGATCTGGGTAATGAATTCTATGGCCTGTGGCTGGACGACACGATGACCTATTCCTCGGCGCTGTTCAAAACCGGGCAGGAAAGCCACGAGGCTGCGCAGATTGCCAAATATGCCAGCATGATCGACCAGATGGGCGCACAGCCCGGCGATCATATTCTGGAAATCGGCTGTGGCTGGGGGGGCTTTGCCGAATATGCCGCCAAAGAGCGCGGCATTCGCGTGACGGGTCTGACCATCAGTGAACAACAGTTCAAGTATGCCCGCGACCGCATTGAAAATGCTGGACTTTCCGATATGGTGGACTTCAAGTTGCAAGACTATCGTGATGAAAAGGGCAGCTACGACGGCATCGCCAGCATCGAGATGTTCGAGGCCGTGGGCGAGCAATACTGGCCCGCCTATTTCAACACCGTTCGCGACCGTTTGAAACCGGGTAAGAATGCCACCTTGCAGATCATCACCGTGCAGGACCGCCGCTGGGACGTGTACAAACGTGGTGTGGATTTCATCCAGAAATACATCTTTCCGGGCGGCATGTTGCCCAGCCCCAAGGCGCTGCGCGCGCAAGTGGTCAAGGCGGGGCTGAGCATTGAGAGGTCAATCGAGTTCGGCCCCAGCTATTCGATCAGCCTGCGCCGCTGGCACGATACATTCAACGAACGCTGGGACCAGATTGCCGCAATGGGCTTTGACGACCGGTTTCGCCGGATGTGGAATTTTTACCTGACCTCTTGTGCTGCGACCTTTGAAAGTGCCAACTGCGATGTGACACAGATCACCATCAAACGGCCCGTTTAGACGCGGTCCGGCACAAGACCTGCACGACCGCGGGCCAATCGGGGGGCATGGATGCCCGACGCAGCACGGCTGGTAGCCGCCATTTGTCTGGCCATTGTGGCCTTTATCGTTTCGGGCCAGATTGTGCCCCTGATGCCCGAAAGCACGGACTTCGGTTACTTTCTCTATGTAAACATCATTTTGGGCGCCGTTGTGGGTTGGACCGTTATGGGCCCGCGCGCGGGGCGCGGGGTTGTATCGGCCATCAACAACGGTCTCACCGGTATGCTGGTGTTTGTCTTGTGGGGGTTGTTCATTCAAGGCGCCAACGAAATGGTGCGGCTTGCCATGCGCAACCGATATGACGGCCCGTTCGAGGCCATTGTCGCGATTTTTGAAATCGGTGCCGAATATGGCCTGATCATGCTGGTGCCGGTGGTGATCGGCACGCTGATTGCCGGTGGCGTTCTGGCCGGACTGGCAACCGAAGTTGCCTGGCGGAAGTGGCGCTGACCTGATGAATTCCTTGTTTTTCTATGGCTCGTTGCGGCATTTGCCGTTGCTTGAGGTTGTGTTGGGCGCACCCGCAACAGATCTGGATTTTGTCGAAACGACGCTGCCGGATCATATGGTTCTGGCGGTTTCCGGGGGCTTGTATCCGGTTATTGTGCCCCAAAAAGGCGCGCGCGCCAGCGGCATTCTGGTGCGCGGTCTGCGCGACAGCCAAATAGCGCGACTGGATTATTACGAGGGCGGATTCGATTTCGATCTGCGCGATATGGTGCTGGCAAACGGGCAGGGCGCGCGGGTCTATTTTGCCGCTGAAACGGACCTGTCTGTCGACGGGCCATGGTCTTTGGCAGAGTGGGAGGACCGATGGGCCGAACTGTCGGTGATCGCTGCGCGAGAGGTGATGGGGTATTTCGGACAACGCGACGCCGCCGAAGTGGCGCGTATGTTCCCGATGATCCGCGCGCGCGCATTGGCCCAGGTGAACGCCGCTCAGTCAAAGCACGGCGCACTGACCCGCAGCGGGACCGTTGAAATACTAGATCGAACAAGGGTTTACGCGAACTTCTACGCGCTGGACGAGATAACACTGCGCCACGAGCGGTTTTCGGGGAAGATGTCGGAAACACTGTTGCGGGCCGTTTTTGTTGCTTCGGATGCGGCCATTGTCCTGCCCTATGATCCGGTGCGCGACCGCGTGATGCTGGTTGAACAGATCCGCATGGGTCCGCTCGGGCGCGGGGACCGCAGCCTGTGGCAACTGGAACCCATTGCCGGCGGCATTGATGCAGGCGAAACCCCGGAACAAGCCGCATACCGTGAAACGCTGGAAGAGGCAGACCTGACCCTATCGCAGCTTTTGCCGGTGGCAGAAACCTATGCCTCACCCGGAAATGCGACGGAGTTTCACTATATCTACGTCGGGATCGCCGACTTGCCGGACACAGCAGCAGGTCTGTCAGGCATCGTCGAAGAGGGCGAAGACATTCGCACCCATATCCTGAGTTTTGACACCCTGATGCAGATGGTCGAGGACATGCAGGCGGCCAACGCGCCGCTGGTGCTGGCAGCACTTTGGCTGGCACGTCAGCGTGATTGTCTGCGCAAGTCCGCTTGAGGTCGCGCGCGCGCAGGGTTACATCCAATCAAAGACATCGCACGAGGAACACCGCCATGCGTATTGCAAACGATCTGGCCGAGGCCATTGGAAACACGCCGCTGATCAAGCTGCGTCAGGCCAGCGAGGAAACCGGCTGTACCATTCTGGGCAAGGCCGAGTTCATGAACCCGGGTCAGTCGGTCAAGGACCGTGCAGCGCTGTATATCATTCGCGATGCCATCGCACGGGGCGACCTGCGCCCCGGTGGCACCATTGTCGAAGGCACCGCCGGCAACACAGGCATCGGTCTGGCGCTGGTGGGCGCGTCGATGGGCTTTCGCACGGTTATCGTGATTCCTGAAACACAGAGCCAGGAAAAGAAAGACATGCTGCGTCTGGCGGGCGCTGAGTTGATTCAGGTTCCCGCCGCGCCATATCGCAACCCCAACAACTTTGTACGCTATTCGGGCCGGCTGGCAGCCGAACTGGCAAAGACCGAGCCGAACGGCGCAATCTGGGCCAACCAGTTTGACAACGTCGCCAACCGTCAGGCCCATGTCGAAACCACCGGTCCCGAGATTTGGGAACAGACCGGTGGCAAAGTCGACGGTTTCGTGGCGGCCGTAGGGTCGGGTGGGACGCTGGCAGGGGTGGCCGAATTCTTGCAGCCCAAGGGCGTCAAGATTGGTCTGGCCGATCCTGATGGCGCGGCGCTCTATAACTTTTACGACCACGGCGACCTGACGGTCACGGACGGCTCTTCGATCAACGAGGGCATCGGTCAGGTGCGTATCACCAAGAACCTCGAAGGGTTCACGCCCGATTTCTCGTGGAACATCCACGACGACGAGGCGCTGCCGGTGGTCTTTGACCTGCTGGAACACGAAGGTTTGTGTCTGGGCGGTTCGTCGGGCATCAACGTGGCCGGTGCCATCCGCCTGGCGCGTGAAATGGGGCCGGGGCACACCATTGTGACAATTCTGTGTGACTATGGTACACGCTACCAGTCGAAGTTGTTCAACCCTGATTTCCTGCGTGAAAAAGGGCTGCCTGTTGCCGACTGGATGACCGAGGCGCCTTCAAGCATCCCCGGCGTTTTCGAGGACTGATAATGCGTATTTTTTCCATTCTTTTGACAGCGTTGTTTCTAGCGCTGGCGTCTTCGGCTGCCGTGTCGCCGGCCTGGGCGCAAGAGACCGGGGCCAATGCGCCGGACTATTCAGAATGGGAAACCGTCGCCAAGCGCGCGGAACAGGCGGTTGAAGCTGCCAAGGCTTCTGACAGTGCGCTGACCACATTGCGCGCCCAGATCGTTGAGTGGCGCAGCCAGTTTCAGACGCAGCTTTCAACAAATGACAGTCGTCTGGCAACGCTGCGCGAACAGGTGGCTGCCTTGGGCGCGCCGCCCGCCGACGACGCCGCAGCCGAAGCGCCCGAAATTGCCAGTCGCCGCACCGAGTTGAACGAACAGCTCGAACGGCTGACCACTCCGCGCCGGACCGCAGAAGAAGCGTTTAGCCGCGCCAACGGTATCATTTCCGAAATTGATGCGATCCTGCGCACCCGGCAGGCCGACGAATTGCTGAACCGTGGACCGACGCCGCTCAATCCGGCCCTGTGGGGCGACGCACTCAGCCTGCTGGGCCAATCGGTTCACGCGGTCTGGAGCGGCACCTATCAAGCCTGGTCAACACCCTCCCGTCGTGGAGAAGCCAGGGACAACCTGCCACTGGTTCTGGTGCTGGTGGTTCTGGCGGTCGTGCTTTTGGCGCGCTCACGCAGTTGGAGCGAACAGCTTGCGGTGCACATCGCGCGCCGCGAGTCGCAGAACAACAGCGGTTTTGCAGGATTCGTCGTGTCGCTGGGCCAGATCTTTTTTCCGCTGCTGGGCGTATACGCGCTGATCCTCGCGCTGGGTGCAACCCAGTTGTATGGCCCGCGCGGTGAACTGATCCTGCGCCTGTTGCCGGCAGTCGGCATCTGCATCTTTTTTGCCCGCTGGATCGGCAGCCGGATGTTTCCTGCTTCCGAGGCGGTCAACAGCCCGCTTGGGTTGCCCGAGATAAACCGCACCGAGGGGCGGTTTTACTCGATGCTCCTGGGGTTTGTTCTTGCGGCAAATCTGCTGGTTCTCAGCATGACTCGGTTCGACCGCTTTCCGGTGGAAAGCCAGAATGTCCTGTCCTTTCCGCTGATCGTTCTGGCCAGCATCCTGACCTTTCGGGTGGGGCAGTTGCTGCGCAACCATGATGCGACCCGCGGCGGCAGCTCTCTGACGGAAGAGAACGCCTATCGCAACAGTCTGGTGTCGCTGCTTGGCAGGGCGGCCAAGCTGGTGGCCATTTTTGCCCCGCTGCTCGCAGCCGCCGGTTACGTCACCGGTGCGGAAAGGCTGATATATCCGGCGATCCTTTCGCTGGCATTGTTTGCCACCATCGCATTGCTGCAAGAGGCCGTGAACGACGCCTATGCGTTCTTCTCGAAGACGCCCACAGGCAACGAAGGCCTGATGCCGACGCTGATCGGGTTCTTTCTGCTGCTGGCCTCATTGCCCTTGTTTGCGCTGATCTGGGGGGCGCGCGTAACCGATCTGACCGAATTGTGGGCACGGGCACGGGCGGGCGTTGCATTCGGCGACATGACTCTGTCGCCCAGCACGCTGTTGACGCTGACAGTTGTTTTCTTCATCGGCCTGTTCCTGACCCGCATGTTGCAAGGCACGTTGAAAACCTCTGTTTTGCCCAAAACCAAAATCGATCCGGGCGGGCAGGTCGCAATGGTGTCGGGTGTTGGGTACATCGGTATCTTTCTTGCGGCACTTGTGGCGATCACTTCGGCGGGGATTGATTTGTCGTCGCTGGCCTTTATCGCCGGTGCGCTGTCGTTGGGGATTGGTTTCGGCCTGCAAAACATCGTCAGCAACTTTGTTTCAGGCATCATCCTGTTGATCGAACGCCCGATCTCGGAAGGCGACTGGATCGAGGTCGGCGGCCAGCAAGGCTATGTGCGGGACATCTCGGTGCGCTCGACACGGATCGAAACCTTTGATCGTACCGATGTGATCGTACCCAATGCCGATCTGGTCAGCGGTACGGTGACCAACTATACCCGTGGTAACACGGTGGGCCGGCTGATCTTGAAGGTGGGTGTGGCCTATGGAACTGACACCATGCGTGTTGACGGCATCCTGCGCGCAATTGCCAAAGATCACCCGATGGTGCTGGAAAACCCTGCACCCAATGTGGTTTTCATGGGCTTCGGCGCAGATTCACTGGATTTTGAAATTCGCGCGATCCTGCGGGATGTGAACTGGTTGCTGTCGGTGCGCAACGACATGAACCACCAGATTGCCGCCAAGTTCGCTGAAGAGAAGATCGAAATTCCCTTTGCCCAGCGCGACATCTGGCTGCGCAATCCCGAAGTGTTACAGGGCGCGCGTACGGCATCGGGGTCAACCCATGTCGCAACAGCTGCAGAACCTGTGCCCAAGGGGCAGCCCGACGAAGCGGTTGCAGATGTCGATTCCGACGCAGACACCCCAGACGCACCGGACCGCGCCTGATGACCCGTTTGCTGTATCGCGAGGACGCCTATCTGCGCGACGCCGATGCGCGCGTCATTGCCCACACCCCCGAAGGCGGTATCGTACTGGATGCAACGGTGTTTTATCCCACATGTGGCGGCCAGCCCGGCGACAGCGGTACATTGGAATGGGACGGGCTGCGCATGCCCATCGCCACCACGCTCAGGTCCCATGACAATCAGATCGCGCTGGTGCCAGCCGAGCCGCAACCATTGCCCTCGGTCGGCACCTATGTTGTCCAGTCGCTGGATTGGGACCGCCGCCACCGCCACATGCGCGTACACACTGCGTTGCACCTTCTGTCAGCGGTTGTGCCCTTTGACGTCTCCGGCATGTCGATCAGCGCAACGCACGGACGACTGGATTTCGCCATGCCAGACTCTCCCGAAGACCGTGCGGAAATCGAAGCCACGCTGAACGCCTATGTCATGGAAGACGCGCAGGTGTCGGATATCTGGATGAGCGCGGAAGAGTTGGGCGACATCCACGGGCTGATCAAATCCCTGACCGTCAAACCTCTGCGCGGCGCCGGACCAGTGCGATTGGTCCGTATCGGTGATGCGGCTGCACCGATCGACTTGCAGCCCTGCGAGGGCACCCATGTGGCGCGCACTGGCGAAATCGGCCAGTTGCGTCTGGGCAAGATCGAGAAAAAGGGCCGGATGAGCCGCCGGATCCACATTCACCTCGACAACTGACAATCAGGGCCGATTGCCTCTTGCAAAGCCTTGCTGTCCCACGCTATGTCGCCCGAACGGAGCGGTGGCCGAGTGGTCGAAGGCGCACGCCTGGAAAGTGTGTAGGCGGGAGACCGTCTCCAGGGTTCGAATCCCTGTCGCTCCGCCATTATCCCCATTGCGAACCAGTGTCAGCGCCCCGACGGGCACGGATTTTTCCGTGTTATCAAAGGGGTTTGCCTGAACGGGCCGAACCTCATAGACGTGCTGCCGGGCCGAAGCTGGGCTAAGAATGGCCCTCAGTCTCAGTTTGGGCGAACCTCGACCGTTCCGATCCGGTCCATTTTTGCCATGACTTTTCAATGACCTGCTTCTGAACCCCGCCAAAACCCAAACGGGCGTTCCGAACGACATCGATGGTAACATAGCCAGAACACGCGGTAGGCGCGTTGCTCGGGATGCCAGCGTAAACAGACGGATTTCTGGGGTAGGTTCGCTGCCCGTTTTCCTAAGGAATGCGGCATGGATCGAACTGAGATCAGCGCTCTCTTTGTGGAACCTTCCTGTCCTTTGCGACGAGGACCAAGCGGTTTCTCTTTTGTACGTATACACAGGTGAAACCGGCACAGCTGCTGACGATGGACTGCGTAGCAAGCAGCGTTCGTTCTCCAAAAACCATGCGGGGGTTGATGCCGTTTAGCTGCAAGGCAGCGGCTTGGGTGTTCTGTCGGTGCCGCCAATCGGTCTAGCGGCTCAGTATCTGGTCGGACACCCGGATCCCGGCGATGTATGGCAACTCCATCGCGCAGCTCGAGTCGGACGTGGTCTGGGGGATCATCACCGCCAACCCGGCGATGGCTGACGGCAACGCTCTGTTCCACACCACCCACAAGAACCTCGCGGGAACCGGGGCGGCGCTGGCGGTCGAGGCGGTTGGTGCGGCCCGCGCTGCCATGGCCAAGCAGACAGGCCTCGACAAGAAGACGGTGCTGAACGTCCGGCCCGCCTTCCTGATCGTGCCCGCATCGCTGGAACTGAAAGCTGAGCAGATGGTCGCCCAAAATCTCGTGCCCGCCGCAACCTCCAACGTCGTACCGCAATCGATCCGGACCCTCGCGCCGATCAGCGAGCCCCGGCTCGATGCTGCCAGCGAGACCGCCTGGTATCTGGCAGCCAGCCCGAACCAGATCGACACCATCGAATACGCCTACCTCGAGGGCCAGCAGGGCGCGTATATCGAGACGCGCAACGGGTTCGACGTCGACGGGGTTGAGATCAAGTGCCGCCTCGACTTCGGTGCCAAAGCCATCGACTGGCGCGGTCTCTATAAGAACCCGGGCGCATAACCGGGCCATCCCTGACAACGTACCTCTGACGGGCGGTCCAATCGGGCTGCCTGTTCCCTTTTGCAAAGGATCCCGCAATGAAGAACTACGTCCAGCCCGGCAACACCATCACCCTGACTGCACCCTATGCCGTGAAGGCTCCATCGCCATGAGCCGGATCGACACCGCGACGTTGCGACAGGCGACGGAGGATGTTCTGGCCTTTGGTGTGGTTGTTTCCGAGCAGGATGCTGAGCAGATCGAGCGGACGAACGATGCGATCTCCCGGCTTGGCCTGATCTGGCGCGGGCTGTCGAACCAACTGGCCGTCGCTGCGGCCCCTGCGCTGGAAGCGGTCGCCAACGCGATGGCGGCCGTAGCCAGCCGCACCGGGCCGCTCGGTATCGCGATCCGGGGCCTCGGGTCGCCGATGGTCCATGTGTCGAACACGGGTTTGAGCCGCGCGATGACCTCGTCCTTCAGGCTTTCATGGATGATCAGCCGCGACCCGGCCGAGCAGTTTTCGCCCTGACAGAACAGGATCCCGGTGGCGATCTCTTGCGTGACATGATCAAGGTCGGCGGCGTCGGGCATGACAATGGCGGGGCTCTTGCCGCCGCATTCCAGAACGATCTTCTTGAGATTGGACTGCGCCGAATAGCTCAGGAAATACCGTCCGACTTCACCAGAGCCGGTAAAACTGACGCAGTCGATATCGGGATGCAGACCAATGGCCCGCCCCGTGACTTCGCCCCGTCCGGGAAGCACGTTCAGGACGCCATCAGGCAGGCCTGCCTCTGCTGCCAGCCCCGCAACCCGTAGCAGCGAAAATGAGGTTTGTTCGGCGGGCTTGAACATGTCGACGAAGACCTTGATGACCGCGTCGTGGAAGTTGGGCGAGTTTTCGTGACCCGTGCGCGGATCGCCCTCGGCCCCAGCCATGGTAAAGGCGTTTCGGTCCCAGTCGCAGGACGCGCCGAGCCGTTTGAGCTGCTCGAAAATCGTGCCGCCATACTGGCCCTTCCATTCCCAGACCTTTTCGAGAAAGGCCTCACGGCCCAATTCACGGCGTGTGGGCTGGCCTGTCGCGGCGAGCATTTTCTCGACCTGCAACTGGGTCGCGATGCCCGAGTGGTCCTGACCGGGCTGCCACAGGGTGTCAAAGCCCCGCATGCGGTGCCAGCGGATCAGGATGTCCTGCAGCGTGTTGTTAAAGGCGTGTCCGACATGCAAGGCCCCGGTCACGTTGGGGGGCGGGATCATGATGCTGAACGTTTCGGGCCGTGACGCGTTTGCGCCGCCATAAGCAAATGGAACCGAAATCCAACTGCCTGCCCAGCACTCAGGAGAGTGCTACCCTATTGGTTGGCGTGACCGAACGTCTAATCGGCGGATCGAACGCGGCTTTGAGCATAGAAACGCCGCTCATGCAGCCCTAAAGAGCAGCCTTGAGGCGCGGGGTCGCGAAATTGATGAAGGCCCGAAGCTTCCGGGGCAGCATTTCCTGACCGCGATAAACCAGGCTGACAGGCACAGGATCGGGAGCGTGATCGTCGAGGACAGTCACAAGTCGTCCTGCACGGATGGCGTCTGCGATCTGATAGGAAAACACGCGCGTCAAGCCCACGCCGGCGATGGCTGCATCGATTGCGGCCTCTGCCGTATTGACTGTCAGGCGCGAGCGGGGTGTGGCGGGCAGGGCCGCAGCTCCCTTTCCAAAGGTCCAGGCCTCGGATAGGGCTAGGGCCGAGAAGGTCACGATATCATGGCCAACAAGCTCCGCCGGATTTTGCGGATGCCCCCGCCTTTCCACATAGCCGGGGCTTGCGCAGACCACACGACGAATTGCTCCGACTTTCACAGCGACATCGCTGCTGTCAGGCAGAGTCGCGATGCGCAGGGCCAGATCGACGTGTTCGTCCGCAAGGTGCAAAAGCCTGTCGGCAAGGACCAGCTTCACATCCGTTTCCGGATAGGCCTGCAGGAAGTCCGTGACGATCGGCAGAATGTGCAGGCGTCCGAACACAATGGGCGCGGTGATCACCAGCTCCCCTTTCACAACCGTATATTCGCCAGCCGCCGCCCGCTCTGCCTCGGCGAGGTCTTCGAGGATGCGCCGGGTTGCAACCACATAGGCTTTGCCAGTCTCGGTCAGGCTGACGTTGCGTGTTGACCGGATCAGCAGGCGCGCACCGAGATGCGCTTCGAGGTCGGAAACCTTGCGGCTAACGGTCGAGAGGGGCACACCGAGCTGTCTTCCGGCAGCCGACAGATTTCCTGTCTCCACGACCGCAAGGAGAATGGACATCGCGTCAAGCCGGTCCATGTTATCCTCCCAAAAAATGAGATTATGATTGCTGAAAATACGGTATTATCCCGAACTATACCAGGCAATATCTTTGGCTCGACCAGAATGACTGGCCATAACCCAAGGAGGCTTTCAAATGTCCCGTATTACCTATCCCGCCACCATCGCAGGCGCACCCGAGGCCGCGCGACCGTTGTTGCAAGCGGTTGAAAAACAGCTGGGGTCTGTCCCCAATCTGTTCCGCCTTGCCAGCGTCAGCCCGGCCGCCCTGGAAGGCTATCTCAGCTTGTCCGGTGCCCTCGGAAAAGGGCACCTGCCAGCCGCGACCCGCGAACGCGTCGCCCTGGCAGTGGCACAGATCAACGGCTGCAACTACTGCCTTTCCGCACACACCTATCTTGGCACGAATCTCGCCAAGCTGGACGAGGCCGAAGTCGCGGCCAACCGTGCCGGCCGTTCGAACGATCCCAAGGCCGACGCCGCCGTGCGCTTTGCCGCGAAATTGGTCAGCGCACGCGGCCACATCAGTGCCGATGATCTGCACGCGGTGCGCGATGCCGGCTATGACGATGCCCAGATTATCGAGATCGTGCAGCATGTCGCGCTGAACACCTGGACCAATTACCTGAACGAGGTTGCACAGACCGAGATCGATTTCCCAACGGTGAATGCCGACGAACTCGCGGCATAATCGAAGCGCGGTGGCCGGACCGCTTCCCCGGCCACGCGCCTTTGAAGCCCGTAACTGAAAGGACACATCAATGAGTCGCCCCCCTTTCCCTCCCTACAACAAAGACAGCGCCAGAGAAAAAGTCCGGCTGGCCGAGGATGGCTGGAACTCTCGCGAACCGGCCAAAGTGGCGCTGGCCTACACGCCGGACAGCCGCTGGCGCAATCGCGCGGAATTTGCGGTCGGGCGCGCTGAAATCGAGGCTTTTCTCGCCCGCAAATGGGCGCGGGAACTAGACTATCGCCTGATCAAGGAGCTCTGGGCCGTGTCCGGTAATCGCATCGCCGTGCGCTATGCGTATGAATACCACAATGACAGCGCACAATGGTTTCGGGCCTATGGCAATGAAAACTGGGAATTCGCCGAGGATGGATTGATGGCGGCCCGCCATGCCAGCATCAACGAACACCCGATCCATGAAGACGACCGCAAATTCCACTGGCCCTTGGGACGCCGCCCCGACGACCACCCCGGCCTCAACGATCTCGGGCTATAGTGAGGATCGAATGGACAATTTCTATTCCAGCGACGTCGCTTTCACCAAGACGGTGAAAGACATCCAAACCCGCAAGGGTTCACGTCGGGCTTATGCCCAGCAGGAACAGGCGGGGGGCTGGCGCACGGACATAACGCCCGACATCAAAGCGTTCATCGAAGGGCAAACCAGCGTGTTTCTGGCAACTGCCAACGCGGAAGGGCAGCCTTATATCCAGCATCGTGGCGGTCCCGCCGGCTTCCTGAAGGTGATCGACCTTCAGACGATTGGCTTTGTTGACTATGTCGGCAACCGGCAATTCATCACCACGGGAAATCTTGTGGACAATCCCAAGGCCTACCTGTTCCTGATCGACTACGCCAACCGGCGCCGGATCAAGATTTGGGGAACGGCGAAAGTCATCGAGGGGGATGACAGGCTGGTCGCGGAACTCATGCCCGCCGACAACAAGGCGCGCGCCGAGCAGGTGATCCTGTTCACGGTCTCGGCCTGGGACGCGAACTGTCCCCAGCATATTCCGCAGCGGTTCGATGCTGCAGATGTTGCCGCTGCCCTCGCGGCGCGCGACGCACGGATTGCCGTGCTTGAAGCTGAGGTCGCCAAACTGAATGCAGCTGGCTGAGACATGGCACCGGAGGCCGACCAGTTCCTGGTCTTGTAGGTCTTTGGTGTCGGTTTGCTCATACAACCCAGCTACCTTGCTGGATTCACGCGATGAATCCCCTCACAGGATTTGTGCATCAGAGCCTGACCCACGTGCAGCTGGACCGCACGCAGATTATGCACCACGCATAATTCATGATCCCCTTGTCACGACAACGGACCCCGACGGACCGAATTTCCCCCGGCGATGATCTTTCTGATCAGGACGGCGACCGCTTGATGATCTCCGAATTGGGCATCCGTTTCCTTGATGTTCTCGTGAACTTCGGCGGCGTCCTTGAGAACACCCAGGATTTCAGCCTCCGGCAGAATATGCGCGTCATTCAGCGCCAGCATTAGCGACTCGCAAATGGACAGCGCCGCCATCCCGGAATGTGTGTTATGATCAGACACGTTTAATCGGCCTTTCAAGGTGTTCCGTATGGCGCGGAATATCCGCGGCCCGGTTCCAACAGCTTTTCAAACAATGTTTGCCGATGGGCTGATCCAGATCAGCCGATCATCTGGATTGCCATATAAAGATTTCACGTCGTTCAAAAGGAGCTTTATCATCGCCACCCTTCCTCTCGTCCGCAAGTTGAGTGCGTTCGTCGCCCTGTCCGGGGCCGAGATTGACGTTCTCGAAGGCCTGCGCAAACGGCGTCGCACCTTCGTTGCTGGGCGCGATCTGGTCCATCAGGGCCAGTCCGATCAGGCGGCCTATATCCTCATGTCGGGCTGGGCCTGTTCCTACAAGGAACTGGCCGACGGGCAGCGGCAGATCGTCGATTTCCAGGTGCCGGGCGATTTTCTGGGGTTGCGCAGCGTGCTTCTACACATCTCGGATCACAGCATAGAACCGGTCACGGACATCGAGGTGACCGAGGTTCTCAAGGCCGATCTGCTGGAAGCTTTCGCGCAGACACCACGGCTTGCACTGGCAATCTTCTGGGCCGCGTCACGGGACGAGGCGATGGTGGTGGAACATCTGGTCGGAGTAGGGCGGCGCAATGCGGCAGAGCGGCTGGCGCATTTCCTGCTCGAGCTTGGGGCGCGGCTGGCTTTGATTGGCCAGGGCAGCAAGGCGGGGTACGACTGTCCGCTGACCCAATACCTGATGGCAGATGCACTGGGATTGAGCGCGGTTCACGTCAACCGCGTCCTGAGGCTCTTGCGGGAGGCCGATCTTCTGACATTTCGCGATGGCCATGTGACGTTCATTAACTACGACGGCCTCACCGCTTTTGCGGATTTCGATCCAAGCTACCTCGATCACGCCGACCCGCTTTTGACGTGAGGCTTATCTTGTGATGTCGGCGGGATGATCGGGCCGCGCGACGGGACGCTTCTGGAAGGTCCGGGTCCTCCGACTTTGACCAGGCGTCCGGAAGCGCGACCGCGAGGCGTTTGTCGCCCCGCAGCCGCATGGTCAGATCAGGCCAGCGCGTGCTTGGCCGCGTCCAGTTCCTTGTTGGTCTCGGCGTCGTTCTTGGCGGTGTTCGCCTTTTCAGCAGCGTCGTAATGCTTTTTCGCCGCATCTTTCTTGGGGCCGGAAGGGGCCTTGTCCCAAGCGGCTTTGACGGATTTCATCTTGTCGGCTGTGTTGGTCGATTTGTTATCGGAAGTCATTTGATTGTCCTTTTGAGGACGTCCGCGCACGGGAACTTGACCTTGATTTGAATGGTCGATCGACGTGTGCGAGGCGTGTGTTCACCGAGGATCGGTGAACTGCTCAAGCTATCGCACCGCCGTCATCCATCCATACTGATGTAGGTTGGTCTGCGCCGGTGAAGCCGGAGGTTTTCCCGTGGGACGCTGCCCTTGGGCGGAGATTGGCCGGTTCGGGCAGGACACGCGTCCCGGCAAAGCCTTCGAGGATGGCGCGTGCATCTGACAACTGACCAATGCCCGCGATCTTGCCGCTGGCTTTGACGAATGTGGTGGCGGCTTCGACCTTCGGCCCCATCGACCCTGCCGCGAGGTCCAGCGCAAGGAGGGTCGAGGGCGTCGTCCTGCCGATGGCAAGCTGGGCGTCGGTGCCCCAGTCGCGAAAGACGGCAACGACATCGGTCAGCAGCAGCAAGGCATCCGCCTTCAGTTCTAACGCGAGTAGTGCCGCCGTTCGATCCTTGTCGATGACGGCCTCGACGCCTTCCATATCGCCCTGCGCATTGCGCCTGACTGGAATGCCACCGCCCCCCGCACAGACCACGCAGTGACCTGCGTCAAGCAGCAGGCGGATCGCGTCGATCCCCAGGATCCGCTGGGGCAGGGGCGACGGCACCACGCGGCGCATCTGCCCCTTCTGCTCTGCAACCATCGACCAGCCATGATCCGCCACGGCCTGATCGGCCTCGGCTTTGGAATAGACCGGGCCGATGGGCTTGCTCGGGCTGTCAAAGGCGGGATCGTTCGCGTCGACCTCCACCCGGCTCAGCAAGGTGGTGCAATGCGCATCCTCGGGCAGGGCATTCATCAACTCCTGTTCGATCAGGTAGCCGATCATACCTTCTGTCTCTGCACCCAGCACATCGAGGGGCCACGGCCGGGCCGGGTCATATGCCATGCCCTGCAACGCCAGCAGACCGACCTGCGGGCCGTTGCCATGCGCCACCACGATCTGGTGGTCGCGGGCGAGGTCGGCGATGGCCTTGGCCGCGATCCGCACATTGGTGCGCTGCGCCTCCGCTGTCATCGGCTCCCCGCGCCGCAACAGGGCATTGCCGCCGAGGGCCACGACCACGCGCATCCTAGGACCCCATCGTGGCGACGAGGACCGCCTTGATCGTGTGCATCCGGTTTTCCGCCTGATCGAAGACGACGGAGGCGGGGGATTCAAACACCTCCTCCGTCACTTCCATGCAGTCGATGCCGAATTTCTGGAATGTCTGCTCGCCCACTTCGGTGTCGCGGTTGTGGAAGGCGGGCAGGCAATGCAGGAATTTGGTGTGCGGATTGCCCGTCATCTCCATCAGTTTGGTGGTGACCCGGTAGGGCGACAGCAGGGCGATGCGGTCTTCCCAGACGCTATCGGGTTCGCCCATCGACACCCAGACGTCGGTATAGATGAAATCGGCACCTTTGAGGCCTTCCGCGTGCTTCTCTGTCAATGTGATCCGCGCGCCCGAGCTTTCCGCGATGGTGCGGCAGCGGGTGACGAGCGCCGCATCCGGCCAGCAGCTTTGCGGCCCGCAAAGCCTTATATCCATGCCAATTAGCGCAGCACCCACCAGCAAAGAGGCACCGGTGTTGTTGCCCGCATCGCCCATGAAGCAGAACGAGATGTCCGAAAGGTGCTTGTGGGTGTATTCGCGCATGGTCATGAAATCAGCCAGAACCTGCGTCGGGTGGAAGTCATCGGCCAGCCCGTTGAAGACCGGCACGCCGGAGAATTCCGCCAGCACCTCGGCATCCTGCTGGCCAAAGCCGCGATATTCGATCCCGTCATAGAAACGCCCCAGCACGCGCGCGGTATCCTTCATGGTTTCCTTGTGCCCGATATGGCTGCCTGACGGACCCAGATACGTGACATGCGCGCCTTGATCGTAGGCGGCGACCTCAAACCCGCTGCGGGTGCGGGTGCTGTCCTTCTCGAAGATCAGGGCGATGTTCTTGCCTTCGGGCATCGGCCTTTCATATCCGCCTGCCTTTGCCATCTTGAGGCTGCCCGCAAGTTGCAACAGGTGCCGGATTTGCGCCGGTGTGAAATCGAGCAGCTTGATAAAGCTGCGTCCGCGCAGGTTCTGTGGCATCGTGTATTCCTTAAATGGCGTCGCGGATCAGCGGGCAGGTCATGCAATGCGACCCGCCCCGTCCGCGTCCGAGTTCCGATCCGGGGATCGTGATGACTTCGACACCCGCCTTGCGCAGCAGGGTGTTGGAATAGACGTTGCGCTCGTAGCCGACGACGACGCCGGGTTCGAGGCAGAGCAGGTTGTTGGCGTCGTCCCACTGCTCGCGCGCGCTTTCGTAGGCGTCGCCGCCTGTGGGAACGGTGCGCAGAGTTTTGAGAGCGAGAGCGTCTGCCACGACGTCAAGGAAGGGCTTGGTTTCGGTCTCGGCCATGATCGCCCCATTGTCGCCGGGGCGCAGGCTGGTGCAGCGGATGGCGTCCGTCACCTCGGCAAACACGGTGGCAAGGTCCCGGTCACAAAGCGTGAAGACCGTTTCAAGGTGCATCGAGCCGCGGGCACGCGGGAACTGGCAGGCGATGACGCGAGTGGCCCCGCCGCCGGCGAAAAGCCCACGCGCGATCTGGCCCACGGCCTGCGGCGTGGTGCGTTCGCCCATGCCGATCAGCACGCAACCGTTGCCGATGGGCATGACGTCGCCGCCTTCGACCGTTGCAGGGCCGTGGTCCTGCATCGGGTCGCCCCACCACGTCGCGAACCCCGCGTCCTTGAAATCGGGGTGAAACCGGTAGATCGCGGCGAGGTTCAGCGTCTCCAGCCGCCGGGCGGGCCAGTGCATCGGGTTCAGCGTAACGCCGCCGTAAATCCAGCAGGTCGTGTCGCGGGTGAAGATGTGGTTGGGCAGGGGCGGCAGGATGAAATCCGAAGGCTCCAGCATCGCGGCCAAGACGCCACTTGCGGTGACCGGCAGTTCGGCCTTGCTCATGCCCCCGATCAGGATGGTGGAGAGCAGATCGCCGTTGACTTCCATCAGGTGCGCCAGCAGATCCTCGGCCAGACCGATCCCCACCGTATTGTCATTGATGCGCGCCTCCAGCAGCCAGCGGCGGGCCTCCGGGTCGGCCATCGTCTCGGCCAGCAGCTGACGCAGGAACACCACCTCGACCCCGCGATTGCGCATGGCATCGACGAAGGTCATGTGCTCGATCCGCGCCTGCTTGACCCAGATCACGTCGTCGAAAAGCAACTCCGCGCAGTTGGCCGGCGTCAGCCGCGCCATGGCGGCGCCGGGTTTGTGAACGAGGACGCGGCGCAGTTTGCCGGTCTCGGAATGGACGCCGTAGGTCAGGGGTTTGTCGGGGGTCATGTGGGGGTTCCTCCCAGAAACACGCCGATGCTGAGGATGGCCATGATGATGATGGTGAGGCCCAGAAGGACGGGCCAGAAGAAGCGCAGCCAGCGTTCATAGGGAACACGCGCGATCGCGAGGCCCCCCATGACAACGGCCGAAGTCGGGGTGACAAGGTTCACGACGCCCTCCGCCGACTGGAAGGCGGTCACGACAAGGTGCCGCGCCACGCCCGCGAAATCGGCGACGGGTGCGAGGATCGGCATGGAAAGCACCGCGAGACCGGACGTAGAGGGCACGAAGAACGACAGCGCCACCTCAATCCAGTACATCACGTTGATGAAGACGACGCTGTTCAGCCCTGCTACCGTGCCTTCGGCCCAGTGCAGGATCGTGTCCGTCATGTGGCCCGCGTCCATAATGACGACGATGCCGCGCGCCAGCCCGATGATCAGCGCCACACCCAGCAGGTCGCGCGCCCCGCCGACGAAGGCGTCGACCAGACCCTTCTCGCCCAGCCGTCCGATCAGCCCGATGCCGATGCCTGCGAACAGGAACAGCCCGCTCATCTCGGCCATCCACCAGCCGCCCAGCGACACGCCCCAGATCATCACCGCGAAGGTCGCGCCGAACAGCAGCAGGACGATCTTGTGCAGGCCGGTAAAGGTCGTCGCGGCCGCCTCAGTGGCCATGCCGAAGTGCTTCTCGTTCTGTTCCTTGCGGTCGAAGACGAGGCTGCGCGAGGGGTCCGCCTTGACCCGTGCGGCGTAGCGCATGACGTAGGCGACCGTCGCGGCGAAGGTCAGCGCCAGCAAGACCACGCGCAGCACCAGCCCGTCGGTAAACGGCACCCCCGCCGCGTTTGACGCGATGACGGTGGAAAACGCATTGACGGTAGAGCCGAGCACGCCGACGCCTGCACCCAGCAGGATCACCGCCACTGCCGTCAGTGCGTCATAGCCTGCCGCGATCATGACCGGGGTCAGCAGGACGTAGAACGCCAGCGTCTCTTCCGCCATGCCTTCCGTCGTGCCGCCCAAAGCAAACAGGCCCATGAGGATCGGGATCATCCATTTCTCGCGGCCCTTAAGCCGCGTCATCGCCCGCTTGATGCCTGCGTCGATGGCCCCCGTCGCCGTCACAACACCGATGAACCCGCCGATCATCAGCACGAAAAGCGCCACGTCGATGGCGTTGGCGGTATAGCTGGAGGGGTCGTAGAAGCCCGCGATGGGGGCGAGCACAATGTCAGAAAAACCCTGCGGGTTTGCGTCCATTGGCGCATAGGTCCCGGCAACGGGAACGTCCTTGCCCAGCACTTGGGAGGCGACACGCTCGTATTGCCCCGCCGGGATGATCCATGTCAGCGCGGCCACGATGATGATCAGCGCGAAGAGGATCGTGTAAGCCGAAGGAAAGCGGAAGCGGCTGGTTTCCTTTGTTGGTGCGGGCGGCGATGGGGGCATGATTGTGTCCTGATACAGCCGACGCGTTTAGGCGTCCGGGCATTTATGCGTGTGGCGTCGGGCGTCAGCGAACGTTCTGCTGCTGGTGGTTGAGGCGGAGCCAGTGGTCGTTGTCCCTGAGGTAGGTGGAGGTACAGAGCGCCTCGTAAATCGGCGCGTCGGCGCGCTCGGCGGACACGCGGTAGGCCAGCACGGCGACGTCACCTTCGACGGCGCAATAGGTCTCGCTCATCCGGATCGAACGCCAACGCTGCGCGACATGCGCTTCGCGGAAGATATCGGTGCCGCTCAAAATCCCTATCGGGTAGGGGAAGACGAAAACCGCGTTCTTGGCGGTCATGTGGCGGGCGCTGTCGGCCCCTTCGGTCCAAAAGCGTTCTTCCGTATCCCATAATTGCGCTTCGATCGTCGAGGCGGTCTGCAAACCTTGAACCATTTCAGCCCCCTCGTGCCAGCATGGCGACCCAGCCGACGATCAAGATCGCGGCAATGAACCAGAAAACCGGCGCGCCAGGGTGGAGTGTTGCAAACTGCGCCTGTTCGGATGAGACTGCCGTCGCTTCCGCCTTTTCTCTGTGGGGCAAGGCGGCGAGCAGCGTCCGGGCGATCTTGCTGCGGTCGGGGGCCGCAAGGGTAACGTCCTGGAACCGAACCATCAGCGCTTCGAGACGCTTCATCGCCGGTGCATCGTTCATGGTCGACAACTCGGTCGCCTCGTCCCACGGATCCACGTCAAGCCGCACCATCATCGACAGGACGGATACGGGCGTTCCGTGTTCATCGTCACCCACCGCTGCGCCAAGAAACCGCTCGAAGGCCGGATCGCGGCTGAGTTGGGGTCTGCCCTTTGCCATGTCGGGAACCATTCTCACTTTGAAGGGGGATACGTCATAGTCCGCCGGACAGCGTTCTGGCCGATGATCTACCCATACTCCGGTCGAAGGCCGGGGGTGCTGACACAGATCAGTCCAGCGTCGCTGGAATGCGTTGCTCCGGTCGGGCGGTCAGGGCGTTTTGCCTGTGAGGGTGCGGGTCGCCTCTGCGACGACGACCTCTTCATCGGTGGGGATGACAAGCACGTCGATATCCGAGCTGATCGCGCTGATCCGGGTGGCATTCCGGGTGTTCGCGGACGTATCGAGCGCCACACCCATCCAGCCCAGCCGGTCGCAGATGCCGCTGCGGACGCGGGCGGAACTCTCGCCGATTCCGGCTGTGAACACGATGGCATCCAGCCCGCCCAAAGACGTGGCAAGTGATGCCAGTTCACCGGCGGCACGGGCGCAGAACAGGTCTATCGCCTCCTCTGCCTCGGGCGCGGTGCTCGTCTCCAGAACCTTCATGTCGCTGCTGATGCCCGACACGCCCAGAAGGCCGGATTGCTCATAGAGCAAAGTAGTGATGTCAGCCGCGCACATGCCCTTTTCCTGCATCAGGTACAGCACCACGCCGGGGTCCAGCGCGCCACTGCGCCGTCCCATCATCAGACCGTCAAGTGCTGTGAACCCCATGCTGGTCGCAACGCTTTGGTGGTTCTTGAGCGCGCACATGCTGGCCCCGCTGCCCAGATGGGCGACTATCACGCGGCCTTTCGCCTTGTTGCCAAGATGGTGCGGCAAGCAGCCTGAGATATAGTCGTAGGACAAACCATGGAAACCATATCTGAGGACACCATCGTCGGTCATTTCACGGGGCAGGGCGAAAAGCTGTGCCAGCCGGGGCATGGTGCGGTGAAAGGCTGTATCAAAGCAGGCGATCTGTGGCAGGTCAGGCAGGGCCAATGCCACACATCCGATCGCGGCAAGGCTGTGAGGCTGGTGCATGGGCGCGAGCGGGACGAGAGCCTTGAGGTCCGCCAGTAGCTTGTGGGTGATCCGCGCGGGGCCTGTCTGGTGCAGGCCACCGTGGACGACGCGGTGCCCTGCCGCTGTGAAAGTGATGTCAGGGCGCTGCGCTGAGAGCCACGCCAGCAATGAGGGGATCAGATCGTCGCGGTCCGACGCGTTCTTGGGAATACGCGGACCCGCCAGCAACAACGAAAGCCCCTGCGCGTCGGTCGCGGAAAAGACCGGGTCAGTGCCGATCCCGGCAACCTTGCCCTTCAGGATCGCGTCACCCGCCTCCGCCGGATAGACCGCGAACTTGAGACTGGAGGACCCCGCGTTCAGCACGAGGATCGCATCTGTCATGGCGCGGCGGGCGAGGGGCGATTGATGAACAACTGTGCCAGCGCGCAAGAGGCCAGTCGTGACGCGGCACTGTCCGCCCGGCTTGTCAGGATGATCGGCACACGCGCGCCCAGCACGATCCCGGCCGCGTCGGCATCGGCGAGGTAGATCAGCTGCTTGGCCATCATGTTGGCGGACTCCAGGTCCGGTGCGACAAGGATGTCGGCGCACCCTGCGACCCGCGACACGATCCCCTTGGCAGTCGCGGCGGCTTCAGAGATCGCGTTGTCGAAGGCCAGCGGCCCATCGAGTATCCCGCCTGTGATTTGACCCCTGTCGGCCATCTTGCACAGGGCTGCGGCATCGACGGTGGAGGACATGCGGGGTGTCACCGTCTCGACCGCCGACAGGATCGCGACCTTGGGGATTGCGATGCCAACGGCATGGGCGAGGTCGATGGCGTTCTGCACGATGTCCCGCTTTGCGTTCAGATCAGGGGCCACATTGATCGCGGCATCCGTGATCAGCAGTGGCTTGGAATAGGTCGGCACGTCGAGCACATAGACATGACTTAGCCGCCGTTCGGTGCGCAGCCCGAGCATTGGATCAAGTATCGCCTCCATCAGCTCGTCCGTGTGCAGCGCACCCTTCATCAGTGCTGCGACAGTCCCATCGCGCACGAGGGCAACCGATGCGGCGGCGGCCGCATGACTGTGTGGGGCGTCAATGAACCGATAGGTGTCGAGGCTGCGCCCAGCCGCCTGTGCCGCCGCCTGAACCTTGGCTCTGGGTCCGACCAGCACCGGCGTGATCATGCCCTTGTCCGCTGCATCCAGTGCAGCTGTCAGCGACAGCGCATCGCAGGGATGGACAACTGCCGTCCGGATCGGTGCCATTGGTGCCGTCGCCGCGATCAGTCGCGCGTAGTGCGCACCGGGTGCGTGCAGCCGAACCGTTGGCAGCAGCACGCGGCGGCGACGCACCTTGTCGCGCGGGGCGATGACCTTTGCGACCCCTTCGATGACCATCGTGCCGTGCTGGTTTCGACAGGTGCAGGCCAGCAGCAACCGCCCCTTGGCCTGCTTCTTGGTCACTTCGACGCGCACGGTCACGGTATCGCCAAGCGCCACGGGGGCTTCGAACTTCAGGCTTTGGTCGAGAAAGACCGTACCCGGTCCCGGCAGCTCGGTTCCCAGCACGGTCGAGATCAGCGCACCGCCCCACATGCCATGGGCGATGACGTGGTGAAACATGTCGTCCTTGGCGTAATCCGCATCCACATGCGCCGGGTTCACGTCGCCCGACATCACGGCGAAAAGGCTGATGTCCCGCGCGGTCAGCGTGCGCGTCAACCCGGCGTGATCGCCCACTGCGATGTCGTCGTAGGTTTTGTTCTCTATGAATTGCATCGTCGTCGGTTCAGGCGCGGACATGAAGGCCTCCGTCAATATGAGTGATCTCGCCTGACACGCCGCGCGCGGCATCGCTGGCAAGCATTACCGCGACTTTGCCGACATCCTCGATGGTCAGGGCGATGTGCTCTGGTGCGCGTTCACGGGCCGCGTCGATCAGGGCATCGAAATGCGCGATGCCGGACCCCGCCCGCGTTTGCAGCGGCCCCGGCGAGAGGGCGTTGACCCGTATGCGCTTCGGTCCGAGTTCGACGGCAAGCGCGCGCAAGGTTCCTTCCAGCGCCGCCTTCACCGGGCCCATGACGTTGTAATGATCCACGACCTTCTCGCCGCCATAATAGGTCATCGTCAGGATCGTGCCGCCTTGCGTCATCATTGGCTCTGCCAGCCGCGCCATACGGATCAGCGAATGCACCGAGATGTCCATGGCGCGGGCGAACCCTTTGGCCGAGCAATCCACCACCCGCCCGTGCAGATCCGCCGCCGGGCAAAACGCAATGGAATGTACGAGGATATCGAGCCGCCCCCATTTCTTCTGCACGGCGGCAAACACCGCTTCCATTTCGCCATCAGCCTCGACGTCGAGCGGCAGCAGAAGTTTTGCGCCCACAGCATCGGCCACGGGCTGGACAAAAGGTTTTGCGCGCGCGTTCACATAGGTCAGCGCGACCTCGGCCCCGGCATCGACAAAGGCCTGCGCGCAGCCTGTCGCGATGGAATGTTCGTTGGCGACCCCGACGACCAGCGCGACCTTGCCATCCAGCGCGCTCATCGTTGCATCACATAGGTGCCGGGGGCGTCGCAGACCGCCTTGTTCGCTCCGGAGTGGGCACCCATCTGCGGCGGCGGCACCGGTTCCCCAGACCGCTTTCCCAGCCAGCCTGCAAAGGCCTCCCACCAGGACCCATCCGAAGCGACGTTGTCCGCCAGCCAGTCGTCCGGGTCTTTATAGGCCGCCGTCGCCGCCGTCTCCGCGATCCGGAAATGCCGACCGTGATGGCCCGGCTCGGATACGATGCCAGCGTTATGCCCGCCGCTTGTCAGCACGAAGGTCACGTCGGTGTCGGCAAACAGGTGCATCTTGTAGACCGAACGCCACGGTGCGACGTGATCGTCCTCGGTGCCCACCGCGAAAATCGGCGCACGGATGTCCGCCATGGCGATGGCCTTGCCGCCCACGTAGTATCGACCCTCTGCCAGATCGTTGTTGAGAAACAGCTTGCGCAGGTATTCCGAATGCATCCGGGCAGGCATCCGCGTCGCGTCCGCGTTCCACGCCATCAGATCGAAGGCATCGCCGCGCGCCCCCAGCAGATAGTTTGAAATCGCAGCCCCCCAGATCAGGTCGCGCGCACGTAACAAGGCAAAGGCCCCGGCCATCTGGTCCGATGAGAGATACCCTTTCTCGGCCATCATATCCTCGATCAGCGTGACCTCGCTGTCATTGATGAAGAGCCGCAGAGGACCGGCTTCGGTAAAATCCACCTGCGCGGCGAGCAGCGTAACAGTGGCAAGGCGCGCGTCATCGTCCCGCCCCATCGCCGCCGCTGCGATGGACAACAGCGTGCCGCCCAGACAATAGCCGACCGCGTGCAGCTTCGGTGCCTGCGTGATCGCCAGCGCGGCGTCGAGCGCTGCCATCACGCCACTTTCGCGGTAGTCCTCCATGCTCAGATCACGGTCGTCAGCGTCCGGGTTTTTCCACGACACCATGAAGACGGTGAAGCCCTGCGCCACGAGGAACCTGACGAGCGAATTTTGCGCCGAAAGGTCCAGGATGTAGTATTTCATGATCCACGCCGGCACGATCAGGATCGGCTCGGGGCGGACCTCTGCAGTGGTGGGCGCGTACTGGATCAACTCGATAAGATCATTGCGGAACACAACCTTGCCGGGGGTGGTGGCCAGATTGCGTCCGACCTCGAAGGGCTGAGGTCCGTCCGGCGCCTTGCCGGTGCGGCGCATGATGTCTTCGGCAAGGTTGCGGGCACCGCGCATCAGGTTTTCGCCGCTCTCCGCACGGGTTGCGGCAATCACCTCCGGGTTGGTAAGCGCGAAATTGGACGGCGCGGTGCTGTCCGAAATCATGCCCGCGACGAATGCCATCAGGTTCTCGTGTTCGGGCGTCATGCCGTGAACGCCCGTGACGGCATCCTGCCACCAACGCCAGGACCGCTGATGTGCCGCACTCCAGACGTTGAAGGGCCACTGTTGCCATGCCGCGTCTGCATACCGGCGGTCGGGAAGGTCATCGGGACCGGCGTCCTCGGGACGCAGCCCGAGCCACGCCGCCAGAAACGCCTGAGTGTCGCGCATCGCCTGTTCGCGCAGTTGCATCTGCTTGCCGGGGGAGCTTGCCAGATGCACGACCCAGTCGGTCCAGGCCTCGCCCAGAACGGACGGCGACAGGCCCGCGGTCGCCTGCGCCAGACCTGCATGGGTCATGCGGTCAAGGGCCTCGGCAGCAGTGTCCGGCGGTTCAGCCTTCGTGATCTCTGGCGAGATGACCTGGGATGTGAGCAGCTTGAGTTGGTCGGGCATGCCGTCACCTTTCATTCGGCCCTGCAAAGCGCGGGGTCTTTGCCCAAGCCATAGCAATTGCGCCGCAGCGCGGCATTGATCTGGGTCAGTGTTTCGGCAAATCATGCGTGGCGCGATGGTCAGCGCGCAGACGAGGTGCCGGTGCCCAGTTCGATGATCTCCGCCGTGATCGCCTCTTGCCGGACGCGGCGCAGCGTCGCCTCGAATGTCTCCAGTTCACGGGCGATCTGGCTGCCCGCCGCCGTCATCGCCTCCATCCGCGCTTCGTTTTCGGCGGCGAAGGCGTGCAGTGCGGCCTTGCAGACTTGCGCGTTGAAGTACTCCTGCCCGAGCGCTGCGATCAGCGCCTCCTCAGGCAGTTGCATCAGGGGGCGGTCACCCGTTGTCGCGGGAAGTTCGGTGAAGTCGATCGGGAAAAGCCGTTCACGCAACAAACCCGGACGGCCCGAAGCCCAACTGGTGAAAACCACGTCGAGGCTGTCGATGCGTTTCTCTGCGACAGCGCGATAGATTGCTGTCGTGATCCTGTCGGCCAGCTTGGGGATGCCGGGCGTGTGCGAGGGCAGGGGCGCCGTCCAGTGGGGCGTGACCCCGCGGGAGGCGGCAACGGAAAGCCCCCGCGTGCCGACAAGAAAGAGCTGCGCCGGAGCGGTGTCGCCGATGCTGTCGAGCACCCTTTCGCTGAAGGCACCGGCGAAGCCTTGCTCGGCCCCGAAGAGCAACAGGCCGGTCTTGCCGTTGTCATTGTCCGGCGCGGTAACCTTCGGCAGCACCTGCGCCATCGCCGCGGCGATGGTCGCAGCGTAGCTGTCCACCGCCCCGACTTGCGCACGCGCGACGTGCGCACGGGCGGCGGCGATGCCCTTCATCGCGTTCACGACCGCGCCGAGTTGCCGGATACCGTCAATGCGCACGCTGATGTCGGCGAGGCGCTCGGTCATGCCAGGGTCTTGGTGTCGCCAAGGGACTTGGCCAGCGTGGCCAGCACCGCCAGCAGGTCCGTGCGCGCCTTGTCCTCGAGCGTGCCTGTGTCGGTCAGTCCCCTGAGCAAATCTGCCGCATCCCGGTCCAGCGCTGCGGGCAGTGCCGCGCGGAACGCTGTCACAGCGCCAACCGGCAGCGCGTCCAGCAGCCCGGCCTGCACGGCAAGCATCAGCGCCACCTCGTCGGCCAGCCGGAGCGGCACATGCTGGCCTTGCCGCAGCGCCTCCCTGATCCGCGCCCCCCGCGTCAACTGATCGCGCACGCGGCCATCGGGCATGCCGCCGAAACGGGTGAAGACTTCCAATTCCAGAAACTGCGCATAGTCCAGCCGTAGCGTGCCTGCCGCCTTGCGCAGCACCGGCGCCTGCGTCTTGCCGCCCACACGGCTGACGGACAGGCCGACGTCCACCGCAGGTTACTGCCCTTGATGGAACAGCGCCGCGTCCAGCACGATTTGCCCGTCGGTGATCGAGATCAGGTTGGTCGGAATATAGGCCGACAGGTTCCCCGCCACCGTCTCGGCGATGGGCAAAGCGGTCAGCGAGCCGCCGCCGCGATCGTTTGAGAGCTTGGACGCACGTTCCAGCAGACGCGCGTGGATATAGAAGACGTCGCCCGGATAGGCCTCGCGCCCCGGCGACTGACGGGTGAGCAGGGCGATTTCCCGATGGGTGGCGGCGTGTTTTGACAGATCATCGAAGACGATCAGCGCGTGCTGCCCCTTGTCGCGGAAATATTCAGCCATCGACATGCCCGCGTAAGGCGCAATCCACTGCAAACCCGGTGCCTCGGACGCGCCGGCAACGACGACGATGCAGCGGGCGAAGTTGCCATGCCGTTGCAGCGCATCAATGGCGCGGCGCACGGACGAGGTCTTCTGTCCCACGGCCACGTAGATGCAGATCATGTCGCTGGCGGCTTGGGCGATGAGTACGTCGATGGCCAGCGTCGTCTTGCCCGTCGAATGATCGCCCACGATCAACTCGCGCTGACCGCGCCCCAGAGCAAAGAGCGTGTCGACCACGACAACCCCGGTCTGGACCGGCTCTGTCACAAGGTCGCGTTCGATGATGGAGGGCGCGGGCCGCTCGATGGGCAGATGCGACTGGGCCAGAACCGGCCCCTTGCCATCAAGCGGGCGGCCCAGCGGGTCCACGATCCGGCCTAGCAGCGCCTCGCCCACGGGGACGTTTATCACCTCTCCGGTGCCAAACACCGCATCACCCGCCTCGACCTTTGTCGTGCCGTCCAACAGGACACAGCCGATCCGGTCGGGGTCCAGCACCCGCGCAAACCCGGTCTGGCCGCCTGCAAAGCGCAGCACCTCGTCCAGACGCACGTCGCGCAGGCCCGAGATCATCGCGACGCCGTCACCTATCTCCTCGACGCGCCCGCGATGCTCCGCGCGGGGGCCGAGGGTAGTGCCCTCCAGCGCGCTTTGCGCCGAGGCGACCCAGTCACGCGGCATCCTTGACCGCCTTCCGCACCACGTCGAGATCTGCCTGCCAGCTGTTGTGCAACACGAAATGCGGACTGCGCAGTTCCAGCCCCGCAATCAGCGCCGGATCGGTGACGAAGCGCAACTCGGGGACGCCGCCAAGCGCTTTGCGCACGGCCTTTTCGATGGCGGCCTTCTGATCGCCCGGATCGACGGGGCTGACCACTTCAATGCCTTTCGGCGCGTCGACCAGCGACGCGCGGTCGGCCTCCGGCATCTGCGAGATCGTCTCGACGAGCTGTGCCAAAAATGCGGCCTGCACCTTTGGACTGTCGAGCCGTTTCAGCAAACGGGCGGCGATCATGAGTGCCAGCTCGGTGGCCTTTGCAGCGTTGTCAGCCTGCGCCGTTTCGGCATCTTGGGCTGCCGTGGTCTTCGCGGCGGCGAGAAGGGCGTCGGCCTTGGTCTGCGCTTCAGTCTGCGCGGCCTTGGCGGTTGCTTCCACTTCGGTCTTCGCCGCATCCAGCGCCGCTGCGCGTTCCGCCGAGATCGCATCGCGCGCCTTTGTGACCTCCGCCAGCGCCGCGTCGGCCTTGGCCTGCGTCGCCGCCGCGGCGTCCGTCACCGCCGTGGCCGCCGTCTGACGCGTCGCGATCGCCGCGGCGACGGGCCGCCAGAACACGCGCGACAGAAGCCAGACAAGAACCAGAACGTTGATCGCCTGCAACCCCAGTCCCCAGAAGTCGATTGTCATGTGCTCAACCCAGCATCGGGTTGGCGAACAGAAGCAGCAGCGCGATCACAAGGCAGTAGATCGCCGTCGTCTCGATCATCGCGAGGCCGACGAAAAGCGTGCGCGAGATCGTATTCGCGGCCTCGGGCTGGCGCGCGATGGCCTCCATTGCGGCGGCCACGGCGCGGCCTTCCGCCAGCGCGGGGCCGATGGAGCCGAAGGCGACAGCGATAGTCGCGCAGATTATGCTGACGATTTGGACGTATTCCATCAGGAATCCTTGTTCTGAAGGGGAAGGGATGCTTCGGGCTGACCGTCGTCGACCGTGGCCGAGATGAAGACCATCGCGAGCACCGCGAAGATGTAGGCCTGGACCAGCCCCGTGAGCAGGTCGAGCGCCATGAGCGGGATCGGCACGAGAAGCCCGGCAAGCGAGGCGACGATGCCGACGACAAAGACGCCGCTCATCACGTTGCCGAAAAGGCGCACGAACATGGAAAAGACACGGGTGATGCTTTCGAGCATGTTCAGCGGGATCATCGCGATGTTGGGGGCGGCGAAGGATTTGAGGTAGCCGCCGACCCCCGCGCCGCGCACGCCGAACCAGATGACCGACAGAAACACGAGAACGGCCAGCGCCGCGTCGGTTTCCAGCTTGGCTGTGGGCGGCTCCACGCCGGGGATGAGTGAAGACCAGTTCGACACCAGAATGAAGACGAAGAGCGTGCCGATGAAGCTGCGATAGGGCGCGGGGGCGGCACCTGTCGTTTCGCGGATCTGTGTGTCCAACGTGATCACGATCAGCTCAAGTGCTGCCTGCCGCTTGCCCGGGATCAGGGTAAGGCGGCGGGTTAGAAGGTATGACCCCGCTACCAAAACGACCATGATCGCCCAGGTGGTCAGGATGGCCTGTGTGATCGACACGGGGCCGAGATGGAAGAGGGCAACGGACTCGAGCGGCGAGTTCATGGAGCTTCCCGCCGTAGCCGGTAGAACATCAGCGCCTTGGCGCAGAGCACGCCCGCAAAGGCCGCGAGAAGGGCCGCGCCGCCCGCCAGTACAGCGATGAAGAGGGCGGTCGCCAGCAGCGACATCCGCCCCAACGTGAGGGCCAGCGCCATCAGCGGCTTGCCCGCGTGCAGGATCAGGTCGGTTGTCGCGCGCAGCGCGCGGAAATAGCCGTACCCGATGACCAGCCCGCCGACAAAGCAGGCGGCCAGCAGCAGGGCCGGGGGCAAGGCGGAAAAATCCATCATTTCGCGTTCATCCAGTTCCATGCTGTCCAGCCGCCAAGGCATAGGCCCAGCACCAGGCAGGGTGCGGTCCAGAAGATGCCCGCGCCGAAATGCCCGTCCAGCCAGCGGCCAAGAAACATGCCGCCAAGTGTGGGGACGACGAAAATCCAACCGAGAACGCCGATCTGTGCGAGCCTGCGGCCCACGGACATGTCGCCCTCGCGCAGCCACTTGTCGCGGCGCGCGCGGCGCAGGCGGGCTTCGGTGATCAGCGGGTCATCCTCGGGCCGTGCCACCAGCGGAATGCCCCCGTATCCGCGCCGCCATGCAGGCGGGTGACCATCTGCCGGATCGCGTTCAGTTGCAGTTGCACCGTCTCGTTGCGATCGACCTTTTCGGCGTCCGCGTCGGTCTGAAAGCGTTGCAGCACCTCACTGTCGAGCGTGGCCAGATCGTTGCCCGTAACAGCCTCGCGGGTGGCGATGGACACGGTGTTACCGATGACGCTCAGCATGCCGCCGCGGACTGCGCAGAAATGTTCTGTTGCATCGTCCTTCCAACTGACGATGCAGACCGTAAGCGCCGTCAGGAAGGGCGCGTGGTCCGATAGGATGCCGAAGCTGCCGCTGGCATCCTCCGCGCGCAGGGCGTCGATCTGTGCGTCCACCACGACGCACAAGGGGGTGACGATGCGCAGGTTCATGCGGCGTCCTCCTGAACAGGCGCGGGCGTCGGGGACCTGTGCAGCAGCTTCCTTCCTGCGCGCATCCTCCAGCGTACCGACCATGTAGAGAGAGCTTTCGGCCCAGTCGTCCGCTTGGCCGTCCAGAATGCCGCGACAGCCCGCCAGCGTATCGGCAAGCGACACGCTTTGCCCCGGCGTTCCGGTGAACGCCTCTGTCACCATGAACGGCTGGGTCAGAAACCGCTGCAAACGCCGCGCGCGCTTCACGATCACGCGGTCGGCGGCGCCGAGCTCTTCCACCCCCAGCAATGAAATGATGTCGGTCAGCTCACGGAACCGCGCGAGCGCCTGCCGGACCGCTTCGGCGGTCTTGTAATGGTCCTCTCCCACCACCAGCGGGTCGAGCAGCATCGAGGACGATGCCAGCGGATCTATCGCCGGATAGAACCCTTCAGCCGCCTGCGCGCGCGACAGCACGATCACGCAGTCCATGTGGCTGGAAATTGTCGTTACGGCCGGGTCGGTGAAATCGTCTGCCGGGACATAGACTGCCTGAATCGCTGTCACCGCGGAGCCTGCGACGGAGGCAATCCGCTCTTGCAGCCCCGCCACCTCGGTCGCCAATGTAGGCTGATAGCCCACGCGGGAGGGCAGGCGGCCCAGAAGGCTGGAAACCTCGGCACCGGCCTGGACGAAACGAAAGACGTTATCCATCAGGAGCAGCACGTTCTTGTGCTTGGTATCGCGGAAATATTCCGAGATCGTCAACGCCGTCAGTGGCGCACGCCAGCGCGCGCCCGGTGGTTCGTTCATCTGGCCGTAAACCAGCACCGTGCGCTCCAGCACGCCGGAGGCCTGCATCTCCGTCAGCAGTTCGTGACCTTCGCGGGACCGTTCGCCGACGCCCGCGAAGACGGAGATGCCTGCGTATTTCTCGACCATGGCGCGGATCAGTTCCATCACAAGCACGGTCTTGCCCACGCCCGCACCGCCGAACATCGCAGCCTTGCCGCCTTGCGCCATCGGGGTCAGCAGGTCGATCACCTTGATGCCGGTCTCGAAGACTTCCGTCGTGCGGGTCTGTTCCTGAAGCGCCGGCGGGGTGGCATGGATCGAGCGTCGCGTCACGTCGTCGGGCAGGGGCGCGCCCTTGTCCTGCACGTTGCCCACGACATCCAGCAACCGCCCCAGTACCGCATCGCCGACCGGCACCTTGACCGCCGCGCGCAACGCCCGCACCGCAACGCCGCGGGCCAGTCCGGCAGTCGATTGAAACGCGACGGCGCGCAGGGTCGTCGGGTTAAGGTGGCTGTGGACTTCAAGGACCAGCGGGGTGGGCCGGTCCCACTGTACGAGCAACGCTGTATCAAGGTGCGGCAGGTCAGCATCCGCGAAGACGACATCGACAACCGCGCCCCGTACGGCATGAACGATTCCGTCCGCGGCGATGTTGGTCTGATCGCGCTTCGGGTCGGCGGCGGGTGCTTCGGCCTTTGTCATGACACCCGTTTACGTTGGAGCACGGACCCGCGCATTGATCTGTGTCAGCGCCAACACATCAAAATGGAGTCACACTGATGAAAAGGGCACAGGCCCGACATTTTCATCTGGAGGCGATAATGAACGGCTACATCGGCAACATCGAGGAATTGACGGACGACAACACCGACTTCCGTCGCGTGCTGTATTCAGGTGCCCATCTGCAACTGGTGCTTATGTCTGTGGCCCCCGGTCAGGAACTGGGGGGAGAAATCCACGCGGACACGGATCAGTTCTTTCGCGTCGAGGATGGCAAGGGGCGCATCGTTATCGACGGCGTGCCGCACAAGGTCGGCGCGGGGGATGGCGTGATCGTTCCCGCAGGGGCGCATCACAACGTGATCTGCACCGGACACGCGCCGCTGAAGCTGTACACGATCTACGGGCCAGCGCACCACCGCGACGGGTTGGTGCAAGCAACCAAGGCCGAAGCGGATGCCTCGGAAGAGACATTCGATGGAAAAACAACCGAGCACGCGGCGGAGGCGGTTCGGGTCTGAGACTGCGTGACACCCATCTGTCCGCGTGCAACCTGTCGGCCCCCGAAAAGCGAGATCGAAAGCGTGCGACACCCACGGGAACCAAGCCCTGTTCCGGTCCTGCATCCGTGGTGCCGGTGTTGGACGGTGATCTTCGTCTCGAACGGGTGACGTTCAGACCGGTATGTCGTTGAAAAGATCGTCGCTCGTCTCATCGGCCTTTGCCGGTGCCGGCTTTCGCGAAGACGCAGCATGGCCTTCGTGAGGCTGCGGCTAAGAACGATCTGCCTCTGGGTCTCGGGATGGCCGCGTCGATTTGTCTTGATCGGTGTCTTTCTCTGGCATGACCCGCTCGCTTTCTCGTTTCCGTCATGGATTGGGCAGTCGATCAGCGCCAAAAGATGCGATTTCCCGCCTTGATTGATCCGCCGGTCCCTTAAAATGCTTGACGCGAATTTGCCCTCTTCGCATTGATCTGGATCAGGGACAGCGCTTACCGCCCCGTGGGAAAGGGTATTCAGCCGCTGGTGGCCCACCGGTCGAAGTCCGTCCGACGCATGCAAAAGGCCCCATGAATGAGCACCGATCCCTACACGACCCTCGGCCTGAAAAAGGATGCCAGTGCCGCCGACATCAAGAGAGCGCATCGAAAGCTGGTGCGGACCAGCCATCCCGACCTGCATCCCGACGACAAGGGAGCGGAGGCGCGGTTCAAGGCGGTGTCTGCCGCCTATGACCTTTTGAAAGCCCCTGAGACGCGTGCGCGCTACGACGCGGGCGAGATCGACGCGCAGGGGGCAGAGCGCCCTCAGCGTCAGTATTACCGCGACTATGCCGATGCGCCGGACAACGTCTATCAGCAGCGGCGCGGGTTCGGGCAGGACATGGACCCCGGTGACATCTTCGCCGAAATCCTGCGCAACCGGGCGACAGGAGCAGGCGGGTTTGACTTTGGCGGGGGCAATGGCCGGACTGCCGGACCCGATGCGCGCTATCGGTTGGAGGTGCCTTTTCTGGATGCGGTGCGCGGTGCCCAGACCGCAATCACCCTGCAGGGTGGCGCGAGCCTCGCGGTGAAGATCCCGCGCGGCACGCAGGACGGACAGACGCTGCGGTTGCGCGGCAAGGGATCGTCCGGCTTTGGCGGTGGACCAGCGGGCGATGCGCTGATCACCGTGGCCGTGCAGGATCACCCGGATTTCCGCCGCGAGGGAGACGACATCCTCGTAACCCAGCCCGTGTCCTTTGACGACGCCATTCTGGGGGCCAAGGTCACTGTACCGACCATCGACGGCCCCGTCGGATTGACTATCCCGCCCGGCGCAAGCTCGGGCCGGGTGCTGCGTTTGCGCGGGCGCGGCGTCGCGGGCAAGGGGAAGGCGGCGGGTGACCAGCGGGTAGAGCTGAAGATCGTCGTGCCAAAGGACCCTGACCCCGCGCTGCGCGATCTGCTGACGGCATGGCGCAAGACCAAAGCCACTTTGAAGAAAGGAGCCGCCGCATGACCGACCTTTTCACAGAGGACGAGGTCATCCTGACCGTCACCCGCCTGACCCGGCAGCAGCTCGGCAGGTATGTCGAGGCCGACCTCGTGCGTCCACATAGCGCTGAACAAGGCATGTTCTTTCGCAAGGTCGACATCGCGCGTCTGGAACTGCTTTGTGATCTGACCCAGGACCTCGACCTTGACGAGGGCACCGTCGGCATCGTGATTTCGCTCGTTGACCAGCTGCATGGCGCACGACGGGAACTGGTGATGCTGACCGAAGTGATCCAGACATTGCCAACCGACCTGCGCAGCCGCATCGGCGCCGCGCTGCAACGGATCTGAGCAGATGAACTTCAAGACAACACCCTCGTCACGACACGTTGGCTGTCTATCGGATGTTCTCAAGGTCGCCTTATTGACTATGGCCGCGGTCGGCCTCGCGGCGGGCCTTGGTCTCTGGGCCGCCGATCAGACCGCGCTTGCCACAGCGGCGTGGGTGGCGGGCGTCCTGCCGGTTCTGGCGGCGCTGTGCATCGAGATCGTCCGCAGCCTTTTGAAGGGCGAGGTCGGGCTTGATATCGTTGCAGCCCTGTCGATGGCGGCGGCGCTTCTGGTCGGTGAAGCGCTCGCTGCCGCCGTTGTCGCGCTGATGTATTCGGGCGGTACTTTTCTGGAAAGTTTTGCCGAGGGCCGCGCCCGGCGCGAGATGCGCGATTTGCTCTCTCGCGTGGCGCGCACGGCGACACGGCACCGGAACGGGCAGCTCGAGGAGATCCCACTGGACGCGATCGACGCGGGTGACCTGCTGTTGATCCGGCAGGGAGAGGTCGCGCCGGTCGATGGCACGGTCGAGGCGATGCAGGCGATGCTGGACCAGTCGGCGCTGACCGGAGAGGCGCTGCCGGTGCGGCTCTCGCGCGGGATGGCGGTGATGAGCGGGTCGACCAATGCGGGCGCGGCGTTCGATCTGCGCGCGACCGCGCGGGCCGCCGACAGCACCTACTCCGGGATCGTGCGTCTGGTGGAAACCGCACAGCGCTCGAAGGCTCCGATGGCGCGGCTGGCGGATCGCTACGCGCTGCTTTTTCTGGCCGTCACGGTCGCCCTGGCGGGCGCGGCCTGGTGGTTCACCGGCGATCCGATCCGGGCCGTCGCCGTTCTGGTTGTCGCCACGCCCTGTCCGTTGATCCTCGCTGTTCCTGTCGCTCTGGTGGCGGGCCTTTCGCGCGCTGCGCGCTTCGGAGTGCTGATCAAGGGCGCGAAGCCGTTGGAGGCGATGGCGCGCATCAAGACATTGATCGTGGACAAGACCGGCACGCTGACGGACGGGCGACCGGGGATCGTGTCGATCACGGGGACGGGGGCGCTGAGCGAGGACGAAGTTCTCTATTTCGCCGCCTCCCTCGATCAGGCGTCCCAGCATCCGGTGGCCCAAGCGGTCGTGGCCGCCGCCCGCGCGCGCGGGCAAACCCTGCCGGTCCCGACCGACGTGATCGAGACAGCGGGCGAAGGCGTTGCCGGCCGGGTGGGGGACCGCGATGTGCTGGTCGGCGGCACAGGCTTTGTCGCGGCGCAGACGGGGCCAGAGGCCCCCGGGGTGGAAGAACCTGGCGCTGTGATCGTGGCCGTCGCGGTTGATGGCCGGGCGGCGGGCCATCTTGTCATGGCAGATGCCCTGCGGCCCGGCATCCCTGCGCTGCTGCAGGCGTTACGCCGCAACGGGATCGACCGGATTGTGCTTGCAACGGGTGACCGCCACGATGTGGCAGAGGCCCTGACGCTTGGTTTGGGTCTTGATGGCGTCAAAGCTGATCTCACGCCGGACAGGAAGGTGCAAATCGTTGTTGATGCACGGAAAACCGGGCCTGTGATGATGGTTGGCGACGGCGTGAACGATGCACCTGCTTTGGCAGCGGCGGATGTTGGCGTTGCCATGGGCGCACGCGGTGCTGCGGCTTCAGCCGAGGCGGCGGATGTCGTGTTGCTGGTCGATGATCTGGGGCGATTGCTTCCCGGTCTGATTATCGCGCGGGGCGCGCGCCGCATCGCGCTGCAAAGTGTGGCTGCGGGCATCGGCCTGTCGGTCGCGGGCATGATCGCGGCGGCATTGGGCTATCTGACGCCGGTTCAGGGCGCGGTGATGCAGGAGATCATCGACGTGGCCGTGATCCTGAATGCCTTGCGGGCGCTGCGGATTGACCCCGGGCGGCCTATGATTGAGGCCGACGAACGGGTGCGCCCAATGGAAAGGCGGGCAGCATGAACACGACCCTCGCCGCAGCCGGGACATTCGTCGCCACCCGCACCGGTCCCAAGCTGATTGTCACGGGCGCTTTGCATATCGACACTGTCGCCGCTATCGACCGCAGCGGGCTGTTCAATCAGGCCCGCGAGGCGACGATGATCGACCTCGGCGGCCTGACCCGCATGGACACCGCCGGCGCGTGGCTTGTGGTTGATCTGCAATCGCGCCTGAGTACGGCGGGGCGCACTCCCACCCTCGAAGGCGCGAGCGAGGCGCAGGCGCAGCTGATTGAAACCGTCCGCCACAGCATGCCGCCCGCCGACACGGTAGAAGTGCTGCGACCATCGCTGGCCGATCGCCTCGAGATCCTCGGGCGGACGGTCGTGGGCGGCGCGCGCAAGGCGGTTGCGCTGGTCTCGTTCCTCGGCCAGGTCGTTGCGACCCTCGCGGGGATCGTGATCCATCCAGGCCGCCTGCGTCTGACGTCGCTGGTGCATCATTGTCAGGAAGTCGGGCTGAATGCCGTGCCCATCGTTGCGCTGATGGCGTTTCTGATCGGCGTCGTGCTGGCGTTTCAGGGGGCCACGCAGCTGCGCCAGTTCGGGGCGGAGGTGTTTGTCGTCGATCTGATCGCGATTTCCGTGCTGCGCGAACTGGGCATTCTGCTGACCGCAATCATTGTGGCAGGGCGGTCCGGGTCAGCCTTTACCGCCGCCATCGGATCGATGAAAATGCGCGAGGAGATTGATGCGATGCGCACCATCGGGCTGGACCCGGTGACGATCCTCGTGGTGCCGCGCGTGCTGGCGCTGATGTTTATGCTGCCCGCGCTTGGCTTCATCGCCGATATCGCCGGGCTGGTCGGCGGCGCGGTGATGTCGTGGATCGACTTGGGAGTCTCGCCTGCCGTTTTCCAGTCGCGGCTGGTCAGCAACACGGACGTCTGGCACTTTGGCGTCGGCATGATCAAGGCGCCCTTCTTTGCGCTGATCATCGGGATCATCGGCTGCTTCGAGGGTCTGCGCGTCGGCGGCGACGCGGAATCGCTGGGCCGGCTGACCTCTACTTCCGTCGTGCTGTCGATTTTCATGGTCATCGTCGCGGACGCCATGTTCTCCATCTTCTTTGCCATCGTGGGGGTGTGATGACTGATACCGCCGACAACCACATCATCCGCGTGCAGGGGCTCGTCACCCGTTTCGGCGCGCATACGGTTCACGACGGCCTCGACCTTGATGTGCGCAGGGGCGAGATTATCGGGGTCGTGGGCGGCTCGGGCACCGGCAAGTCGGTGCTGTTGCGGGCTATCGTGGGACTGCTCAAGCCCGCCGCGGGCAAGATCGAGGTTTTCGGCCAAAGCGTGCGCGACACGCCCGACGCCGATTATCGCCGTCTGCGCCGCCGTTGGGGCGTGATGTTTCAGGACGGGGCGCTGTTTTCATCGCTGACCGTGCAGCAGAACGTCGAAGCCCCGATGCGCGAGCAGCTGGAGATGCCGCACGACCTGCGCGCCACGCTCGCGGGCATCAAGGTGCGCATGGTGGGCCTGCCGGAAAACGCGCTTGCCAACTACCCCGCCGAGCTGTCGGGTGGCATGCGCAAGCGGGCGGGGTTTGCACGCGCCATCGCATTGGATCCCGAAATCGTCTTTCTGGATGAGCCGACCGCCGGTCTGGATCCGATCGGCGCGGCGGCATTCGATATCCTCATCAAGCAGTTGCAGGCGGCGCTTGGCCTGACCGTCTTTCTCGTCACCCACGACCTCGACAGCCTTTATGCCATCTGCGACCGCGTCGCCGTGCTGGCCGACAAGCGCGTGCTGGCGGTGGGATCGCTTGAGGACATGCTGGCGGTCGATCACCCTTGGGTGCAGGAGTATTTCCACGGCCCCCGCGCGCGGGCAGCGCAGGCCACGGCAGGTGCAAACTGATGGAGACCCGTGCCAACTTCATCCTGATTGGTGCCTTCACACTGGCCGCCATCCTCGGCACACTGGGGTTCTTCATCTGGCTCGCCAGCGTTCAGGTCGACCGGCAGTACATCACCTACGGTATCCTGTTCGAGGATGTATCGGGGCTGGACCCCTCGGGAGATGTGTTGTTCAACGGCATCTCGGTCGGCAATGTCATCGACCTCGCCATCTACGAAGAGGACGCGTCCAAGGTCTTTGCGACGGTCGAGATCGACAGCAGCACGCCGGTGCGCAGCAATACGGTCGCGCAGGTCCAGTCGCAGGGCGTCACCGGCGTGGCCTATATTTCGCTCTCGGGCGGAACCCCGGGTGCGGCGTTGCTGACGGCAAAAGATGGGGCATTGCCGATGATCCGCTCCAAGCGGTCCACCGTTCAGGCCCTGGTTGAGGACGCACCCGATCTGCTGGCGCAGGCGACCGACCTGCTTGCCCAGTTTCAAGGGCTGACCAGCCCGGAAAACCAAGCGCTCGTGACGGGCATATTGCGCAATCTTGAAACATCCTCGGGGCGGCTGGATCAGGCGCTCAACGACTTTTCCGAGATCAGCGGTACTGTCCGCGAGGCCACGGCGCAAATCTCGATCTTCACCGGCAAACTGGACAGCATCAGCGCCTCTGTCCAGATCACGCTGGAACGGGCCGATGCGGCGTTGCTCTCTGCCCAGACCACGTTCGACACCGCCGATACAACGCTGAAGGCCTCCGGCCTCGCGATCCGGAACGTCGAGGACACGTTCGATGCGGCGCAGATCCTGTTGCGCGATACGGTCCCGCCGATCCTCGAAAAGCTGTCCGAGGCTGTTTCACGCGCCGACACGGCTATTGCCGATCTCCAACAGCAGGGCGGCAGCGCGCTTGAAGGGTTCGGGGACACGGCAGGCCTGCTGAGCGCGCGGTTGACGGAGTTGGAGAAAACGCTTCGGGAAGCCGACACTGCCTTTGCCGCCGTGTCCGGGGCATCAACCAGTTTCGACGCGCTGGTGACCGGGGAAGGGACCGCGATGGTCGCCGATGCCCGCGCCGTGCTGGCGAGCGCTCGGACAACGCTTGCTTCGCTCGAAAGCGTGGTTCAGGTCGATGTGCCCGCCGTAGTGACCGACATCCGCCGTGCCGTGACAACGGCAACAGAGGCGGTGGAGCGGGTTGCGGGGGATGTAACCGGTCTGACGGCGCGCTTGGATCCGATGGCGGCGCAGACCGAAACGGCGCTGGCCTCCGCGACCGCGTTGATGCAGCGGGCGCAGGTCAGCCTTGATGGCATTGACAAAACGCTGAGCGGAACGGACACGGCGTTGACGGCGGCCGAAACGGCATTCGATGCCGCGACCGGGCTGATGCAAACCGATCTCGCTCCGGTTCTGAGCGACATCCGCACCGCCTCGGACAGGATCAGCGTCGCGGTCGAAGGCGTGGCCCGCGACGTGCCCGCAATTACCGCCGACTTGCGCGCGCTGATCGCGCGGGCGGATACCGTGGTGGGGCAGGTACAGGCGGCAGTTGCTGCCACGGCACCGGGCCTTGGCAATTTCGCCCAGACCGGCCTGCCAGAGCTGACCCGTCTGAGCGCAGAGGCGCGGGGCCTCGTCACGACCCTGAACAACCTCGTGCGGCGGATCGAGCGTGATCCGGCCCGTTTCCTGCTCGACAACCGCGTTCCTGAATATCGGAGATGACACCATGACAGCGAATATACTGACCCGACGCATCGCCCTGCTGGGCGCGACAAGCCTGCTTAGCGGGTGCGGCGCGCTGGGTTCGCTGAATACGGCCGCACAGCCATTGGACACCTACGACCTGGCCCCCGCTGCCGGATCGACATCGGGACCGCGCAGTGCCGCCAAACTGCTGATCGCCCGACCGGAGGCCTCGGCGGCGCTGGCCACGGATCGCATCATGGTAAGGTCCGACGGCGCCACGATCACCTATCTGCCCGACGCCCGCTGGGCCGACGAGGCCCCGCTGGTGATGCAAGCACTGCTGGTGCGCAGCATCGCGGGGACGGGGCGGATCGGATATGTGGGGCGCAGTGAGGGCGGACCGGTGCCGGATGCCGCGTTGCTTGTGCGGATGGATGCTTTCGAGGTCGTCGTGGCACCCGGTGGTGAGGTTCGCGTACATGTCGAGATTGACCTGACCGTGGTGAACGACCGTGACCAGCGCGTGCTCGGCAGGCAAAGCTTCGCACAAGTGGCAAATGCCACGAATGACAGCCCACCTGCCATCACCGCTGCATTTCAGGCTGCGCTGAACGTCCTTTTGCCCTCTGCCGCCGAATGGATCTTACAAACTCTGTAAGTCTTGCCCTCAGGCTCGGTGTTGTCCTGACAGTCGCATTCAATATCAAGTTAGCACTCTTCAGTGTTTCACTGCTCCCCTGGAACATTTTGTTCTTTGCAAACCGAATGATAGGGACTGGACCTGTCACGGTTTGATGCCGCTCCCTTGATGGCGTTAATGCTGCAAAGGAGACGAGCTATGGGCACAGGAAGAGAGGATGAATTTCGCAAAGACGCGGTGCGCATTGCATTGGCCAGCGGGCTAACTCTGCGTCAGGTTCGAACGGAACCCTCTTTCTTTGGTGTCCCCAAGGCTCTTCTTCTATTGGATCATCATCCAGATGCAGTACGGTTTTCTGCGTAAGATATTGGCAAATCTATATTCTTCCTGCATGTGCGCGCAGCAGCGAAAAAGCTGCCCCACTCGCGTCAGGTGTGGCTCACGACACCGCGAACTGTCGATTAAGGCGCGTGTCGGCGGGGATATGCTGACCTTACCGGATACAGTGCACAAACAATGCGTTCATCTTGCCGAATAGGTGACCTTTCCGTCGCAAATCGTCACCTGCGCCGAGGCATCCGTGATCTGTGCAGGGGCCAGCGTGGTTACATCGTGGCTGAGGATGGTCACGTCGGCCATCATTCCGGCCTTCAGCTTGCCTTTGCGGTCTTCGTTGAACTCGACCCAGGCGTTGTCGCGGGTATAGCTGGCCAGCGTGTCGGTCAGGCTTTGCGTCTGGTCGCGCCATTTTGGACCCAGATCCAGCGGGGCGATGGCGGCCTTGATGGTGTCCATCACGTCGATCTGGATCACCGGCCAGTCGGTCGAGAAGATCACCCTGGCGCCGGTGTTGCGGATGTCCTGCCATGCATAGGCACCGGCGATCTGGTCGTCGTGCAGATATTGCCCCACGCCCGAGGGCGGGAAGATATGGCCGCGCGGCGCGTGTCCGGGCTGGATCGACGCCACGATGCCCAGTTCAGCCAGACGCGGAATGTCGTCGGTGTGCATGACTTCAAGGTGTTCGATCCGGTGGCGGCTGTCGCGCGCTCCGTTGGCCTGTTGTGCTGCGGCGTAGGCGTCGATGGTGCGCCGCACAGCTGCGTCGCCAATGGCGTGCACAGCGATCTGAAACCCAAGGCGGTCCGCCTCGACGGCGCAGGCCACGAAATGGTCCTGGGTAAAGACTTCGTCGCCGGTATTGCCGTCCTTGCCCAGGTCACCGGGGTAGGGGCGCAGCATCAGCGCTGTGCCGCTTTCGATCACCCCGTCGATGAACATTTTCACGTGGTTGCAACGCAATTTGTCGCCCTGATAGCGGGCCCGCATTTCCGGGGCTTCGCGGGACATCCGCGCGACCGGATCAGTGCCTTTCATGTGAAAGGGCACTTCGCAGCGGCACAGCAGGCGACCTTCGGCTTCCAGCTCGCTCAGCAGTTCCAGCTGATAGGTATTGCCATCCATCAGATGCAGGCCGGTGATGCCTTGGGCGGCGCAATGTTTCAGCCCGGCCGCGATCACATCCTTGTCCATCTCACGTTGGGCAGGGGTGGGCGCTGGCACCGGATCCTTGCCTGTGGTCAGCCCCATCATTTCGCGGCCCGCGTGGCGGGTCAGTGCCAGAACGGGGCTGTAGGCCCCCGGTTCCAGCAACTCGCCACTGGCCAGACCGTCGTCGCCCATAACAATCTGCGACCCGGCGTCAACGACGCCACCTTGTAACAGCCCTGCCGCCTTCAGCGCGGCCGTGTTGGCCCAGACGGTATGGTGGTCGGGTGCAAACATGGCCAGCGGGCGGTCGGGCAGGATGGTGTCCAGATCGTGACGGGTCAGCGTGTGGCCGGTGCCAAGAATGTCATAGTCGGCCATCACGCAGAACACCAAGGTGTCGTCGGGGTTGGCGGCGGCATAGGGTACAATCGCCTGACGCATCCCGTCCAGACCCTGCACGCCATACAGGCTCAGCTGCGACAGTTCGACCGAGCCGCCGAACAGATGCACATGGCTGTCGATAAAGCCCGGCAACACGGTGCCGCCCTTGGCGTCGATCATGCGGGTTTGCACGTCGCCAAGCCCCTTGACCATCGCATCATCACCAACGGCAATGATCCGGCCATCGGCGATGGCCAGCGCTTGCGCCTGCGGGGCGTCGGGATCAAAGGTGATCAGTTTGCCGTTAAAAATGATGATATCTGCCGTCATATGTGCCTCGTCAGGGAAAAACGCGGCCCCCTTGATCAGGGGCCGCGCGAACGGGTTTATTTCAAAAGTTCGGTCCAGATCGCCGTGTACAGTTTGGACGCCGAAGGCGGGCAGGTGCGCGCGATATAGGCGGCGCCTTTCAGCTCTTCGGGAACCACCACTTCGGGTGCTGTCTTCATGTCTTCGGGCAAAAACGCTTCTGAACCTGCAATGCCGTTGGCGTAACGGGCAAACGACGACAGCATCGCTGCGTTTTCAGGGTCCATAATGAAGTTCAGGAAGATCTTGGCGTTATCGACGTTTTGCGCGTCGGCCAGGATCGCCGCATTGTCCATCCAGACCGGAAAGCCTTCTTGCGGATAACCGAATGCAATGTCCGGATTGTCAACGCGCGAACGGAATGACGCGCCGTTCCAGTTCACCCCGGCGGCCAGGTCGCCCTTGGCGAATTTTTCGATGTTACCATAGTCCATCGACACCCAGAACGGTTTGGCCGCTTGCAGAACATCGCGGACTTTCATCAGCGTTTCCTTGTCGTCGGTACATTGTTCGCCGCCGACATAGTGGATCGCCATGCCCATCACGTCGTTCATTTCAGGCACCACGTTGATCTTGCCCTTGAGCTCTTCGGGCGGATCAAAGATCACGGCGGCGGTGTTGATGTCTCCACCATAAACTGCGGTGTTCACGGTAACCCCCACGGTGCCCCATTGCCATGGCACGGTATAGTTGCGGCCCGGATCAAATTCGACATCAACCCACTGCGGGTCCATGTTCTTGAAGTTCTCCATCTCGTTGGGCTTGGATTCCATCAGCAGACCTTCCTGGATGAAGATCGGCACATAAGTCCCTGATGGCACGACAATATCAAAACCGTGACCGCCGGCCTTGATCTTGGCCAGCGCTGTGTCGTTGCTGTCGTAATCGGTGATTGTAACCTTGATACCGGTCTCGGCTTCGAACTTTTTGATCATTTCGGGGCTGGTGTAGTTGCCCCAGTTGTAGATGTTCAGCTCACCATCGGCCAAAGCCGGACTGCTGATCGCCATCACGGCGGCAATGCTTGTCAGTGTCTTTCTCATTTTCAGACTCCCAGTTGTTATTATGGTTCAGGTCTTGAGTTTGCTGAGCGCGGTAAAGGCGACAACCATGGTCACCGAGATCCCCAGCAGGACGGTCGAGATCGCGTTGACCTCGGGCGTTACGATGCGGCGCAGTTGCCCCAGCATATAGGTGGGCAGCGTATCCTGGCCGGCGGATTTCACAAATTCTGTAATCACCACGTCATCCAGACTGATCACAAAGGCCAGCATCGCCCCCGCAAGGATACCGGGCCACAATTGGGGCAGGGTGATGCGGGTAAAGACGCGAAACGGCGGCGCATAGAGATCGGCCGCCGCCTGTTCCAGCGCCAGATCCATCCCCGTCAGACGCGCGCGGATCGGCATATAGGCGAAAGGAATACAAAAGGCGGTGTGCGCAATGACCAGATACATCAGACCGGTGTAGCCCGTGGCCACCTTGATCATCGCAAAGAAAATCAGCAGCGCAACGGCAGTGACAATCTCGGGGACCATCAGCGGTTGGTTGATCATTGCAAAGACCGCCGACTGGCCTTTGAACCGTGGGGTGCGGGTGGTGGCCAGGGCGGCCAGAACCGCCAGTGTTGTCGAAATGCCCGACGCCCAGAAGGCGATTATCAGACTGCGCACCGTGGCCTCCTGGACCTGTTCATTGGCCCAGGCGGACACATACCAGCGCCACGAGAACCCTTCCCAGATGGCGATGGAGGTGCCTGCATTGAACGAATAGATCACCAACAGGATGATCGGCATATACAGCAGTACAAAGGTAACTGTCGCGATGGATCTAAAGCCCGGCATCCGTTGAATTTCAAAGCGCTTAGCCATGATGCGTCTCCTCGCTTCCGACGCTGCGCACATAGGCCATCAGCGCCACCATCACGATGGCCAGCAATGTGATCGACAGCGCCGCACCCAATGGCCAGTTGCGCCCCTGCCCGAATTGCAATTCGATCAGGTTGCCGATCATCAACTGGTTGCCGCCGCCCATGACCCGCGGTGTGACATAGGCGCCAAGCGAGGGCACGAAAACCAGAATGGATCCGGCTATCACTCCCGGTTTGACCAGCGGCAGGATGATGCGTCCCAGCACCTTCATGCGCGTTGCATACAGATCGTAACCCGCTTCAACCAAAGAGAAATCCAGCCGTTCCATCGAGGCATACAGTGGCAGTACCATCAGCGGCAGATAGACATAGATCATGCCCACAAGGATCGAGAATTCGGTGAACAGCATCTGGATCGGCTGGTCTATAATGCCTGTCCACATCAGCAAGGTGTTGATCGTGCCTTCGTTGCGGATCAGTTCTACCACCGCAAAGGTGCGGATCAGAATGTTGGTCCAGAACGGGATGATAATCAGCAACATCCACAGGTCACGCTGTTTCTTGGGGCGTGTGGCGATGAAATAGGCGGTGGGAAAGCCGAATATGATGCAGCCCACGGTGGTCATCAGTGACAGTTTGACCGACCGCCAGAAGATCGACAAATGCGCATCGGACCAGCTGAGCGTGTCATCAAAAATATCGCGCTGCATGAACACGTTGAACCATGCATCGCCCGAGGGCTGCCAGACCACGCCACCATAGTCACCAGGCGTCAGCACCGAATAAATCAGCGTGATCAGCAGCGGGCCCGACGCTGCAAACAGCAGCACCAGCAAGGCCGGCGCCAACAGCATCCAGCGCACACGCGACGCACGTTTTTGCGCTTCGGTGGCGGTGCGCGGTGCGGGGGGTGCAAGCTCTGCCATGCTCAGTCCCTCAGAACCTGACCAACACCGGGTGCGAACTGCACGCCGATCCGGTCGCCGGTGGTAAAGCCTGCCGCTTCGTCGGGGCGGTTCTGGCGTCGCACGACAAATCCGGTGCCGTCATCCAGCGCCACATGGTAATGGGTGTCGGTGCCGAAATAGACGATCTCGGCCAGCCTGCCGGGCAACAGCCCGTCGGCCTCGGGGCCGATGCTGGCATGTTCGGGGCGCACAGCCAGCGTGACCTTGCCCTGCATGGCCTCACCCTCGGGCATCTTGGCGACGACCGTCTTGCCCGACGACAGGGTGACCTGCGCATCCGTACCGTTGTTTGCGGCGACTTCGGCGGGGACAAAGTTGGTATCGCCAATGAAATCGGCAACAAAGCGTTCGGTCGGATGGTCATAGATTTCACGCGGCCCGCCGATCTGGCGGATGGTGCCCGCACTCATCACCGCGATGCGATCAGACATGGTCAGCGCTTCTTCCTGATCGTGGGTGACAAAGATAAAGGTAATGCCGGTTTCCATCTGCAAGCGTTTCAATTCCAGCTGCATGTCCTTGCGCAGCTTGAAATCCAGTGCGCTGAGCGGTTCGTCCAGCAACAGCACCTTGGGGCGCGGGGCCAGCGCACGGGCCAGTGCCACGCGTTGCTGTTGACCACCCGAAATCTGACCCGTCTGGCGGTCGGCCATTTCGGTCATCTTCACCAGTTCCATCATTTCGCCGACGGTCCGCTTGATTTCGGACCTGGGTTTTCCCAACATCTCAAGGCCAAAGCCGATGTTTTGCGCCACCGTCATATGCGGAAACAAAGCATAGCTTTGAAACACTGTGTTCACGGGCCGCTTGTAGGGAGGTTGGTGCGTCAGGTCCGCACCGTGCATCGTCAGGCTGCCAGAGGTCGGATGTTCAAACCCTGCGATCAAGCGCAGCAACGTGGTCTTGCCGCACCCGGATGGCCCCAGAAGGGTGAAAAATTCGTTGTGCACAATGTCGATACTGGCGTCGGCCAGCGCGACGACATCCGGCGATCCAGAGTATACTTTGCGTAGATTGCGCGCACTAATCGCTGCGGTCACAGGCAGTGTCTCCCTTGGGTATTACGGGTCTGTAGCGCCCGTTTTGATCATAACCGAGAGGTCGAGAGTCGGATCCGCATCACCAATTTTACGCAAATATCCAATTTTTTAAGTGTGATACATATCCAGCAGACGACAATTCAGATTAATTTGATCAAATGTTAGGACGGATTTTCCGTTTCTGCAACGATAGTATGCAACGCGCAGCGAAAATTTGGCACCCCCGAAAATTCTGCCCGTTTAAAGCGCATCTTTCCCCGCGCCGGTTACACCTGAATGGCAACAGGACGGTCGATTTCGTCCGGGGCAGTGTCGCAGCCGGTTGGCCAAACCTTCCGCGCACGGGCAACTCTTAGAAATTTTGTGAAACCGCAAATAGGGTTAAGTGACTGTTCACCCATCCGCGTCATAACCGCAAGAGGCAGGCAATCGCCGCCAATGTCTGCGTGTGAACAACAAATCGGATGCTAAAGACCATGCGCCTTTCTGTAAAATTGCCTTTGGCCATCGTTTTGATGGGGCTTGCAGCGACCACTTTGATGGGTGTTTTCGCCTTCAGAGAGGCGCGCTCGGCGTTGATCGCCGAAGGGGAGGATCGCATAAGGCTGGCAACAGCAGCACGGCGCCAGGAGGTTTCCGAATGGTTCGACGCAGCGCTTTCGGACATAGCATTTCAATCGACCAGCCCGAATGTGGTCAATGCCTTACGCTCGTTTGATGGCGCCTGGGCCGCTTTGGGCGATGACGCCGACACATACCTGCGCGACGTTTTTATTGTGCAAAACCCGGCGGAAGCGACGCAACGGGATACGCTGATATATCCCAAGGATAGATCGGCATATTCCCGCAATCACAAGAAATATCACGAATTTTTCCAGTCCATCGCGCATAAGAACGGGTTCGAGGACGTCTATCTTTTGGATCGCGACGGTCGTGTTCTGTACAGTGTGTTCAAACTGGATGACTTTGCTCAGGTCACACCACCATCAGCACTCGGCGATGCGCTGGATCGAGCAATTGCTGTGCCAGAGGGCAGTGCGGTTCTGTTGCCCTTTCAACCCTATCCGGCGGGCGCAGCATCGTCTGCCATGTTTGCCAGCGTTGTCCGGGACGGTGGCGGGTCGCCCATCGGGGCAATCGCATACCGGGTAAGTGATGAACGGCTGTCGACCATTCTGAACCGTTCGGCAGTCTTGGGGGCAGGCACGGTTACCTATCTGATTGCGCCAGACCAGACCATACAGGTCAAGTTGGGGGCGGATACACCCCTGGCCGATCCGAACAGCCTGCACGCCGACAGATCATTGGAACGCAGCGGCGCGCCCAATGCCGAATTGCTGGTCTCGCATGAAACAATCGACGTTGCGGGGCAGCCATGGCAGGTCATCTCGCAAACGCCGCTGGTCGATTTGATCGCAACTGCCAACCAACTGCGCACAATCATGGTCCAGCAGGGGGCTATCGGGATGTTTTTCCTGGCATTATGCGGGCTGCTTGTCGCACGTTCGATGGTACGCCCGCTGGCCCAGGTACGCGACAGTATGGCGACAATCGGAACCGGTGCATATGACGTTGACGTACCTGTCAGAACCCGCCGCGACGAAATTGGTGCAATCGCCCAAACACTGGACGAATTCCGCCTGTCCCTGCTACAGGCCGAAGCAACACGCCGCGACATCGCCGTAAAGAATGCCGCGCTCGAGGCCAGTTCGGCCGCGTTGATGATCGTTGAAACGGACGGCACGATTGCGGGCATGACACCGTCAGCTGTACGTCTGTTTCAGGGCTTGCAGGTCGAATTTATCGCGGCCTGCCCGGATCTGGACCCGAACGCATTGATAGGTATTCCCCTAAACGATTTGTCATTCATACCGCAAACGACACTGGATCATATACAGCTGTCTGAGCAGTTTCCGCTGACCGCGGAAGCGACGCTCGGGAATGAACATCTGGGGATCAAAATCAATGCAATAGGCACGGGCAATGGTGAAAATCACGGTTGGGTCATCGAATGGACTCTGATCACCGAGACCCGACGAAAATCGGCATTGCTCGACACGATCGAACGCCATCAGTTGCAAGCAGAGTTTTCCCCCCTCGGACAACTTGAGCGCAGCAACGACCTGTTTGATGCAGCTGTGAAACAGGCACGCGCCGGTGCGCAATGGCAGGATTTGATCCAAAGCGCCGAAGGGTTGGAGTGGTCGCACCTGTTGCGCGGCAATCGCTGGTCGGGCCAGATGACATTCTGTGCCCCCGACGGAACGCAAACCGTTGTGGACGGCAGCCTGACACCGGTATCCGACCGTGAGGGCAACGTTCTGACGCTTGCCTTGTTGGGCAATGACGTGACCCGTTCGGCCGCAGAACTACAATCTGCCGAAGCAAAACGCCAGGATATGCAGGTGGCACAGGCACGCGTGGTTGATACATTGCGCAAGGCAATGGCCCAGTTGCGCGACGGCAACCTGACAGTCACCCTGAACGAACCGTTCAGTGCCGAATACGAACAGCTGCGACAGGATTTCAACCGTGCAACCCGCCAGCTGGGCGCTGCGTTGCGTGAAGTGTCGGACAGCAGCGTTCTTATGCGGGCGGGATCGGATGACATTGCCGCCGCTTCGGCGAACCTGTCAGGGCGCGCAGAAAGCCAGGCACGGGCATTGCGCGAAACCGCCAGCGCTTTGGATCGCATGACGGAAAGTGTTCAGACCGCGGCGCAAAGCGCCGACACTGCCAGTCAGATCGTGGCCCAAACCCGTGCAGAAGCCGAGCAGAACACCGCAGCACTTGCAGATGCCGAAGAGGCAATGACAGCCATCCTGAATTCCAGTTCGGAAATCGCCCATATTATCTCGGTCATCGACGATATTGCCTTTCAAACCAATCTGCTGGCGCTGAACGCGGGCGTTGAAGCCGCGCGTGCTGGGGAAGCGGGGCGCGGCTTTGCCGTTGTGGCCTCCGAAGTACGCGCACTGGCCCAACGCAGCGCCGAGGCGGCTTCGCAAATCAACGGACTGATTGCGCAATCCGGTGATCAGGTTCGCAATGGTGTCGACAGATTTCGCCAGACAGGCGCAGCACTTACAAAAATTGCCAATTCCGTCACCGAGATGAGCGACCAGGTCGATGCCATCGCCCGCTCCAGCAAGTCACAGTCGGACGGGTTGGGGGGGATCAACGAAACGCTCAGCGGTATCGACGCAGCGACACAGGAAAACGTGGCAATGTTTGAACAAACCACGGCTGCAAGTCAGTCATTATTGACGCGATCCGAAGCGTTGCTGCACACACTGGCACTGTTCGAAACACCGCAGGCTGCGGTGCACGAAGACCTGAAAACAAAGCAGGCGGGTTGACGAAATGAGGCATCTGCACGGCAGGAGATCAAAATTGACCCGTGACGACAGGTTGGGGGATATGCAATGACCGAAACCCGTATGCATATTACCCAAGGACAGCACGCTGCATCGACTGACCCGAACGTCGTAATAACAACGTTGCTCGGGTCTTGTGTCGCATGTTGCCTTTGGGACCCTGAGGCAAAAGTCGGGGGAATGAACCACATGTTGCTTACTGTGCGCCGCGACGCAGATCTGACCGACAACCTTGTTGGCGTCAATGCGATGGAGGTTTTGATCAATGAACTGATCAAAGCTGGCGCACGGCGTGAATCGCTTCGTGCCAAAGCCTTTGGTGGCGCACGCATGGTTGATGGATTATCGGACATTGGTGAATCCAATGCCCAGTTCACGCTTGAATTCCTCGCCCGCGAAGGCATCGTCTGCGACGGACATTCATTCGGCGGAACAAATGCGCGCAACGTTCGCTTCTGGCCTGCGACCGGCAGAGTGCTGCAACGGATTTCCAGCGACCGCATTGTCGAGCCCAAGCCAATAGTTCCGGCGCATCAAGAGGGTAATGATCTGGAGTTGTTCTGAAAATAGCCGACACCGCAGAAGTAAGGCTTTTTCCTTCTGCGCGGAAATCTGTGTCTTCGTGTGTTGACCTGCCATGGCCCATCTATCGGGTGATGTATGGCCCCTCGGGCAGCGCCAAGGCGTCCGGCACATCCTGCTTCAATCGCTTGCGTGGTTTGATCTTGATCCGAAGGTTCAGTTCCAATGCGCTGTGGAGTCCAATAGACGCGTTTATGGTGCAACTCCGACAGGGCTGTTGGATCGCTCGGGCATTCAAACCAACGGCACGCCTCCCGTCACGGGCATGTCCAAAGGATAGAAAGGCCTCCACCACAGACTCTTTTTCTTCAAGTCATGCATCCAAGAATAAAGCTGCTGCCACGTAATCTCGGGGCACTGTGCCACCTGTGTCACCGTCGCCCCAACCGACATGATAATCTGGACCTTGTCATCAACGCGCCAGAATCGCCGCCGCTTCAGGCCAAGAATCTCACTACGCATCGCAGACCCCGCAAAAGACATGGCGTGACCGACGTCTTTCGAGATGTATATTAGATCATCGCCCACCGTCAGGCAGGCGGTGCCAATGGGGTGGTTACGCCATTCTTGTATCCTTTCAAAGATAGGGGAATTGCCTGGCTAACTTTCAGATTTTCCAGGGTTATTTCACTTTGGCAGCAGACAAAGCCCCATTCACCACCGCCAATCCGCGCTGCCGAGGTGCCGGCGGCGAGGTCGATCGCCACGTCCCCGACGATCAGCCGCAGTTTGCCACTTGGTTGCGGGGAAGGTTCCGGTGCTTGCGGAGGTTCCGGATCGCACAACACCAGCGGCGCGAAGGTCGTCGGTTCAGTCGCCATCCCGACGGCGGGCGGGACCAGCTTGCGCTGCTTGGCCAGACATCGCCACGCAGAAAGCTGGTTCGGCTTCACTCCGTAACGCCCAGCTACGGCGTTGACGGTTGCCCCCGGTTCCAGAGACTCCGCGACGGCCTGCGCCTTTACGGCCTCCGGCCATCGCCGGTGCCCGCTCTCGAAAACCTCAACCCCGAGCGATCTGAGAAAAGCAGTCTGAGCATCATTGCGAAACGCACTCCCATCATAAGATGGGTACCACCTCGCTGCTCGCGCCGGCGCGAGCAATGTGTGGCTCGGACACCGCTAACGCACTTTCTTCGACTTCCGGTATTGAACGAAACGACCGGCAGTTTAACACCTGCGGTTAATGTTTCCCATCAGGTCGAATGCGCAGCCCAGGTTCAGACCAACAAAATCTCAGAACAAATCCAATGCACCCGCATTTCCATGTTGAACATTTGAATGTGCTTGATCATCAATCAGACGCCGTGTGCTTTCAAGACGCACTGTGTCACCTAAAGAACTCTTATTGAGTTCTGGCTCGCGAAACCGTCTGACCAGCTCTGAAATATCCATCAACGACTGGTGCAAATAGTCCAGCTTTTGCATTCCCGTCAGAAAGTCGGCTTCGGTCATATCCAGATGTTTGAAATGGGCACCAATCAACAGCTCGACTTGCCGCACTTGGGCGGCAAGTTCAGCCAGATGCGCGCCTGTGCGAACGGTCAATGGAATGTCCACGGTATTATTGCTCATAGCGGTCCTACAACAGTTTCGATGCACCGTTTTAAGTCAATGGGTTCGAACGGCTTTTTAAGGTAATTGTTCATACCCAACTTGCGGCCATGATCAATGATCTGTTGCTCTGCGCGCCCGGTGATCAGAATAAAGCCGATTTTCTGTGTCGCAGGCTGGCTGCGCAGGTGATGCAAGAAATTCAAGCCATCCATATTGGGCATATTGTAATCGGAAATTACCAGATGGACAGGAGTGCGTTGCAACTGAACCAATGCAGCGGCACCATCATCTGAGGTATAGACCGTCTGAATTCCAAAACCGTCCAAGGCCTGAGTGATCAGACCGCGGCTGGTGGACATATCGTCGACGACCATGATCCGGATTTGGTCACGAAGAGCCATTTGTTTTCCCCTGTTTGTCGTAAGTGCTTGATGTGCTGGATTTCTGAGATTGTGATTTGGAATATGTCGTCGGTCCCGAGATAACAAAGCCAACAGCATCTGGATTGCCCACCCGTTCGGAGTGACCAAGGAACAACCGACCTTGGGGTGCCAAAGCAGCATGAAATCGCGGCCAAAGCGACTCTTGCGTTGGCCCATCAAAGTAGATGACGACATTGCGACAAAAAATGGCATCAAAAACGTGACTCATGGGCCAGGCGTTCATCAGGTTCAGTTCTTTGAAACGTATCAGGTGCCGGACCGTATCGATCATTTTATGGGCCGGCTGTCCCTTGACTAAAGTCGGTTCCATAAAGCGCGTTCGCAAGTTCTCAGGTATGCCTTCGATCATCCGATCCGGGTAAATTGCTGCACGCGCAAAAGAAATAACCTTTGGATCAATATCTGTGGCCAGAATGCGAAAATCTGCATTTAACAAACTGGGATCTCGGTCCAGCAAATGCATCACAATCGAAAATGCCTCTTGTCCGTTGGAACAACCTGCAGACCAAATTCGGAACCGTCCGCCGCGTTTAATCTGTGATTGCGCCAAGGGCAAAATTTCATCCGCGAGTATTTCAAAGTGGTGCGGTTCACGAAAAAAATGCGACACATTCGTTGTCAGTGCCGAAATCATCATACGCCGCTCACTGGCGCCAGCATCCGAACGAACCAGCGCCAGATATGCTTCGAATGTTGTGAGTCCCGTCTCTCTCAGACGGAAACGCAGGCGCGACTGCACCATGCGCGCTTTTTCCGGGGCAAGGATCAGGCCCGCCGCGTGGTATGACACTTGATGAAGCGCTTCGAGGGTTGCCAACGACAGCTCGACCTCAGTGTCATCTTCAGGCAACATCATGCTGCATCGCTTTGTAGCGTCGGCACAATTTCGGACAACTCAAGAACACGGATCATCCGGTCATCCAGTAGTGTAAGTGCTTTGATAACACCCGGGCCACCGGCCGATGCAGCGTCCGGCGGAGGTTGCAGGTCGCTTGAAGTCAATGCAATGATATCCGACACTGCATCGACCAAGAGGCCGGTCATCGTTTCCTCGAATTTGACCACTATGATAACATTGCGGTCCGTATGCTCGCGGGGTGGCAAACCCAGCCGTTCGGCCAGATCCATGACAGGCAACACCGTGCCACGCAGGTTAATGACACCCTTCATATAGCTGGGCGCATGTGGCAGGGGGGTGGTACGGGTCCAGCCACGGATTTCGCGGACACACATGATGTCGAGCGAATATTCCTGGTCGCTCAACCGAAAGGTCAAGAGTTCAACGGGCGTGCTGGATTTTATGTCACTCATGATGTCATTTCCATCAGGTTAGGGGCAGGGGCCATGGTGCTGCCCTGTGCCTGTGCGATGATGTCGGAAGGATCCAGGATCAGGGCGATCTGTCCGTCTCCGAGGATTGTGGCCGCGGCGATCCCCGGGGCCCGGTAAAAACTTTCGTCCAGACCTTTGATAACAACCTGACGCTGGTCCTGAATTTCATCGACGATCAGCGCCGCACGACTGCCAGCCTCGTCAGCGATCAACAGTAACCGCCCCATTGCTACCGCAGTGATTTAGCTTTGATGCGTGTCACCAGATCGGTGTCATCCACGAAGTTATCAAGGAACTCATGCCATGTTTTGTTGGTGATGCGAGCGGCGCGGATCATTTCCTTCAACTCTTCGATCCCGTCATCGGTCAGTGCGGTGATTGTTTCGTCGGGTCCGACGTAGATGCTGACGATGTTTCCATAGGTCAGGTTGTCGTCGTTGTAGATGATCGCTTCAAGAAGTTCGGCATCCTCACCCAACATTCTGGCGACGTAATCGATAGTGCAAACATGGGTCACCGCAGCCATCAGGCGGCCTTTGATTGTGCAGTTGCCAGCGGCACCCAATTCCACGGCAGCAGTTCATCCAGCCGGTTGATCTTGTGATCGTGGATACGGTCGAAGATGTCAGCCAGATAGGCCAGCGGGTCAAGGCCGTTGAGCTTGGCCGTTTCGATGATGGTCATAGCGCGGGCCAAGGTTTCCGCACCGGTATCTGCCCCTGCAAATAACCAATTCTTACGTCCAATTCCAATCGGTCGCAGGGCACGTTCAGCAGGGTTGTTGTCGATGGCCACACGTCCATCGGTCAGAAATAGGCTGAAGGCCTCCTGTCGACTGAGGCCGTAGCGGAAGGCTTTGGCCAGGTCGCTTTTACCCGGGATGCGCAGAAGCTGTTGTTCGGACCAGACAAAGAAGGCCTCGACTTGTGGGCGGCTGAGCTTTTGACGCGTCGCATAACGGACGTCAGCGGGCTGACCGTTGATGTCTCGTTCAATATCGTAGAACTTGCCGATCCGGTCGAGTGCCTCGCGGGCGATCTCGGACTTGGTCGAGGCCCAAAAATCGTGGAAGTCTCGGCGCAGGTGAGCCCAACAGGCCGCCTCGCGTAAACGCCGCGTGCCATCGGGGTCAGGCTCATAGAGCTTGGCATAACCCTTGTAGCCGTCAGCCTGAAGGATGCCGCGGGCGTTGGCCAGATGGCCGAGAACATGCTCTTCCTTCCAGTCTGGCGCAAAGCGATAGACAGCACCCGGTGGCGATGCCCCCGCCCAAGGGCGTTGATCGCGCACATAGGCCCAGATCCGGCCTTGTTTAACCCCTTTGCCAAGCCCCTTGTCGCGCAAAGAGCGATCCAGCACCCGGATGGGTGTGTCGTCCGCATGCAGCAGGTCGCTGGCCATGATGTCAGCCTCGATCCGCTCGATCAGCGGCGACAGGGTTTTCATGGCGCGGCCACACCAGCCTACCAGCGTGCTTTCGGGAATGTCTGCCCCCATTCGCGCGAAGATCTCGTGTTGGCGATATAACGGAAGGTGGTCGTCAAACTTCGAGACCAGCACATGTGCGAGCAGGTTCGGCCCTGCCATGCTGCCCGGGATCGGACGGCTGGGGGCCGGTTCCTGCACCATCCGCTCACAACGGCGACAGGATTTCTTGATCCGGGCGATCTGGATCACCTTCATCTGGGCGGCGATCATGTCCAGCAATTCGCTGACATCCTCGCCTACCACGCGCAGGTCGCCGCCGCAGTCAGGGCAGCAGGTGCCGGGGTCCAGTTCACGACGCTCGCGCGGGGTCGTATCCGAAACCCGTGGTCGGCGGCGCAAAGCGGGCGCATCAGCAGTGTCTGGTGACGGTTCATCCTGCCCTTCGTCGATGGGGGCTTCATCGCCTTCAGCCACCGCGACCAATAAATCTTCCAGCGCCAGTTCCAACTGTTCGATCTCGCGCTCGATCTTTTCCGAGGATTTGCCAAAGGCCAGTTTCTGCAACTTGGCGATCCGCAGGCGAAGCGCCTGAACCAGCTGGTCATGAACCCGCAACGTAGCCGATATCTTGGCATTCTCCGCTTGCAAAGCCGCGATCATCGCCTTCAACACAGCGGGGTCATCGGGGAGGTTTTCGGCGTGTTTCGACATGCGCCTGACTACCAAAAGTCAGGTTAAAACGCCATATAAATAACGTGAATCCTAGCGCACAATCACCCCACGCGCGCCGGCGGAGCACCCCAATCGGGACGCCGCCAGTCGATCCCTTCCCACAACATCGCAAGCTGCGCCGAGGTCAGCCGCATCGCCCCATCCTGGGCATTTGGCCAAGGGAAACGGCCTCGTTCGAGCACCTTGTAATAGAGGCAAAACCCTTGCCCATCCCAGAACAGAAGCTTGATCCGGTCACCCCGACGGCCTCGAAACGCAAACACCGCCCCACTGGTAGGCTTTTGTCGCAACACGTCCTGGGTCAGCGCCGCCAGCCCTGCGATCCCCTTGCGCATATCCGTGACACCGCAGGCCAGATACACACGCACACCGGTGCCCGGGCCGATCATGCCCCTTCCACCGCGCGGATCAGGCCCGACAGCGCAGCCGGATCGACCGTGCTTTCAAAATGCAAACTGCGCCCGCCACGCAGGCGCAATTCAACAGCAACTGGAGGCGGCAGTTCAGCGACCGGTGCCTGCGCCACCGGCACCCCTGCAGTCACGGGCATGTCCAACGGCAAGAAAAGCGCCCCGGCATCGGGCGACCACAAGCCTTTTTTCTTCAGTTCATGTCGCCACGCGTAAATCTGTTGTCGCTTAATCTCATGGCGCTGCGCAACCTGCGTCACGCTCGCCCCGGCAATCCCAACCGACCCGACAATCTCAAGCTTGTCGTCGTCATGCCAAAAGCGTCGCCGCTCCGCCCCAAGAATTTCGCCACGCATTCCAGACCCCGCATAAGAGACGTCGCTAATGACGTCTTTAACGACGTCTCTTAGATCATCGCCCCAGCCTCAGGCAGGCGGTGCCAATGGCGCGGTTACGATCAACAGAACGACGGCATCAAGATAGCTTTCCTGAGCAGACCGATATCCCAGCTCGACACCCAGATCGAAAAGCGAGACAAATTCGCCGCGTACGCGCACTACATTGAGGCCCGGGCGGGTTTGTTCCAGATTCTCATTGTCGATCGTCAATGTCTCGATGACCAGATTCAGCGGCAACACCATGGTTTCGCCGGCCACCTGCACAACCATTCCGTCCAGTACCGCCAATGTCAGCGGCAACGAGATCGAAAACGTCGTGCCCTCGCCCGGGGTTGACGTAATGGTGATCCGCCCACCCAGAGATTGGATGGCATTGCGCACCACATCCATACCGACGCCGCGCCCCGAAAGATCGGACACTTCTTTGGCTGTCGAAAAACCGGGCAGGAACAAGAGGTTGTCAATCTCGACATCCGAAAGCGACGCGTCTGGGGCAATCAACCCCTTTTCGGTGGCAATCTGCTGGACCCTCGGCCGGTTAATGCCACCGCCGTCATCCGAAACTTCGATGATCACACGACCGGACCGGTGTGCGGCTGTCAACTTTACAATACCCTGATCCGGTTTGCCCGCTGCGCGGCGCTCTTCCGTACTTTCCAGACCATGATCGACAGCGTTGCGGATCATGTGCGTCAGCGGATCGGCCAGACGTTCGATAACCGTTTTGTCAACTTCGGTGGTGTCACCCTCGGTCACGAGACGCACATCCTTGCGCACAGCAGCGGAACATTCGCGGATGATACGCGACATACGTTGGAAAAGGGATTTGACCGGCTGGGCGCGGATCATCATCACGCTGTCTTGAATATCGCGGGTCAAACGCTGGAACTCTTCAAGACCGTTCATTGCGTCGGAATGGGGTGACAATCCTGCAGATTCAAGACTTTGTGAGAGCATGGCCTGATTGATCACCAGTTCGCCCACCAGATTCACCAAGCGCTCAATCCGGTCCAGATCAACGCGTACAACCGATTTTGCAGGCGTCTGAGGTGGGGTTTTGGTTTTCGTCGGTGCGGAGACGTCTGGCTCCTTGGACACCTCTGGCAGCAACGGCTCTGGATCAACAATCACGGTCTGTGCGGGGGCCGGATCGGGCAGGGAGGCGCGCTCGGGAACAGGATCTATTGCATCGAATACTGGATTTTCAGTTTCAGCTTCCCCCTTCGTTGGCGCGTCGATGGTAAGAACACACAGACCTTCGACAAATTCGAAAACAGATTTGATTTCAGCCTCTTGCACATTTGCGCTCAGTACGATGTTCCAAGACAGATAACCGGCTTCGGGCGCAAACTCGGCCAGTTGGGGCACCTGTGTGCTGACACATGTCACTTCGCAGGGACCAAGCTCTGCCAGCGCGCGCAGGATCATGAAAGGTTCGTTGCCTGTCTCATACAATTCGGCATCGGGGGCGAAATGGATGACGAATTGTTTGGGTTCGATGGCGGGAATTTCCGGCAAGCCAAGATCCAGCGAGAGGCCCATGGGTTGAAAATCAATCTCCGCCTCGGCGACCTCTTCAACTCCGGCATCGCCCAACAGCGCGTCCAGTTCGGCCAAAATCGCAGCCCCTTCGGCCTCGGGCAGCACACCCTCATCTCGTGATTCCCGTACCAGGTCCGACAGGTGATCGGCGGCGCGAAAGAACAGCTTGATCGCCTCGCTATCCGCCACCAATGTATTGCTGCGCACCCCGTCCAGCACGGTTTCATAACGGTGGGCAAAGCGCACCAGCCCTTCCAGCCCAAAGGCGCCGGCCCCCCCTTTTATCGAATGGACCGCGCGAAAGACGATATTGATGGTTTCAAGATCGCCTGTCTCTTCGGACATGGTTTCAAGGCCGTCTTGCAAAGACTCCAGCAACTCTTCGCATTCGATAAAGAACGAGGCTTTGATTTCAGCCATAGGGTCGGGTGCGGACATCGTGCAGTCTCCTATCCTGCAACCATTTGCAGTGCTTTGATCAGTTTTGCGGGATCAAACGGTTTGACGATCCAGCCCGTTGCACCGGCGGTGCGGGCACGCGCCTTTAGCTCGGGTGCGGCTTCGGTGGTCAGCACCAGAATGGGCGTGGCGCGGTGTTTGTCCTGACCACGCACCGCATCAATAAAACCGAAACCGTCCATGCGGGGCATGTTGATGTCGGTGATGATCGCATCCGGTGCGATGCCGTTTAGCACTTCGACGCCGTGCACTCCGTCGTCGGCTGTGGTCACGGTAAATCCCGCAGGTTCCAGCGCCAGCCGGATCATATCGCGCATTGTACGGCTGTCATCTACAGCAAGAATTTTCAGGGTCATTGCGCGGCCTCGGTGATTTTTTCGGGGGTCATGCCCATCCAGTGCAATTGTTCCAGCCCCTTGTCCGTGACGTTGGTCAACTGAACGCGATCCCCCATCGACTTGGTCAAGGCGATGACCATTTGCAGGCCCAATGCGCCGAAATGTATGACGTTGCCAGCATCCAACACCAACGGCTCGGTGTCCGGTGCCGATTTCAACGCGGATAGAACATCAGGCACACTGGACAGATCCAGCCGCGGTGGCAGCACGATGGGATCAGCCATTCGGCAATCCTTTCGAAATGGGGAAGGGGTGCAACATCACAGTCTCCACAAGCCTCGTCAGCAGTTTCATCTGTCTAACGGATGCTTCGTTAAGAACGGGTTACGCTGTGTGGATGTATGCGGACAGTCGTTCGCAAACTGTCGTGTGATGGTCAAAAACGCGTGTCATGCCACGGGCTTTGACCGGCTTTTCAACGCGGCAGCCCAAGACGAAAAACCCCGGTGCGCAGAACACACCGGGGACAAATCTGTAGAATTCAGAGTGCTTTAACCGCGCCGGCGACGCCCACCCGAACGGCCATCGCGGCCACGGCCTTCCTGGCCTGCCTTGGGGGCCACTTTGTTAAAGCGGATCCAGTCCGTGCCATGGGGGTCATTGTCGGTCAGGAAGTTGGCGGCGCGAATGGCTTCCATTTCCTTGCCCGCACGCGGCAGGGTCGATCCCAGACCGAACATCTGAACGAAAGTCTCGTCGTCCATCTCGTCGGGTACAATGATCCCGGCTGCGGCGGCTTCGGCACGCTTCTCGGCAATTTTCGACGCGCCAATCGGCAGGCCGACAGGGTTCATGATGGCGCTGGTCATGCCGGCCGCCATTGCCATCGGCAGAAAGGCATTGTTGATACCGTGACGGTTGGGCAGGCCAAAGCTGATGTTGGACGCACCGCAAGTGGTGTTCACGCCCAATTCGTCGCGCAGACGGCGCACAAGGGTAAAGACCTGCAAGCCCGCTGTCGCCATCGCGCCAATCGGCATCACCAGCGGGTCGACAACGATGTCATGCGCCGGAATGCCGAAATCGGCGGCCCGCTGAACGATTTTCTTGGCCACTTCGAACCGCACATCGGGGTCTTCGGAAATGCCGGTGTCATCGTTCGAGATTGCCACAACAGGCACGTTGTATTTCTTGACCAGCGGCAGAACCAGTTCCAGACGCTCTTCCTCGCCGGTGACCGAGTTCAGCAGCGGGCGGCCTTCGGCAGCGGCCAGACCGTTTTCCAACGCACCGGGCACCGAGCTGTCAATACACAGGGGCACATCGACAATCGCCTGAACCCGCTCGACCAGGGCCTTCATCAGCATCGGCTCGACAAAGTTGTTGTCCGCATAGCGGGGGTCTTCGGCCATCTTGTTGGAAAACACAGCACCCGAGTTCACGTCCAGAATGTTCGCACCTGCCGCAACCTGCGCCAGCGCGTCGGCTTCGACACGGCTGAAATCGTCGCGCTCCAGCTCCTCGGCCAGGATCTTGCGGCCCGTGGGGTTGATACGTTCCCCGATCACGCAGAACGGTTGGTCAAAGCCGATGATCGCGGTTTTGGTTTTGGATTCAACAATAGTGCGTGTCATGGATTATGGTCCTTCAGGAATTGGCCGGTTGGGCAGCTGCGCCGCCGTTTTCGATGGCCCAATGCGCGTTGGTCTTGATACCGCCCAGTGGGAAGAAATGTACGTTGGTGACGTTAAAGTCGGGGTTGGCTGCCTTGTGCGCGGCCAGTTGCGAAATCACGTCGGTTGGTTCGAAAGGCAGCAACAGCTTGGTCACGTCCTTGGCCCGACGCTGTAGCACACGCAAAGACGCACCAACACCACAAGCAACCGCAAATTTGATCATGGTCTGCAATTTCGCAGGGCCCGCGATTCCGATGTGAACCGGCAAGTCGATGCCTGCGGCCTTGATGCCGTCGGCCCAATCGATGATCGGCTGCGCTTCAAAGGCGAACTGGGTGGCCAGCGCCATCTTGGCGTCGGTCCGGTTCGAGAAATCCTGTTTCCAGCGCAGCGCATCGGCGACGTTGACACCACGGCCATCGGGGTCGATGTCCTTGTTGCCCTCGGGGTGGCCGGCAACGTGCAGGCGCTCGAAACCCGCCTTGTCGAACGCACCGGTTTCCATCAGCTGCATCGAGCTGTCGAAATCCCCGTGCGGCGTGGCCACACCACCGGCCAGCAGCAGCGCCTGTTTCACGTCTGCCTCACCCTGATAGCGGGCAATCCAGTCTTCCAGCATGGTGCGGTTGTGGATGATACGCGCGGGAAAATGGGGCATGACCGGAAAGCCGTCGGCATTCAGACGTTTGGCGGTGGCCACCATGTCTTCGATCGGGGTGCCTTCGATGTGGGCAATATAAACGCGGGTCCCTGCGGGCAGCAGGGCGCGGAAATCTTCAACCTTTTCGGCGGTGCGTGGCATCACCTCAATCGAATAGCCTTGCATAAAGGCTTCGACTTCGGGCGAGATGCAGCCCGCAACAGGACCTACGGGAGATTTCTTGAAACTGAGAAGTGCCATGACAGGGAACCTTGTACAAAGGGAATGGACGGGCGGTCAGGCCCAGCCTTCGTTGTCGATCAGCGCCTTGATCCGCGCGGTGTCGTATTCGGTGTCGAGCCGGGTGGCCTCGGCTTCGGCGATCTGGTCGGGGTCGCCGTCCATCTCGTAGGTAGGGGCCTTGCGCCATTCGGCCAGATAGGCGTCGGCGTCCTTGGCATTCACCTTCATCGCTGCACGGTCGATGGCCTGTTCGAACCGTTCCGGCAACTGGCGTTTGGAACCGCGACGGCCTTTGCCCACGATTACCTGCGCCGGTATATCCCGCCAGTATACGATTGTCACATCAGGCATCTCTGATTCCCCGTTCACGATTTTGCCCTGTCTAAGGCACGCGTCCAGATCCTCGGTGGCGTTTTTCGACCGAAAGCAATCTGTCAGCGACCCTTTGCTATGCGATGCGGGATTGCAGGGCCAGTGGCAGGGCGGCCCAAAGCGCTCATCATCATTATGCATGGTTCCGATGCACGCCATGTCACAAAGGCGGCCTTGCACGGGATGCAGCAAACGCCTATCGTTTCCCCAACTCGTTATGAAAGGCGCATCCCATGGCGCCAAAGCGTCCCAAAGGTGCGGGCGCGCTCGAACAACCGGCTCTGAGCCCCGTGCCTCAGTCTGGATCAGGTGAGCTTTATGCCGCGCTCGATCTGGGCACGAACAGTTGTCGCATGCTGATTGCTCAACCCAAGGGGACGGGCTTTCAGGTGATCGACAGTTTCTCCAAATCCGTCCAGTTGGGCGCGGGTCTGGAGCGCACCGGGCGTTTGTCGCGCGGATCCATGGCGCGCACCATCCAGGCATTGCGAATCTGCCAGCAAAAGCTGCGCCAGCACAAGGTGCGGCGGATGAAACTGGTCGCCACGGAAGCCTGTCGGCGCGCGACCAATTCCCATGAATTCATCCAGCGGGTGCAACGTGAAACCGGTCTGCGTCTGGAAATCATCCAGCCCGAGGAAGAAGCCCGTCTGGCGGTGATTTCCTGCGCGCCGCTGGTCAGCCGCAAGACCCAGAACCTGCTGGTTGTCGACATCGGCGGCGGCTCGACCGAACTGGTCTGGATCGACATTTCCAAAGTGCCCAAACACGACCGCCCGCAAGCGATCATGCGCTTGCACAGCGGTTTCAATACAGCCGCAGTCAAGAACGTGGCGCAGGCGCGCGTTGTCGACTGGATCAGCGTGCCCCTGGGCGTTGCGACCCTGCGCGACCAGTTCAGCGACGTCGAGGACGATGCCGCCCGTTTTGCGCTGATGAGTTGGTTCTTTGAAGAAAACCTTGCCGATTTTGCGCCCTACCACGACACCAAAGTGCACGAGAAGTTCCAGATTGTCGGGACATCCGGCACCGTGACGACCGTGGCGGCGTCGCATCTGGGGCTAAAGCGCTATGACCGTACGCGGGTGGACGGATTGCGCATGTCGTCGGTGCAGATCGACAAGGTGATCCGCAGCTATCTGGACATGGGGCCGGGCGGGCGGCGGGCCGATCCGCGCATCGGACAGGACCGGCAGGCGCTGATCATGTCGGGCGCTGCCATCTTGCAGGCGCTGATGCGGTGCTGGCCCACAGACCGGCTGAGCGTGGCCGACCGTGGCCTGCGCGAAGGGTTGCTATATGCCCAGATGAGCGCCGACGGTGTGCTGGGTGAAGGCGTGCTTTAGGGGGCTGTCTGCCCCCCGGCCTGCGGCCTTCCCCCCGAGGATTTCTTGTACCAGAGAAGGCGGAATGTGTACCATCGCTTGAAGCGGTGCGTCCAAGCGCGTATCTGGTCGGCAACGAAAGGCGGATTTCCGTGGCAAAAACACCTGATGGCAAGAACACCTCTGGACGCGGGCAGCGCGAGCTGACCGTCAAGGTCAAGACCGCGCGCGGGCGTTCGCTGAGCTCGACACGCTGGTTGCAGCGCCAGTTGAACGACCCTTACGTCAAACGCGCGCAGGCCGAAGGCTATCGCGGGCGCGCGGCGTTCAAGATCATGGAGCTGGATGACAAGTACCGCTTTCTTGTGCCCGGTGCGCGCGTGGTCGATCTGGGAGCCGCGCCGGGGGGCTGGTGTCAGGTGGCGGTCAAGCGGGTCAATGCGCTGAACGAACGCTCGGGCAAGAAGGTCGGGACCATTCTGGGGGTCGATCTGCAGGAAATGGAACCCATCGCCGGCTGCGAGTTGCATGTGCTGGATTTCATGGCGGATGACGCCGACATTCAGGTCAAGGAATGGCTGGGTGGCAAGGCCGATGTGGTGATGTCGGACATGGCGGCCTCAAGCTCGGGACACAAGCAAACCGACCACTTGCGTATCATCGCGCTGTGCGAAGCGGCGGCTTATTTCGCCTTTGATGTGCTGGAAGAGGGCGGCACCTTTGTTGCCAAGGTTCTGGCGGGGGGCGCCGAGGGCGATCTGCAAAAACTGCTCAAGCAACGTTTTGACAAGGTCGCCAATATCAAGCCGCCTGCATCACGGTCGGACAGTTCGGAAAAATTTGTGGTCGCAAGCGGGTTTCGCGGCTGAACGCTGCGTTTGCGGTCAATTGCGGCGCGCGAAGGACTGGCGGGCGATGGCTTTGATCTGCTCGGCCTCGTCTGCGCTGATCTGGCGAATGGAAAAGCCTTTGACCCGCGCAACTGTTGTTTTTGCGCGATTTTCCTGACGCATCAGCTCGAACAGCCGGAGGTGCCGGGGAATCTTGGGCTGAATCGCATAGGTCATGCACAGGGTCCTTCGCTATCGCCGGGCCAATGCGGCGCGGTTTTCGGGTGTGCACCGTCTGTGCCCGTATTTTGTGGCACCGGTACGGCGGTATTGGGGCGCGAATGGGGAAACAGATACAATTGAAACCAGTTTTCCGGCCGCCGCGCAGCCTGGGTAACACTGGATTCACCTCATTATATTACGAGCGTCGGGACAGTTTATCAAAGGAGACTTCCCATGATCAAATGCCTGACGACGGCGACATGTGCCCTGGGCTTGCTTGCCGCGCCTTTGGCCGCGGACGAAGCGGGGGATGCCATGTCGCACTATGCCGCCGAAAAAGCGGCGGAATGGCTGCAATCCGATGCCGTAATTGCCGCGATCAACAGCCAGAACGCGCGCACCGCAGACCTGTCGGCGGAAGAAATTGACGGTCTGGACAAAAACTGGCGCGCACAGGTGGGGCAGGTGGACGCACCGCTGATCTCTTCTGTCATGGGCAATCCGCTGTCGGTCTATCTTACGAACCATGTGGCAGAGGCGGGCGGGCTGATCACCGAAATGTTTGTGATGGATGCGCAAGGGTTGAATGTCGCGGCAAGCTCGGTGACCTCGGATTATTGGCAAGGGGACGAAGCCAAGTTCCAGCAGACCTTTGGCGTCGGGCCGCAAGCCATGCATGTCAGCGAGGTTGAACTGGACGAAAGCACGCAGACCTATCAGGCACAGGTGTCGCTGAGCCTGACAGATCCGGCAACGGGTAACGTGATCGGCGCCGTAACCTTTGGTTTGAACGCGCAGGCTTTTTTCTAAATCACCTTTTCCCGCCGAAAGTCCCCGGGTCTGGCACGCACAGTGGGGGGCAGTCTGGCAAGTTGTGGAGATTGAAATCTCATCCGGGGGCCAGCCCCCGGACCCCCGGGATATTTGGGGCCAAAAGAAGTGATGTTGTCAGGCTGCCGAAGGGGCTTTGACACATCGTGAAAGCGTGCAGATGGGAGAGTGGATAAACCAACTGAAGGAAATCTGACGCGCGCACCTGGGGTGGGCGGTCATATGTGAGCGCAGCCCGTATTGCCCGGCACCCATCAAATGGCACTTATTCAAGTGCCATTCAACTTCTGCATGATGACATCGAGTAATTATCGAGAAGATGCTCATAATTACCTTTTCCTGACAGCGGCTTAGGGTCTGGTCCCGTGGCAATTCTTGCGGAGAGAAAGCAGGGCCAAGAAGATAAGTAAAGCACTGAAAAAATGAGCATTTTTAGTGCAATAATTTAGCGCACCTCTATTTATACCACAGCTTGTTTCCCGCGCAGCCTCGGTCTGGACCTGTCACGGTTTGATGCCGCTCCTTTCCTAGCAACTGTATTTCTCAAGCGAGTTGAGTAGTCCATTTCTGCCGACTTTTGCAAAGGGCGTTCACGATTGTCACAAGCTTTCTTGCGACGGCGGTGATTATCACTTTGTGTGGTTTTCCGGCTTCGCGAAGGCGGTCTGCGAACGGCTTCAGGACGGGATTGTGGTGACTGGCGACGAGCGCCGCCTGGAACATAACGTGTCGCAGCGGGCGCCGGCCGCCTCCGATAGCGCGCTTGCCCCGCATCGCGCCGCTGTCATGGGCAATGGGCGCAAGGCCTGTCAGCGCGGCGGCTTGTTCGCCCGTGATCTGGCCGAGTTCCGGCATTTCAGCGATCAACATCGTGCTGGCGACCGGGCCAATGCCGGGAACTGAACGCAAGATGGCAGCAGTCGTGGCAAGGCCTTCCTCTGAGGCGATGATCTGTTCGATCCGGACCTCAAGTCCTGCAATCTGGCGATCCAGTAGGTCTTTCAGGTCACCATCCATGACGTCGAACAGATCATCCGAACCCAGTTTCGCATGCGCCTTGATTTGCGCCAAAAGCCGTTTGCGTGTTTCGACGAGCTGACCACGCTTGGACACCAAAGCCCTGAGAAGACGTATCTTTTCATGCGGCAAGGTCCGCCCTGCATCAGGCCGAAAGGCCATGAACCGCGCGATAAGCTCCGCGTCGATCCTATCCGTTTTCGCCCGCGTGCCCCGGCTGGCGGCAAAGGCTTTGATTTGCGCGGGCGGCAGTTGCCTGGTCGCGACCCCTGCAACGTCGAGGGCCGACCACAGACGCCATTCCTGCCCCCCTGTGGCCTCAAAACAAACCAGCGCACAGGCTGACTTTGCCAGGGCGCCCACGCGCGCATGCCCGTCCTCGGAATTGGGCAATCGAAGTCTCTGATTGCTTGGCAGGCAATGAATGTCCAGCCAATCGCGGCTGACATCTATGCCAAGGATTGCGTCTCGTGTTATCCTGTTCATGTTCTCTTCCTTCTGATCCGTGGTCCAAGCTGGCCACAAGCAACTGTTCGAGATGGATGAAGAGAGACAGTGCTGGCTCGCTAGCAAACGTGGTCCCAGTTCAACTTGGGCCACAAGGCTCTGACGCCATACAACGTCCCGTCAGTGACCTCGGCCAAGGTCGCTGACGGGGGAACAATAACAGATCGGAGATACAGAAGGGTCTGGACAACTGCACTTTGGCACATTCGATGCCGGTGGAGCAGGAGCCAGCCACCTCATCCGCAAAGGGCCGCTTTCCACATCCCCATTCTCAATGGAAATCCCGGCTCGGGAACAACCGCTTCGCCTGTTCTCGCGGATGACGGGCACGCGGCGGGTAGCGCGGCGGGCGAGGCGCGTCGTCGGCTTGGGGCTGGGTGATGCCGATGGCGTTGTCGAGCGGGTGACCCAGCTCTGAGAGCTTGTACGACAGGTCTTCGATGTGATCGGCGATGAGGTGGACGACGATGCCTTCGCGCTCCAGCCGCCCGGTGACGCGCACAAGTCGTCCTCCCATGACAATGCGGCGGAAACGGTCGTAGACTTTGGGCCAGACCACCACATTTGAGACGCCGGTTTCGTCTTCGAGCGTCAGGAAGATCACGCCTGAGGCCGTGCCGGGACGTTGCCGGGTGATGACGAGGCCGCAGACCGTGGTGCGGATGAGGGGCGCGACGGGCAGGCGGTCATGCGGCGTCAGGCCGGGGAGTGAGGGGCGCAAAAGTTCCATCGGATGAGCGCGGAGCGTCAGGCGCAGAGCGACGTAATCCTCCACCACTTCCTCGCCCAGATGCATGTTGGGCAGGATCACCTCCGGCTCGCGAATGCCCTCGCCATCGAGCGGATCGGCGAACAGCGGCAGCGGTTTGGGGGCCCGGATCGCGCGCACCTGCCATAGCGCGTCGCGGCGGGTCAGCCCCATGCCGATGAACGCGTCTGCCTCGGCCAGTCGTTCAAGCACGGAGGGCGTGACGCCCGCCCGGAGCCAGACGCTTTCTGGGTCTTGGTAACCGTTGCCGCGCGCCGCTGTGATCCAGCCCGCGTCCTCTTCGCGAAAGCCTTTGATCTGACGAAACCCGAGCCGGAGCGCCAGCGCCCCGTCGGCGCGGCGTTCCAACAGGTTGTCCCAGTTGGAATGGTTCACACAGACGGGCCGCACCACAACACCATGGTCGCGCAGGTCCCGCACGATTTGTGCGGGGGCGTAAAACCCCATCGGCTGGGAATTCAGCAAGGCACAGGCAAACACCGCCGGGTGGTGGCATTTGAGCCAGGACGACACATAGGTCAGCATGGCAAAGGCCGCCGCGTGGCTTTCGGGAAAACCGTAATCGGCGAAACCTTCGATCTGGCCGAAACAGGCCATGGCGACCTCTTCGGAATATCCGTTCTCCATCATACCGCGCACAAACCGGTCACGGTGCTCGCCGATGGTGCCCATGCGCCGAAAGGAGGCCAGCGAGCGGCGCAGCTTGTCGGCCTCCTCTGCTGAATAGCCAGCGCCAACGACAGCGATCTGCATCGCCTGTTCTTGAAACAGCGGCACGCCGAGGGTTTTGCGCGTGACCTCTTCGAGAGCGGGGCCAAAGGGTTCGGGGGCCTCCAATCCCTGACGCCGCCGGATATAGGGTTTGACCATCCCGCCCTGAATGGGGCCGGGGCGCACGATGGCGACCTCGATCACCAGATCGTAAAAGGTCGCGGGGCGCATGCGCGGCAGGAAATTCATCTGCGCCCGGCTTTCGACCTGAAACACCCCCACCGCATCGGCGCGTTGCAGCATATCATAGGTCGCGCGGTCCTCTTGCGGAACGGTGTCGAGGGTAAGCCGGGTCTTCTCGTGCGCGTCCAAAAGATCGAAGCTTTTGCGCAGGCATGTGAGCATCCCGAGGCTCAGAATATCGACCTTGAGAATGCCCAAAGCGTCGATATCGTCCTTGTCCCATTCGATCACCGTGCGGTTTTCCATCGCGGCGTTTTCGATGGGGCAAAGCTCGTCGAGACGCCCGCGCGTGATGATGAACCCACCGACATGCTGGCTCAGGTGACGCGGAAATCCGATGATCTCGCCGATCAGTTCAATCGTCTGCGCCAACCGCCGGTCCTTGGGATTGAGGCCCAGCTCTTTCGCCCGCTCCATATCCGCACCCGAATTGGTCAGCCCCCAAATGTCGCCCGAGAGCCGCGCGGTGAGGTCTTGGGACAGGCCCATGACCTTGCCGACCTCGCGAATGGCGGCGCGGGTGCGGAAATGGATCACGGTCGCACAAAGTCCGGCGCGGTGGCGACCGTATTTCTCATAGATCCACTGGATCACCTCCTCGCGGCGTTCGTGTTCGAAATCCACGTCGATATCGGGGGGCTCGCCGCGATGGCGGGAAATGAAGCGCTCGAACACCATGCCGATCATGTCGGGGGACACATCGGTGATGCCCAGAAGATAACAGAGGATGGAATTGGCCGCCGAACCACGCCCCTGGCAAAGAATTCCGCGTGCGCGGGCCTCCCCAACGATGTCATGGACGGTGAGAAAATAGGGCGCGTACCGCAGCTCGCCGACGAGATTTAACTCCTTTTCTATCAGATCATGCACACGCTGCGAGACGCCATGCGGATAGCGGCGTTTTATCCCCTCGCGCGCCAGTCGGTCGAGCCGGGTCTGAGGTGTCTCGCCCTCTGACATCTCGTCGGGATATTCATAACTCAGTTCCGAGAGATCGAAACCACAGCGCGCGGCGATCTCCAACGTGCGTTTGAGCGCTGCCGGATGGTTGCGATAGAGCCGCGCCATGTCGGCGGCGCCCTTGAGGCGACGTTCGGCATTGGGCAGCGCTTTCGTGCCGATCCGGTCGATGGTCAGCCCCTCGCGCAGACAGGTCAGCACATCCGCGAGCCTGCGCCGCCGCCCGTGATGCATCAATACATCGCCGACCGCCACCATCGGGGTCGAACACCGAAGCGCCAGCGCGGCACAGGCGTCGAACCACGCCTGATCGGAGCCGTCATATCGCGGCGCGGCCCCGAGAAAGACGTGACCGGGGTAACGGCGTTGCAGCTTTTGAAGGGCCGGTTGAGCACAGGGGAGATCCTTTGGCGGCAGGGCAATGAGGATCATCCCCTGACATCCCGCCTCCAGATCGCTCAGATCGAGATGGCATTCGGCCTTCTCCGCTCGTCGTTTGCCCAAGGTCAAAAGTCGCGACAGCCGATGATAGGCGGCACGGTCCGTGGGCAGTGCCAGCCATTCGACGGGGCAATCGCGCAGGACAAGCCGGGTGCCGACGACGAGCTTCGGCAGTTTCGGCATGGCGGGGCATGGCAAGTCGACGGGGGAGCCGAATTCCTGCCGAGAACAGGGATCGATCTGATGCGAAGAGCGCACGCGAAGCTGTTCGGCGGCCTCTTCGCGGAGTGTCTTGAGCGCCGAATACGCCCGCACCACCCCGGCGAGCGTGTTGCGGTCGGTGATCGCGATGGCCTCCACCCCCAGCTCGGCGGCGCGCAGGATCAGTTCTTCGGGATGCGAAGCGCCTGTGAGAAAGGTAAAGTTCGAAGTGACGCAAAGCTCGGCGTAAGAGGCGGGCTGGGGATGAGTATTTGGACTGCAATGAAGGCTCATGCGAATTCCCCCTGCACGAACCAGCCGGGGTTTTGCGGCGTGTGATAGAGCCAGAGGCGGCGTCCTTCGCGGGTCTCGATCCGCCAGTAGTCGCGCACGCCGGAGCGCCACGCGTCATCCGACAGCCACCATTCCGCCGCGATGCGTTCGGGGCCGATGGCGCGCCCGGTGGTGAGCGACATGCTGCGCCATCGGAAGCGGGCGGGCGGCTCTGAGCCTTGAGCGGCTATCGGTTCCGGTGGAAACAGGCGCAGCGGGCGCGGGCGCAGGCAGAACCACGCGCTGTCGGGCATGCTGAAGGCGGCGGGTGCGATGGTAAAGCTACGCTCCGGAATGTGGCTGTCGGCGGGGAGAAAGCGTTGGATGTTTTCCAATCCGATGCGTGTGCCGATGCGGGTGATCAGGTCGTTGAGCTGATCAGGCGAGGTTTGGACGTTGCCGATCTGTTGCACGGGGAGCGGTTCGACCTGTATGGCCTCCAGCCGGATTTGGTCGATGCCAAAGCCCGCGTCCACCTCGCCCACGCCGCGTTCGAAGAGCGGCAGGATGCGGTGCGGATCGCGCATGGGCGCGGCGAGGCGCAGATCGACCTGCTGGCTTCCCTGATCGACCCGGCGCAGGGTCAGCGTAAGGTGGCGCGCGCCCATTTCATGGCGGTTAAGCTTGTCACACAGCGGGGTCAGAAGCCGCGCGGTGAGCCCCATCACATCTTCCTTCAAACCGATTGGCTCAGGCAGGCTCATGCGGGTCGCAAAGCGCGGTGGCTCGACCTCGGGCATGACGGGTTCGGGGATATGGCCCATGGCTTGATCGAGACGCAGCAGAAGATCGGGGCCGAACCGACGGGCCAGGGGTGCGCGGGCGGCCCCCGTCAGATCGCCAATGCTGCGCAGGCCGAGACGTTGAAGTGCGGTGACGGTGGCCTCTTCAAGGCGCAGCGCGGCCACTGGAAGATCGGTGAGCGCCTCTGTCCCTGTGCCGAAATGGGCAAAGGCCCAAGCCGCACCACGGGTCGCTGCACAGCCCAGGCGGAGCGTCAGCCCGGCGCGTCTCGCACGGCTCTGAATATCCGCCAGCATCTCAGCTTCTCCGCCCCAAAGGTGGGTTGAGCCGGTGACATCCAGCACCAACCCGTCCGTGCCATCGCGCCCAACCCAAGGGCAATAGTGCGTCGCCCAGCGGCGCAGGGTGGCGAGAAAGCGGGCGTCGAGATCGGGGCGCGCGGGCTGGCTGATCAGGTCGGGGCAAAAGGCGCGGGCATCGGCAAAGCTCGTGCCGCGCGTCAGGCCGAGCCGTTCGGCGGTCTCGTTGAGGCAATAAATCCGTTCGGTGTTGTTCGACTTGAGCGTGATCGCGAAGGGGCCATCAAGTGGGCGCAGTCGCAGAACCCGGTCGCTCGCCAACCGGGGAAACCACATGCACACGACGCGTTTTTTGATCCCATCGAACATTCCAGGCCCCAACCGTTCCCGATTTGTTCTTTTTAATTTCCCATCGCATCAGAGTCGAGTCTTCGCTGTGTGTGTCAAAGATCGGCGCGGCATGCCAACGGGTCTCGGCCGCGTTTGACCCCATGCCTTCGGGAATGATGCAAAGCCCGGTCGTGCCGCCTGCCTTGGCCGCGAGTTGCAACCGCCGCCCCTCGCGCAGGTTCAACGGGCGCGTGATCTCAATGACGACAAAGGGGAGCGCACCGTCTTTCAGCGCCTCCTCGGCCACGGCGAGCGCGTCGATCTGCTCCTTAGGGCGCGCCAGAAGAAGCCGCGTCGGATCAAGATAGCGCAGGAGTCCCTGAGGCGTGATCGTGTCGCCGAGCCAGCCCTCACGGATCCAGAGCGCCCCATCCCCCACCGACATCGCCGCAAATCCCATCGCAACAGGCCCGCAGACCTCATGGACGCGGGCGGGCCGGAGCGGAAAGATATCTCGAAGATCGACTCGCATAGGTGAGAACGTAAAGAGAGCGAGGGGTCCGGGCAACGTTCATATTCATATGCTGGGTTGTGGTGATAGACCAATCACTGAACGGCAGGGCCGGGCCGTCAGTGAAGACGCCCCGGCCACAGGTATTGCCGCGTCTTCGCAGGATGAACTATCCCCATTAGGGAACGACTTCATTCGGCACAAGGCCTACCCGCACGATCCAGCGTCGCGCACCGGATGGATCGACCGCCAGGAGAGACCATTTCCATCTCCGTGACGGCCCGCACCAAGGGTCCGCACAAGATTTCCAGTCAGCTTTCCGCCAAGATTACTCATCAAAAAGTACCACGATTTCTACCAAGCAATGAATAGAAACGAGTCTAATCGAAGAGAAGCCAAATGTAACAATGAATGCAGATAAACCAACAAAAACAGCCCCGTAAGGGGCTGAACGCTACCAAGTGAAACTGTATGAAAATGGTAAGTGGCGGAGAGACAGGGATTCGAACCCTGGGAACCCGTGAAGGCTCAACGGTTTTCGAGACCGCCCCGTTCGACCACTCCGGCACCTCTCCGCGGGGGTCTGGTTCGGACCCAATAGTAAGGTTTGGCGGGGGTGGCAAGAGGGTTTTGCCCATGATTGCCGATGACGGGATATTTAATTGCCCGTGAACGCAAAATCCATATGGTTGGGGCAAACCCGAAAGGACCATCATGTTTGCTCTCGCACGTTCGCTTTGCCTTACATTTACCCTTGCACTGGCCGCCACAACCACACAGGCCGCCGACCGCGCGCAGTTAGAGACGTTTCTGGAAGTGACCGGATTCGACGTGGCGCTGGACAGCATCCGCCTGTCGGCCAGCTCGGCGCCGGCGATGCTGGGGCTACAGACCGATGATTTCGGCGCGCAGTGGACGGTGATGGCCGACAGCGTCTTTGACACGGGCATCATGCACGACATGGCGCTGGATATTCTGGGCGAGACGCTGGACGACGATCTGCTGGATCACGCAATCGCCTTTTACAACACCGATCTGGGCCAACGTCTGGTGGTGGCTGAAAACGACAGTCACATGGACGATGACAGCGACACCAAGTCCGAGGCGGGGCAGGCCATTGTTGACGGGCTGATGCGCATCGGGTCGCCACGGCTGGAGGCGCTGAAACGGATGAATGCCGCCAGTGACAGCGCAGGCACCGCGGTGCGGGCGATTCAGGAGGTGCAGGTGCGGTTTCTGATGGCCGCCGCCGGGGCAGGGGTGATCGAACTGAAGATGGAGGAACCGGACCTGCGCGAAGCGCTGCGGGCGGATGAAGACGCCCTGCGCCTGTCGATATCGCAAAACGCGTTAAGCGGTGCGGCCTATACCTATCAGGCATTTTCCGATGACGAAGTGCTGGACTATGCCAAGGCGCTGGAAGATCCGGACATGCGCAAGGTCTATGATTTGATGAATGCCGTGCAATACGAGATCATGGCCAACCGCTATGAAGCCCTGGCCGCCCGTATGCGCGACTTGCAACCCTCTCAGGAGCTTTGAAGATGCTGCGTTTCGCTGTTGCCCTGTGGCTGGCGCTGGCCTGTGCTGCACAGGCTGGCCCCGAAGCGGATCAAACCATTCGTCTGATTAATCTGGAAGCACAGATGCAGGTGGCCCGTGCCGAAGGGTTGAGTCATGCCGAAACGCTGAACAGCGATATGCTGGACGGGCACGGCGGCAGGCTGTGGGACAGCCAGATCGACGGTATCTATGACGCCGCACGCATGACCGAAGATGCGCGCCCTGCGATCGAAGCAATCGACCCTGCGATCTTGGCGCGTCTAAATCTGTTTCTGGGCAGCGATCTGGGTCAGAAAATCACCAGCCTGGAACTGGCCGCGCGCACCGCGATGATGGACAAGGACAGCGAAGCGGCCGCGCGCAGTGCCTTTGAAAGCCTTCAGGGCTCGGACGATCCACGCCTGAAAGTCGCGCGCGAGATCATCGAAACCGGCGACCTGATCGAACGCAATGTCAGCACCGCGCTGAACGCCAGCTATCAGTTCTATCGTGCTTTGGTCGACGGTGGCGCCTATAAAATGACCGAAGATCAGATCATATCCGAGGTTTGGTCGCAGGAAGAGGCATTGCGCACAGACACCGAAAGCTGGTTGATGGGTTATCTTTTGCTGCTGGTGCAGCCGCTGGATGCGGACGACCGTGCAACCTATCTGGCCTTTTTGAAGACACCCGAAGCGGGCGCACTGAACGCCGCCCTTTTCGACGGCTTCGGAACGGTCTACAGCGATCTCAGCTATGCGCTTGGGCGCGTTGTCGCCCTGAACATCAGGGCGCTGGGGGACGGCAGCTCGGAGCTGTAACAAAACTGGGCTCACAGCGCTTGACTTTGGACCGCGTGTGGTGCATTGCGCGGCTTCGAACGGGGTCTTTGGGCCTTTCATATGTATATACATCCCCGAAGGGATGCGCAGTCCGTGGCGCGAAGATCGCACGAAATCCGGGACTTCCGGTGCCAAACGACGCGGTAGAGTAAGGAAGAACGATATGTTCGCGGTTCTCAAAACCGGCGGCAAACAGTACAAAGTTCAATCGGGCGACACGCTCCGCGTTGAAAAACTGGCCGCAAAAGCAGGTGACAAAATTCAATTCAACGAAGTGATGATGATCGGTGGCGAAACGCCCACGGTCGGCGCTCCTTTGGTTGCAGATGCCGGCGTTCAAGCCGAAGTCATCGACCACATCAAAGGCGTCAAGACCATCAACTTCGTCAAACGCCGCCGTAAACACTCGAGCAAGCGGACCAAAGGCCACCGTCAGCAACTGACACTGGTGCGCATCACCGACATTCTCGCCTCGGGCGCTGACAAGTCGGGCGTGATGGCCGCCGTGGGTGGTGCTGGTTACACAGCCGATTTCGCAGTCGGTCAAAACGCCAAGCTGAAAACCGCGCAGGCTGAAAAGTCCCGCAAGGCTGATGCAGGTGAAGCTGCTCCTGCCAAGGCCCCCAAAGCCAAGGCAGCCGAAGGCGCCGACGATCTCAAGAAGCTGTCGGGCGTTGGCCCCGCGCTTGAGAAGAAACTGCATGAAGCCGGTGTGACCACCTTTGCCCAAATCGCGGCATGGACGGAAGCAGACGTAGCTGATATTGACGAGAAACTGTCGTTCAAAGGCCGGATCGAGCGTGAAGGCTGGATCGAACAGGCCAAAGACATGACCAAAGGCTAAGGAGAGACCAAATGGCACATAAAAAAGCAGGTGGTTCATCCCGCAACGGCCGCGACTCAGCGGGTCGTCGTCTTGGTGTGAAACTCTATGGTGGCCAGGCTGCCATCCCCGGCAACATCATCGTGCGTCAGCGCGGGACCAAATTCTGGCCCGGCGCAGGCGTCGGCATGGGCAAGGATCACACGATCTTTGCAACTGTCGATGGCGCTGTGACCTTTCACAAAGGGCTGAAAAACCGCACGTTTATTTCGGTTCTGCCACAAGCGGAAGCTGCAGAATAAGCCGAACCTGACAGGTTAGAAAATCTTGAAGGGATCGGCGACACCGCCGGTCCCTTTTTCATTTGATACAAATTGATTAGGGGCCGGTTTCACCCAGACAACGCCACGGTTTTTATGTGGCAGCCCCAACGGCAGACCTCGCAAAACGCGCGGTCGCACCTTATCTGATCTACACCTTTTGCGCGCAACGTGCAGTTGGCGAAATTCGGACTGTTCGAGGAGGAGCATGACGATGGAAATGACCAAAGTGGCCACACAACCGGTGATCGAAACCGAGCGGTTCGACCTGCGCCCGCTGCGCAAGTCCGACCTTGGGCTGATCGAAATGTATGCCGCCGACAAACGTGTTGCCACGATGACCACCTCTATTCCGCACCCTCTGCCCCCCGGCACGACCGAGGCATTTGTGACCCGCGCCATGTCGGCAACCCGCGAAGAAGACGTCTGGGCCATTGATGGCACCAAAGAGGGCGGGTCGGAACTGATGGGGCTGATCTCGATGCAGCAGATCGACCGCAATCAGGCCGAACTGGGCTACTGGGTGGCCCCGGCGTTCTGGAACACAGGTCTGGCATCGGAAGCGGTGCAGGCACTGGTTGATGCCAATCCGATGGGCAATCAGGCCCTTTTTGCAGTGGTGTTTCAGGACAATGCTGCCTCTGCCAAGGTGTTGACGCACTGCGGTTTTCAGTATCTGGGTGAGGCAGAAAGTTTTTCTGTTGCCCGCAACGCGACCGTCCCCACCTGGACGTATTCGCGCAAACTCTAACGGGGCCCCGAGGGGCCCGCACAGGCTAGGACCGCGCTATGAAATTTCTTGATCTCTGCAAGGTCTATATCCGGTCCGGTGCGGGCGGGGGCGGCTGTGTGTCGTTCCGGCGTGAAAAATATATCGAATACGGCGGTCCCGATGGCGGTGACGGCGGCACCGGCGGCACCGTCTGGGCCGAGGCTGTGGACGGGCTGAACACGCTGATCGACTTTCGCTATCAGCAGCACTTTTTCGCCAAGAACGGCCAGCCCGGCATGGGCCGCCAGCGCACCGGCAAAGACGGTGACGACATCGTCCTGCGCGTGCCCGTGGGCACCGAGATTCTGGACGAAGACGAAGAAACCGTCGTTGCCGACCTGACCGAGGTAGGCCAGCGCGTGAAACTGGCACGCGGCGGCAACGGTGGTTTCGGCAACCTGCATTTCAAATCCGCCACCAACCAGGCGCCGCGCCGTGCCAATCCGGGGCAGGACGGCGTTGAACGCACGCTGTGGCTGCGCCTGAAACTGATTGCGGACGTGGGCCTGCTTGGCTTGCCCAATGCCGGCAAGTCGACCTTTCTGGCCGCCACGTCGAACGCGCGCCCCAAGATTGCCGATTATCCGTTCACCACGCTGCACCCCAACCTGGGCGTCGTCGGCGTGGACAATGTCGAATTCGTCGTGGCCGACATCCCCGGCCTGATCGAAGGTGCCTCCGAAGGGCGGGGCCTGGGCGATCTGTTTCTGGGCCACGTCGAACGCTGTGCGGTTCTGTTGCATCTGGTCGATGGCACCTCGGACACCGTAGCGCAGGACTACAAGACGATCATCACCGAGCTTGAAGCCTATGGCGGCGATCTGGCGGACAAGCCGCGCGTGACTGTGCTGAACAAGATCGACGCGCTGGACGATGATGAACGCAATGCAGCCAAGGCCGCGTTGCAAAAGGCCTGTGGCGGCACCGTCATGCTGATGTCGGGCGTGGCCCGCGACGGCGTGACAGAAGTGCTGCGTGCCCTGCGCAAACAGATCGACGATGACCGCCTGCGCAAGCAGGAACCCCAAGAGGAAGAACAGTGGCGACCCTGACCGATGCCAAACGGCTGGTCGTCAAGATCGGCTCGGCCCTGCTGGTGGACCGCGCAACCGGTGCGCTGCGCGAGGATTGGTTGCGCGCGCTTGCGCTGGATGTGCAATGGCTGAAGGGGCAGGGCACGCAGGTGGTGCTGGTGTCCTCCGGCTCGATCGCGCTGGGGCGCGGTGTGCTGGGCTTGCCCGCAACAGAACTGCCGCTGGAACAATCCCAGGCTGCTGCCGCCGTCGGCCAGATCCGTTTGGCCCGCGCTTACGAGGACGTGATGGCGGTGCATGGCATCACCACGGCGCAGGTCCTGATGACGCTGGAAGACAGCCGCGACCGTCGCCGCTATCTGAACTCGCGCGCGACGCTGGAAACCCTGCTGGGGCTGGGTGCGCTGCCCATCGTCAATGAAAATGACACCGTCGCCACCGACGAAATCCGCTTTGGCGACAACGACCGCCTGGCCGCCCAGATCGCCGCCACCATCGGCGCGGATCAGTTGGTTTTGCTGTCGGATGTGGATGGGTTCTATTCCGCGAACCCCGCCGATGACCCTGCCGCCATCCGCTATGAGGTGATCGACGAGATCACCGCCGAGATCGAAGCTCAGGCGGGCGACGCGGGCTCGGGCCTCAGCAAGGGCGGGATGAAAACCAAGCTGATGGCCGCCAGGACCGCCACTGCCGCAGGCTGTGCCATGGCCATCTGCCACGGATTCGAACCGCGCCCGCTGCACCGGCTGCACAACGGGGCGCCGGTCACATGGTTCTCGGCCACGCTCGACCCGCAGACCGCCCGCAAACGCTGGATTGCGGCGATGAAACCGCGCGGCACACTGACACTGGACGCAGGCGCCACCCGCGCGCTGGAAAACGGCAACAGCCTGCTGCCCGCAGGTATCACTGCCGTCGCAGGCGATTTCAAACGCGGTGATCCGGTGGCCATCGCTGATCCGTCGGGCCACGTTCTCGGCCTTGGCCTCACGCGCTATACCGCCGAAGAGGCCCGCAGGATCAAGGGCCATCACAGCGCCCAGATCGAAACCCTGCTGGGCTATCCGGGCCGCGCCGCCCTGATCCACCGCGACGACATGGCTGTTTAGCCTTTCTTTTGGCTATAAATATCCCCGCCGGAGGCATAGAATCTTTGCCAAGGCAGACCACAAGGACCAGACCGATGAAAGATTTCGCTGACATTCCCGCGCTGATGGCCGACATTGGCGCGCGCGCCAAAGCTGCTGCTGCCGAACTGGCCGTTGCTTCGGCTGAGCGCAAACATGCCGCCCTGGTCAGCGCTGCCAGCGCCGTCTGGGCGCAACGTGAAACGATTCTGATTGCCAATGCCAAAGATATGGACTTTGGCCGCGACAAGGGCCTGTCGCCTGCGATGATGGACCGTCTGAAGCTGGACGAGGACCGCATTCAGGGCATCGTCGACGGCTTGCGCAGCGTTGCTGAACAGGCCGACCCTGTCGGCGCGGTCATGGCCGAATGGGACCGTCCCAACGGTCTGCACATCACCCGCGTGCGCACGCCGCTGGGTGTGATTGGTGTGATCTATGAATCGCGCCCCAATGTCACCTCAGATGCCGGCGCGCTGTGCCTGAAGGCGGGCAATGCGGTGATCCTGCGCGGCGGGTCCGAAAGTTTTCATTCCTCGCAAGCCATTCACGCCTGCCTGATGAAGGGGCTGCGCGATGCAAACCTGCCCGAGGATGCGATCCAGCTGGTGCCCACACGCGACCGCGCCGCCGTGTCCGAGATGCTGACCATGACGGGGACGATCGACGTGATCGTGCCCCGCGGCGGCAAGGGGCTTGTGGGACTGGTCCAGCGTGAGGCCCGCGTGCCCGTTTTCGCCCACCTCGAAGGCATCGTGCATATATATGTAGACAAGGACGCCGACCCCGAAAAAGCCCTGCGCGTGGTGCTGAACGCCAAGACGCGGCGCACGGGTATTTGCGGTTCGGCGGAATGTCTTCTGATCCACCGCGACGTGCTGTCGACCATCGGTCAGGGGCTGGTCAAGGCGCTGATGGATGCCGGCGTCGAAATGCGCGTGGATGATACGCTCAAGGCCATCGACGGCACGGTCGAGGCGCAGGACGACGACTGGGGCCGGGAATATCTGGACATGATCATGGCCGCCCGCGTGGTCGATGACATCGACGCGGCCATCGACCATATCCGGACCTATGGATCGCAACACACCGAATGCATCCTGACCGAGGATGAGGCCGCTGCCGCCCGCTTCATGGCCCGGCTTGATTCTGCGATCATCATGCACAATGCCTCGACCCAGTTTGCCGACGGGGGCGAGTTTGGCATGGGCGCCGAGATTGGTATTGCCACGGGCAAGATGCACGCGCGCGGCCCCGTGGGGGCCGAGCAGTTGACCAGTTTCAAATATCTGGTGCGCGGTGACGGTACGACGCGGACCTAAGGCAGAGATCTAGGGTCGGACCCTAGAAACGAAGGGTCATATCGGTGCCCTGACCGACAACCGACAGCTTGCGCCCTGCGTCCGCAACAACAGCGGGCAGCAGGGCAAATTGCACATGCGCGGGCTGTATTTCCTGCGGCACGATCGCACTTTCCAACCCTTCCCACAGCGCGGAATCGACGTTCAGCTTCTCGCCGCGCCCGTGCACGGTCCAGCGTTCGCGTTCGCAGGTTACCTCGATCCGGCCCCCATAGGGCATTGCCGTTTCCAGACATTGAATCGCCAGAAACGCCATGCGCACCGCATCGCGCGGCTGTTCGTCCATTGGCCCCCAGGCCACGGTCAAACGGCCAGTGCCCATCAGATCGCGCAGCACGCTGACAATCTCGGCGCGGCCCATTTCCTGATCACCTGCCGCCCCGTAAGCGATGCGAAAGAACCGGATGCGCGCCGTGGCATTGCCGACCGATTCAGAAATCAGCTGGATCTCCGGCCCGTCGTTGCTGCCGGTCATCTCTAACAGCTCCAGCCCATTGTTGATCGCGCCAATGGGGGATATGAGATCGTGACAGATGCGGCTGCCAATCAAGTATCCGTCTTGGTCAAGGGTGTTTTGGTGTCCATTCTCTGTTTTCGCTTATGAGAGTGTTTGCGAGGATCAGGAGTTTTCGCATGAGGACGGCGAGCGCGACCTTGTGGGGTTTTCCGGCGGCTCTGAGGGCATCGTATTTCTGGCTCAGATCGGGGTTTCGCTTCATGGCGACGAGGGCGGGCATGAACAGGCTCTCGCGCAGGAGCCTGCGCCCGCCCTGGATGTGGGCCTTTCCGCTCCACTGACCGGACTGACACGTGATCGGCGCGAGACCTGCGAGCGCCGCGATCTGCTTTGACCCCAGAGTGCCGATCTCGGGGCATTCGCTGAGCAGCGCCCGTGCGGTGATGGCACCGATCCCGGGGATCGAGGTGAGAATGCCGGTTGCCCTGGCGCGTTCCGGGCAATCGCGGTTTCGCCGTTCGATTTCGGCGTTAAGCCTGTCGATCTGGTGGTTGACCTGACGCAGGCGTGCCCGGGTCAGGCGGCGGGTCACGTCGAGCTGTTGCGTGCCAAGGCGGTTCATCAGCGCGGTACGATCCCGCACCAGCCCGGTGCGGGCGACATGCAACTCCTTGATTTCACGCTGTTTGGGGTCGGTTGGCTGGTCCGGAACCAGCTCCAGCGCGCGCCCCATGAGCGCGAGCATGCGGGCATCGACCGCGTCGGTCTTAGCGCGTGTGCCGTGGGCCTGCGCGAAGCGGCGGGCCTGCAGCGGGTTCACCTTGACGAGCGGCAGGCGGCCTGAGAAATGGCTCTCGAGGCGTCGGTGGTAGGGGCCGGTGGGCTCGAAGACCACGCGCTCCGGCGTTGTCTGCCCCAACCAGCGCTCGAAGGCGCGCAGGCCTGTCGCGGTATTGTCGAACCGGGCGTGGGTTGCGGTGCTGAGCCGGTGCGCGTCAAGATGCGCTTTCGAGATGTCGATGCCGATGGTATCGTTGATCATCTTCGTCATGTCCTTTGCTTGTCGTGCAGAGCCTGTGAGCTGCTGCGTATCCGTTCAGGCCTCATGCGAAGACGACGGGCGATCTCACTTGATTACGGTCCTCGAAGACCTGGCCGCAGACGATCCACCCGTCGCCGGTGCCTGCGATCCAAAAGGTGGCTGGCACCGGCTCCACCTTCGCAGAAGAGCCACGGAAAGTCTGAGACAAGGCCGCCAGATTGACGTTACTGGTGCCCATGGGCGGCCTCCTGTAAAGGGTGACAGATGGAAGATCTAAATGCCATTCTGGCTCCTGGTATGTTGGTGCGCCATCCCGATTGCCCGGACTGGGGAGTGGGTCAGGTACAAAGCAACATCGCCAAGCGGGTCACTGTCAACTTTCGTGAGCAAGGTAAAGTTGTCATCGACAGCACGCGTATTGCTTTGGTACCAGTCTTTGATGGCCTATGATCCTTGCGGAAACGTTAACAGATACCCCTGAGAACCGATTTGAGTTAATTTCTGCCCATCCCGCGCGGCTCCGCGCGAAGGGACCCAAAACAGACTGATCCCAATGCCCATGACCCGCCCCGCCCGAGAGACTGCGCCACACTTCAGGGTTTCGATGGCACGTGATGCCGACGACCTGAAAGCGGCCCAGCGGCTGCGCTATGACGTCTTTGTGCGCGAGTTGGGTGGCGGTGGCGCGCTGGTGGATCACGATGCGGGGCTTGAGAAAGACCGCTTTGACCCGTTCTTTGACCATCTGTTGCTGCACGACGAAACGCGGGGCCAGGTGGTGGGCGTGTATCGTATGTTGCGCGGCGATCAGGCGCGTGCAGCGGGGCAGTTTTATTCCGAGGACGAATACGACCTGACGCCATTGCGCAACTCGGGGCGCAACCTGTTGGAGTTGGGACGTTCGTGCCTGCATCCCGATTACCGCGGCGGGATGGCAATGCACTATCTGTGGTCAGCGCTGGCGTCTTATGTTGCCGAGCACAAGATAGACATCCTGTTTGGCGCCGCCAGTTTTCATGGCACCGACGCGCAGGCTCTGGCCGCCCCCCTGTCGTTGCTGCACCACCGGCATCTTGCGCCTCCCGGGGTGCGCGTGCGTGCGCGAGCGGCCTCCTTCCAGTCGATGAACCTGATTTCCGAGGACGCGCTGGACCGGCGTGCGGCGATGTTGCAGGTGCCTGCGCTGATCAAGGCCTATTTGCGGCTGGGCGGCGTGGTGGGCGAGGGCGCGTGGATTGATCGCACGTTCAACACCACCGATGTCTGTCTGGTCATGGACACGGCACAGCTGAACACCCGCCAAAGCCGCCTGTACACCGCACGGGACAAGGCATGAGCATGATCTGGGACGACGGCAATGTGCCACCGCCACGCCGCTTCGGGTTTGGTGACTGGATGCGCGTAGTGGTGCGCGGCCTGACAGTGGGTGCGCTGGTGTTTGGCGGGCTCGCGGTGCTGCTGATGGTGCGGCTGATCGAGCGGCCATTGTTCGGGCTGCGCCGCCCGGTCACGCCCTTCATCACCGTGGGCGTGTGCAAGGGGGCGCTGCGGCTGATGGGGTTGCCGTTGCAGGTGACCGGAACGCCGATGCGCGGGCAGGGGGCGGTGGTGGCCAACCATTCCTCTTGGCTGGATATTTTCGTCCTGAACGCCTCAAAACGCATATATTTCGTGTCGAAATCCGAGGTCGCGAACTGGCCCGGGATCGGCTGGCTTGCGCGGGCCACCGGCACCGTCTTTGTCGTGCGTGACCCGCGCCGCGCCGCCGAACAGACGCAGATGTTCCAAGACCGCCTGCTGGCCGGCCACAGGCTGCTGTTCTTCCCCGAAGGCACCAGCACCGACGGCCTGCGGGTGCTGCCGTTCAAACCGACGCTGTTTCAGGCGTTTTTCGCGCCCGAACTGCGGGACACCTTGCAAGTGCAGCCCGTCACGGTGATCTACCACGCACCGGCAGGCGCGGATGCACGGTTTTACGGCTGGTGGGGGGATATGGATTTTGCCACACATCTGCTGTCCACACTGGCCGCCGCCCGTCAGGGACGCGTTGACGTGGTATATCACGCGCCGTTGAAGGTGGCCGATTTTGCCGATCGCAAATCGTTGGCTGCTGCTGCCGAGGCCACGGTGCGCGACGCGCATGTGCTGGCGGAGATCGCGTGCGCGTCGGGGGCTGCAAAATAAGGGCAAACCGCTCTTGCACCCCGCGCAAAACCGGCCTATACGCGCGACACTTCAATCCGCAGGTGGGGATTGGGCTTTCCGGGGGAGAAATCCCCGGATGTCCGCCGGTTGGTGCAGTCGCACTGATACCCCGCCAAGGCGAAAACCGGAAAAGGAATAAGACATGGCTCTTCCCGAGTTCTCCATGCGCCAGCTGCTGGAAGCAGGCGTACACTTTGGTCACCAGACACAGCGCTGGAACCCCCGCATGGGCCCGTTCATCTACGGCGCACGCAACGGCATCCACATCATGGACCTGACGCAAACTGTTCCAATGCTGGACCAGGCGCTGCAAGTCATCCGTGACACCGTCGCCAAAGGCGGCAGCATTCTCTTCGTCGGCACCAAGCGTCAGGCCGCACAGCCCATCGCAGATGCCGCAGAAAAATGCGCACAGTATTACATGAACCACCGCTGGCTGGGCGGCACGCTGACCAACTGGCAGACCGTGTCCAAGTCGATCCAGCGTCTGAAAACCATCGACGAACAGTCGGAACTGGGTTTCGAAGGCTTCACCAAAAAAGAACGTCTGGGCATGGAACGTGACCAGTTCAAACTGGAAGCATCGCTGGGCGGTATCCGTGAAATGGGCGGCCGTCCCGACCTGATCTTCGTCATCGACGTGAAAAAAGAAGCGCTGGCAATTGCCGAAGCCAACAAGCTGGGCATCCCGGTTGTGGCCGTGGTTGACACCAACTGCTCGCCTGACGGCATTGATTATATCATTCCGGGCAACGACGACGCGGCCCGCGCCATCACGCTGTATTGCGATCTGGCCGCCCGCGCAGCGCTCGACGGCATGAGCGCCCAACTGGGTGCGGCCGGCGTCGACATCGGCGCGATGGAAGAAGCGCCCGTTGAAGAAGCCGTTGCAGAAGAAACGGCACCGGCAGCCGAAGAGGCCAAAGCCGACAGCTAAGGCTGTTACATGGTTTTGATAAAAAGCGGCGGGGGCAACCCCGCCGACCCGCAATAAATCTGAGGAGACCCGACAGATGGCAATTACAGCATCTATGGTCAAAGAACTGCGCGAAAGCACAGGCGCAGGCATGATGGACGCCAAAAAGGCGTTGACCGAAAACGATGGCGACATGGAAGCAGCGGTCGATTGGCTGCGCACCAAAGGTCTGGCCAAAGCGGCCAAGAAATCGGGCCGCACCGCTGCCGAAGGTCTGGTTGCAGTCAAGGTTGACGGCAACAAGGGTATCGCGGTCGAAGTGAACTCGGAAACCGACTTTGTCGGCAAGAACGCCGAATTCCAGGGCATGGTGTCGGGCATTGCCGACGTGGCAATCACCGTCGATTCCGTTGACGCGCTGAACGCGGCTCCGATGGGTGGCAAGACTGTCGCCGAAATCGTGACCGACAAGATCGCCACAATCGGTGAAAACATGTCGGTGCGCCGCATGCAGTCGATCACTGGCGACACAGTTGTGTCCTATGTCCACAACGCAGCCGCACCCGGCATGGGCAAAATCGGCGTTCTGGTCGCAATGACCGGTGGCGACGACGCCTTTGGCAAACAGGTTGCGATGCACATCGCGGCTGTGAACCCTGCTTCGTTGAGCGAAGCCGATCTTGACCCCGCCGTGGTCGAGAAGGAAAAGCAGGTTCAGATCGACATCGCCCGCGAAAGCGGCAAGCCTGACGCCGTCATCGAAAAGATGATCGTTGGCCGTATGAAAAAATACATGTCGGAAGTGACCCTGCTGAACCAGCAGTTCGTCGTGAACCCCGACCTGACCGTTGCGGATGCCGCAAAAGAAGCGGGTGCCACAATCACCGGTTTCGTGCGTCTGGAAGTGGGCGAAGGCATTGAAGTGGTCAAAGAAGACTTTGCCGCCGAAGTGGCCAAAGTCGGCCAAAGCTGATTTCGGCGCTTTTGTAAGCGACGACAGAGAACACAGGCAGGGCATCCCTTGGGGTGCCCTGTTTGCATTTTGGGGCGCTGCCCCCGCGTCTGCGACGCGCCCCCGGAGTTTATCTGGCAAGATGAAGAGCCGTTCACGCATTTGTGGTCTGGGCGAATGGTTCAACCGTACTAGGTTAAGTGCAAAGCAACCAACCGGGGATGATAATGACCATGATACCGCGCAGAACCTTTCTGGCCAGCAGTGCTGCCGCCATCACCTTTTTGCCCTATGCCGCACGCGCTGCGGCCCATGCCGGGGACAGATTTTCCACCGACACTGGCGACATCACGGTTTTCCCTGTCGATCATGCGTCGTTCGTGATGACCACACCGGCGGGCACGATCTATAATGATCCCATCGGAGATCCAGCAAATTACGCAGATTTCCCTGCCGCCGACCTGATCCTTGTCACCCATGAGCACGGTGACCATTACAATGCCGAAACCCTGGCGGCCCTGATGGGCGAGAACACCGTTCTGGTGGTCAATCCTGCGGTTGCGGCCCTGCTGCCTGAAGATCTGGCCGGGCGGGCAACCGTGCTGGCCAATGGCGAGCAAGCGATGGCGGGCGATGTGTCTATCAACGCCATTCCGGCCTATAACACCACCGAAGAGCGCAAGAACTTCCACCCCGAAGGACGTGACAACGGCTATGTGCTGACAATCGACGGTTTTCGCACCTATATCTCGGGTGACACCGAAGGCACGCGCGAGATGAAGGCGCTGAGCGATATTGATCTGGCCTTTGTCTGCATGAACCTGCCGTTCACAATGGATTCGGATGCGGCTGCCGAAGCCGTGGCCGCCTTCAAGCCAACCCATGTCTATCCTTACCACTACCGTGGCCGTGACGGTGGCACACAGGACCCGGAGGCCTTTGCCGCCGCTGTGGGCGACGCGACCATCGTCAAAATGGGCAACTGGTACAGTTAAAAGCGAACGGAGCCACCCGGGCAGGAGTGGCTCCGTTCCAATGACCCCGGGTCTTGATCACGGGGATGAGACGTGACCCTGAGGTTTGGTTCCGATCCCGAAGACTGACTATACGTCCCGGGACCGGGGTCCGGTAAGACCGGTCGGTTGGCAGGGCCCCGAAATCGCGAGGATGCCTTCCGCTGCTCCAATGGCATAAGCCACCACTCACGGAACATCTTGATATTGACGGTTAACCTTACTTTACGAAAGTCAGGTAATCCTTACCCGATAGTCAGATTATTGCCGCCGCTCGGGAAGGGGAAAGAACAATCTGTCGCGTCACGGGTGACGATTCTTGCAGATGTTACGCGAAATTTCTGTGAAAGGGCGCAGCACAACGGTGCCGGCGCCTTGTTCGGCCCTAGGCTTCGAGAATGAACATCTGGTTGGCAAAGGCCGCCTTGAGCACCGCCTGCGCAGTGGTTTCAACCGCCAGCGCCTCGCGCGCCAGGCGCAGATGCTTTTCCACGGTGGCCGAGGTCAGGCCCATCAGCACGGCGATGTCCTGCATGGTCTTGCCGTCACCCACCCATTCCAATGCCTCGCGCTGACGCTTGGTCAGGCCGCGATTGGGACCGGCATAGGGCAGCGTCAGAATCTTGAGGTGGGCCACATTGTTCATCAAATGAATGTCACGGCCATGTTCGGCCCAGACCGCGTCGATCTCGTCCTGGGTCAGGCCCTTGCGTGCGGTCAAGGCAATTGCGCCCTTGGACCGTGCCGAGACCGACTTGAAACTGATGGTGTAGCCGACGGTGACGCCCATCTTCTTGTTAAATTCCATCACCCGCGCTTCGGCAGGGGTCAGGGTTTGGGTCTCGACCATCTGGCCCAGAATGCGCCAGCTGCCCGCACCTTCGTTGTTCAGCGCCCAACTGACCATGGGAGCATGGACATAGTGCTGCTCGCCCATGAACACGTCGGTATAGGATTTGTCATGGTTCGTCAGAATGATGAAATCTTCGGGGTCGCCCAGGTTGTTGCCGGACCGATAGCGGGTAAACCCATAGATCAGACGATCGAACCCGTAGCTGGCCATCTTGTCGGTATGGGCATCCCACAGTTCTTCCATGGTCTGGCAATTGGACAACCCGTGCAGATAGGCGCGCATACCGTCACTCATCGTGCAGACTCCAGATGTTTGGCCAGAACCTGTATCGCCAGATCATAGCCCTGCGCGCCAAATCCAGCAATCTGGCCGAGCGCCACGGGGGCGATGTGGCTGTAATGGCGAAATGCCTCGCGGGCATGGATGTTGGACAGATGTACTTCGACCACCGGCACTTCGACCGAGGCAATCGCATCGCGCAGCGCAACAGAGGTGTGGGTATAGGCCCCGGCGTTCAGCACGATGCCCCCGTGGGTGCCTTTGGCGGCGTGAATTGCGTCGATCATCACGCCCTCGTGGTTGGACTGGGCGCAAACCACGTCCAGCCCCACGGCCTTACCCCACGCGACGCACATCTCCTCGACATCTTTCAGCGTCGTGCGCCCGTAAACATCGGGCTGGCGCGTGCCCAGCAGGTTCAGGTTTGGTCCGTTGAGGACAAGAATCGACGTCATACCATCTCTCTTGCAAATTCAACGCACAGTTAGCCGCACAGCGCCCTTGGTGTCCAGCGCAGTGCGGCGCTTTGTCTGTCAGTTTGCAGGGCCAAATACTGCCAATCCCAGCCATTCGGCGATCAGGGCAGGGGTTTCTTCGCCCTCGATCTCGATCGTCAGGCCGGTTTCACGCAGCAAATCAGTGGCGTTGCGCTGCTTGACCGAGTTGATGACAAACCGCCCCCGCACCCGCGCGCCAGCCTTGACCGGGTTCAGGAACCGCAGTTTGTTGAACCCATAGTTGATGCCCATCACCTGACCATCGGCCATGGCAAAACAGTCATAGGCAAAGCGGCTGGCGAGGCTAAGTGTCAAAAACCCGTGGGCGATAGATCCGCCAAAGGGTGTTTCGCGGGCGGCACGTTCGGGATCAATGTGGATCCACTGCTGGTCTTGTGTGGTCTCGGCAAAACTGTCGATCATCGCCTGATCGACGGTGATCCAGTTGGATGTGCCGACCTCCTGGCCGATCAGCCCCTCAAGACGGGCTACTTCTGTTTCGATTGGTGTCATGTTCTTCTCCCTAAAAATCTATGCAATCACGCAGGGTCGGCGGCGACGCGCACCATGCGTTTGCCTTTGTTGTCGCCCGCCAGCAGGCCGATCAGCGCTTTGGGTGCGTTTTCCAGCCCTTCGACCACATCTTCTGTCACCTTGACCTGACCGCTGCGCACCCATGTTTGCAGGGCGCGGATGGCCTTGGCATCGTCATCGGCAAAATCCATCACGATAAAGCCTTCCATACGCAGCCGTTTGACCACGACCAGACCGGGCAGGTTGCGCGGGCCGGTGGGGGATTTGGTGTCATACTGGCTGATGGCGCCACAGCAAGCGATGCGGCCCTTGTCGTTCATCAAGGCCAATACCGTTTCCAGCACGGTGCCGCCGACGTTGTCGAAATAGACGTCCACGCCGACAGGGCATTCCGCACGCAGCGCCTTGAACAGCCCTGCCTCGCGGTAATCGACGCAGGCGTCAAAGCCCAACTCGTCCACCACCCATTTGCATTTCTCAGGCCCGCCGGCGATGCCCACGACGCGGCAACCCAAGGCCTTGCCGATCTGACCGACAAAGCCGCCGACCGATCCAGCCGCCGCAGAAACGACAATCGTTTCGCCCGCCATCGGTTTGCCGACGCTGACCAGCCCGTGAAAGGCTGTCTTGCCTGCTATGCCAAACACGCTGATCAGATGGCTTAGCTGGTCGACCTTTGGCAGCTTCTGCACCTTGTGGGCAGGGCGCACAACATAGTCTGCCCAAACCGATTCAGCGGCAACAATGTCTCCGACCGCCACGCGGGAAGAATTGGATTCGACCACTTCGCAGATCGAATAGGTGGCCATCACATCGCCCGCCTTGACCGCATCGCGGTAGGTCGCGCCCTGCATCCAGCTGCGGTTGGCAGCGTCGATCGACATCAGGATGGTCTTCAACAGCACTTCGCCGTCGCCTGCGGCGGGCATGGGCGTCTCTTGCAGGGCAAAGTTGTCCTCGGTCAACGTGCCGTCGGGCAGCGTTTGCACGACAATCTGTCGGTTGTTCATTGTCAGCGTTCCTTTTATCAAACGTGAAAAGAGAAAGGTTTGTCATGTCCCGTGAATTCCGCCAGCCCGTCTATGCGCCGCCCAAAGGGTCCACCGACCTTCTGTTGATCCGTCACGGTGAAAGCGCGCCGGCACGCGAGGGCGTGCATTTCGACACGGTCGACGGGCACGGCGATCCGCATCTGCATCCGCAAGGGCACAAACAGGCCGAGCGTGTGGGTGCGCGGCTGAAGAACAACGCGATCAGCGCGATCTATGTGACCAAGCTGACGCGCACCCAACAGACGGCGGCACCGCTGGTGCAGCATCTGGGACTGACGCCGCAGCAAAACCCCGACCTGCACGAGGTGCACCTGGGCGACTGGGACGGCGGTCTGTACCGCGTCAAGGCCGCTGCAAACGATCCGGTTTACCGTCGCGCGATGGAGGCGCAGGACTGGGGCCTGATCCCAAATGCCGAAACCCGCGATGCGTTCTTTGAACGGGTGACGCGCGGGTTGATGGCCATTGCCGCCGATCACATTGACGAACAGGTTGCCGTGTTCGTGCACGGCGGTGTCATCGCGGCCGCGCTGGCCGTGGCCACGCGGTCCGAACCCTTTGCCTTTCTGGGGGCCGCGAACGGGTCGATCAGCCGCCTTGTGATCCAAGGCGACCGAATGACCATTCGCGGGTTCAACGATACATCGCATCTGGATGGCCTTTGATTTCAAAGGTCATTCGACCTTAAGCACCACCTTGCCCTGCACCTTGCGGTCCTGAATGTACTCCAGCGCCTTGCCCGCCTCTTGCAGCGGGAACGTGGCGTCGATGCGCGGCTTGATCTTGCCCGCGGCGTAGAGCGTGAACAGGTCCTGCATGTTTTCCATGTGGCCCTTGGGGTCCTGACGGGTCGACGCGCCCCAGAACACGCCGACGATCTGGCATGATTTCAGCAAGGTCAGGTTCAACGGAATCTTGGGAATGCCGGCAGGGAACCCCACCACGAGAAAGCGACCGGCCCAGCCCATCGCGCGAATGACCGGCTCGGCATAGTTGCCGCCCACGGCGTCATAGGCCACATCGATGCCTTTCGGGCCGACCAGATCCTTGATTTCCTTGGAAAACGCACGCTGCGCGTCCTTGTCCATGTCGCGGGTGTAGACCAGCGTTTCATCCGCGCCGACCGCGCGGCAGAACTGCGCCTTTTCCTCGGAAGACACAGCGGCAATCACGCGCGCGCCTGCCGCCTTGCCAAGCTCGATCGCAGCAACACCAACGCCGCCGGCAGCGCCCAGAATAAACAGCGTCTCGCCCGGCTGGATGTTGGCGCGGTCCTTCAGCGCGTGGTGCGAGGTGCCATAGGTCAGCACCAGACAGGCCGCATCTTCGAACGGCATATCGTCAGGCATTTTCAGACAGGCCGCCGCAGGGGCGCACAGCTGCGTGGCAAAGCCACCGAAACCGGTCATCGCGATCACCTTGTCGCCGACCGCAAAGCCAGAAACCCCTTCGCCCAGTTCCTCGACCACGCCCGACACTTCACCGCCGGGGGCAAAGGGGCGTTCCGGCTTCATCTGATACATGTCGCGGATGATCAGTGTGTCGGGAAAGTTCACACCCGCCGCCTTGACCGCAATCCGCACCTCGCCCTTGGCGGGCTTTGGATCCGGCATTTCGGTCAGTTCCAAGGTTTCCGGTCCGCCCACGGCGGTGCTCAACATTGCTTTCATAACGGGTTCCCCTCCATAATCTGTGACGCAACGGCACGACTGGCCACAGCATCTTGTCATGCGCAATCCTGCCTGCCACACCTTGTCAGCGCAATTGCGAAATGCAATTTTGCATTGCGGAACGTAACGGCACTGCTGCATCGGGGAGGATGAGCATGAGCGATGACGCACTGAACGCATTCCGGGCGGAGGTCCGGACATGGCTGGAGGAGAACTGCCCCCAAGAGATGCGCGACGGCGCGTCCGGTGAGGATGCAATCGTCTGGGGCGGACGCAACTGGAAATTCAAGAGCGACGCGCAAAAGCTGTGGCTGGAACGGATGGCGTCCAAGGGCTGGACCGTGCCAACCTGGCCGGTGGAATATGGCGGCGCAGGCTTGGACCGCGCCCACCACAAGATCCTTCTGGACGAAATGCGCAAGATGGGCGCACGCGTGCCGCTGCAAAGCTTTGGCATCTGGATGCTGGGGCCTGCGCTGCTCGCGTTCGGTTCGCACGAACAGAAACTGCAATACCTGCCGCCCATCGCGCGCGGCGAAGTGCGCTGGTGTCAGGGCTATTCCGAACCGGGAGCGGGATCGGATCTGGCAAGCGTGCAGACCAAGGCCGAGAGCGACGGTGACCACTATATCGTCAACGGCCAGAAAATCTGGACCTCCTACGCCGACAAGGCCGATTGCATCTTTGCGCTGGTGCGCACCGACCGTGACGCGCCGAAACATCTGGGCATCACGTTCCTGCTGATCGACATGGAAACGCCCGGCGTGACCACCAAGCCGATCCGCCTGATCTCGGGCAAGTCGCCGTTCTGCGAGACCTTCTTTGACGACGTGCGGGTGCCCAAGGCCAATGTGGTCGGCACCGAAAACCGCGGCTGGGACGTGGCCAAACACCTGTTGACCCACGAACGCGAGATGATCTCGGGTGGCGGGCAGGGTCTGTTGGGTGGCAGGCCGCTGGGCGCGGTGCTGAGCGAACAAGACGGCGGGCTGACCGATCCCGTGCTGCGCGCTGAAGCGATGGCCTGCGAGATTGACGCGCTGGCCGTGGCACTGACGCTGGAACGCTACAAGGACCAGGCCGAAAGCGGTGGCGGCGTGGGCGACGCCTCGGCCATGCTGAAATACGCAGGCACCGAACTGAACAAGCGGCGGCACGAGCTGATGATGTCCGCTGGCGGTGCGGATGCGCTGATCTGGGACGGCAAACATGACGGGCTTGCCGCCGACTGGCTGCGCACCAAGGCAAACTCGATCGAAGGCGGCACATCCGAGGTGATGCTGTCCATTATTTCCCGTCGTGTATTGGGGCTGCCGGCATGAGCACACTTTTGTTGACCGAAGACGAAACCATGCTGCAAGACGCCGCGCGCGGCTTTCTGGACGGCGCGGCCCCCGTGTCGCATTTCCGCAAGCTGCGCGATGCGGGGCAGACACATGATGCAAAGCTGTGGGCCGAGATGGCGCAGATGGGTTGGACCGGCGTGCTGGTCCCCGAGGATGCGGGCGGGTCCGACATGGGCCATGCCGCCGCGGCCGTTCTGGCGGGCGAGCTGGGCAAGACCTTGGTAACCTCTCCCTTTATCTCTACCGCCGTGATCGCCGCGACGGCGCTGCGACAGGTGGCGACGGATCGAGCACGCGATGCCCTGGCTGCCATCGCGGATGGCAGCGTGATTTACGGGTTGGCCGTGGACGAGGGGGCGAAACATGACCCCGATGCCACGCAGCTTGAAGCCAAGGCCGACGGCAACGGGTTTCGCCTGTCCGGCACCAAGGGCTTTGTCGTCGACGGCAGCAATGCTGACCGTCTGCTGGTTCTGGCAAAAACAGACGCCGGCCTGACCCTGTTCGACCTGCCTGCCGACCGCGAGGGGATCACCCGCACGGGCCAGAACATGGTCGATGCCCGCGACGCGGCGCAGGTGACCTTTGATAACGTGCAAGCCACGGGCGATGATGTGTTGGGATCGGTCGATGACGCCATGACCGTGCTGAAACCGGCGTTGGAAGCCGGTCAGGCGGCGCTGTCGGCCGAAATGCTGGGCCTTAGTGCCGGAGCCTTTGCCATGACGGTCGGCTATCTGAAAGAGCGCAAACAGTTCGGCGTTGAGATTGGCCGCTTTCAAGCACTTCAACATCGCGCTGCACATCTTTGGTCTGAAACGGAAATCACGCTTTCAGCTGTGCGCCATGCTGGCCGCAAACTGGACGAGGATCCCGACAACGCCACGCTGGCCGTATCGCTGGCCAAGGCCCGCGCGACACAGACCGCAAAGCTGGCCGTGATCGAAGGCGTGCAGATGCACGGCGGGATCGGCATGACCGATGATTTCGACATGGGCTTTTTCATGAAGCGCGCCCGCGTCGCAACCGAGTGGCTGGGCGACTACGGCTATCACGCCGCAAAGGTCGCCGCTGCGCGCGGTTTTTAAGGTAAAGGAAGAACTATGACACCGAATGATCTGTTTTCATTGAAGGGTAAGGTCACACTGGTGACCGGGGGTGCCACCGGCATTGGCCGTATGGCAACCACCGGGCTGATGCAGGCTGGCGCACATGTGCTGATCGCCTCACGCAAGGCCGACGCCTGTATTGCCGTTGCGGATGAGCTGAACCAGATGGACGCCCCCGGCAGTGTCGAGGGTTTCGCAGGCGATGTCGGCACCGAGGAAGGGGTCGCAGCACTGACCAAGGCCGTACAGGAACGCACCGACAAGCTTCACATCCTGATGAACAACGCGGGCGTCAGCTGGGGCGCGCCGATGGGGCAGTTCCCCTTTGATGCCTGGGCCAAGGTGATGAACGTCAACAACGCAGGCATGTTCAGCCTGACACAATCGCTGCTGCCGATGCTGATCGCCTCGTCCAACGCCGATGATCCGGCGCGTGTGGTCAACGTGGGCTCGGTCATGGGCGATGCGCCTCTGGGCGACGGGGCCTACAGCTATGCCGCGTCGAAGGCTGCGGTGCACCAGATCACCCGTATCATGGCCAAGGAATTGGCCAGCCACCACGTCACTGTGAACGCGCTGGCTCCCGGGCCATTTGTCAGCCGCATGACCGCCTTTGCCACCGCAGACGAAACCACCCGCTCCAAGGTCGGTGACGACGTGCCACTGGGCCGCGTGGGCCGCGAGGAGGACATCGCAGGCTGTATGCAGTTCCTGTGCGGCCGTGGCGGCAGCTATATCACCGGTGCAATCCTGCCGGTGTCGGGCGGCATTCAGGTGATGTCCGGCCCCAATCTTTTCCGTGCTGCTCTGGAGGGCTGAGATATGATCCGTTTTGATGACCGCGTTGCCATTGTGACAGGCGCAGGCGTCGGCCTGGGCCGTTGTCACGCGCTGGGTCTGGCCGAGCGCGGGGCCAAGGTCGTGGTGAACGATCTGGGCGCCAGCACCGATGGTGCGAGCACCGGATCGGACGCAGCCCAAAAGGTCGTGGCCGAGATCGAGGCGATGGGCGGCGAGGCGATTGCCCACGGCGCAGATGTGTCGAATGAGGAGCAGGTCAACGACATGGTCGCCAAGACCATGGAAAAATGGGGCCGCATCGACATTCTGATCAACAACGCGGGCATCCTGCGCGACAAGACCTTCGGCAAGATGACGATGGACGATTTCCGCAAGGTTGTTGACGTTCACCTGATCGGCACCGCCAATTGTTGCCATGCGGTCTGGCCGCACATGCGCGCCGCGCAATACGGGCGCATCGTGGTCACCACCTCGGCCTCGGGGCTTTACGGCAACTTTGGCCAGTCCAACTATGGCGCGGCCAAGGCCGGTGTCATGGGGTTGATGAACGTGCTGCATCTGGAAGGCGCGCGCGACAACATCCGCGTCAACACGCTGGCGCCCACCGCCGCCACCCGCATGACCGAAAACCTGATGCCGCCCGAGGCGCTGGAGCTGCTGAAACCCGAGACCATCACGCCGGGCGTGCTCTATCTGGTCTCCGAAGACGGCCCCAGCCGCAAGATCCTTGGCGCAGGGGCAGGTCACTTTGCACTGACCCGCGTCTACGAAACCGCAGGCGCGCTGATCGAGGGCGACATCACCCCCGAGGCGGTCGCCGCCCAATGGGATGCGATCTCGGCCGCCGAAGGTCAGGAAGAACTGAACGACGCTTTCGGACAAACCCGCAAATTCGCGCTCTCTGCCGCCAAGGCGAAGGGCATCAAACTCGACTGGTAACTTTCTTTTGGCCCCAAATATCCCGGGGTCCGGGGCAGCGCCCCGAAAATCCCGTCCAACCTACAAGGAACCCAACCCATGCGTGACGCAGTTATCGTATCCACCGCCCGCACCCCGATCGGCAAGGCCTATCGCGGTGCGTTCAACGCCACCACTCCTCAGGCGCTTGCCGCCCATGCCATTGAAAACGCCGTAAAACGCGCCGGCCTTGACGGGTCGGAAATCGCGGATTGCGTCTTCGGCTCGGCCTTGCAGCAGGGGTATCAGGCGGGCAACATCGCCCGTCAGGCCGCCATTCGCGCCGGTCTGCCTGTCACCGTGGGTGGCATGTCGCTGGACCGTCAGTGTGCCTCGGGCATGATGGCGATTGCCACGGCGGCCAAGCAGGTCATCACCGACGGCATGGACATTGTCATTGGCGGTGGTGTGGACAGCATTTCGTTGGTGCAGACGCCCGAAATGCGCGTGAGCGCCGATCCGTGGCTGAAGCAGACCAAGCCCGAGATTTACATGACCATGCTGGAAACCGCCGAGAACGTGGCCGAACGTTACAATGTCAGCCGCGAGGCGCAGGACGAATATTCCGCCCGCAGCCAGGAACTGACCCATCAGGCGCAGCAAGCTGGCCGTTTCGACGATGAAATCGTTGCGATGACCACCACCATGATGATCCAGGACAAGGAAACCAAGGAGATTTCCAAACACGAGGTCACTCTGGACAAGGACGAGGGCAACCGCCCCGGCACCACCGCCGAAAGCCTTGCAGGCCTGAAACCCGTGTTCAAGGACGGCATTCACCTGAAAGAAGGTAAATTCATCACCGCGGGCAACGCGTCGCAACTGTCTGATGGTGCATCCGCTGCCGTGGTCATGGAAGCCAAGGAAGCCGAGCGTCGCGGTTTGCAACCGCTGGGCCGTTATGTCGGCGTCATGGCCGCGGGCTGTGAGCCGGACGAGATGGGCATCGGCCCGATCTATGCCGTACCCAAGCTGCTGGAAGCACATGGGCTGAAGATCGAAGACATCGGCCTGTGGGAGCTGAACGAGGCCTTTGCCTGCCAGGTCATCGCATCGCGTGACAAGCTGGGCATTCCGGACGAGTTGCTGAACGTGGACGGCGGGGCGATTTCCATTGGTCACCCTTACGGCATGTCGGGCGCGCGCATGGTTGGCCACGCGCTGATCGAAGGCAAACGTCGCGGCGCGAAATACGTGGTTTGTACCATGTGTGTCGGCGGCGGCATGGGGGCGGCGGGTCTGTTTGAGGTTCTCTAACAAGCGCGGCGGCACGTCTGCCGCCTATACCATCACAACAACCGGATGGGCACACAGCCCATCCCTTACCCAATCTGAAAGACATATGCCGATGCCCCGTGACGACAGCCATCTTCCCAAGGCCCTGCAAGGGCTGCGCGTGCCCATGGTGGCATCGCCCCTGTTCATCATTTCCGTTCCCGAACTGGTCATTGCCCAGTGCAAGGCGGGCGTCGTCGGCAGCTTTCCGGCGCTGAACGCCCGCGAGGCCGAGGGCGAGCATCCGTTGCTGGACACCTGGCTGACGCAGATCAGCGAAGAGCTGGACCGCCACAACCAGGCCAATCCCGACAGTCCTGCGGCCCCCTTTGCGGTCAACCAGATTGTCCACCGGTCGAACGGGCGTCTGGATCGGGATCTGGAGATTTGCGTGAAACACAAGGTGCCGATCTGGATCACCTCGCTGGGCGCACGCGAAGAGGTCAACGAGGCGGCGCATTCCTGTGGCGGCATCGTGCTGCATGATGTCATCAACAACACCTTCGCCAAGAAGGCGATCAGCAAGGGTGCTGACGGTCTGGTAGCCGTGGCTGCCGGTGCCGGGGGTCATGCGGGCATGCAATCGCCCTTTGCGCTGATCCGTGAAATCCGCAGCTGGTTCGATGGCCCGTTGCTGCTGTCTGGCGCGATTGCATCGGGCGAGGCACTGCTGGCCGCACGCGCCATGGGGGCCGACCTGGGCTATGTCGGTTCGGCGTTCATCGCCACGGACGAGGCCAACGCCCAATCCGAATACAAACAGATGATTGCTGATAGCACCGCCGAAGACATCGTTTATTCCTCGCTGTTCACCGGCGTGTCGGGCAACTATCTGCGCGGCTCGATTGCAGCGGCCGGCATGGACCCCGACAACCTGCCATCGGCCGATGCGTCTTCGATGAACTTTGGCGACGGGTCTTCCAAGCCGAAGGCGTGGAAATCCATTTGGGGCGCAGGGCAGGGCATTGGCGCTGTCACATCCGTCGGCCCCGCGTCAGCGGTCGTTGAACGGATTGCGGCCGAATACGAGGCGGCAGGCAAGCGGCTGGCCGCCGAGTTCACAGGGTAGGGCGCCCAGCAATGGCAGAGCTCTATCTGATCCGCCACGGACAGGCCTCCTTTGGGGCCGACAACTATGACTGTCTCAGCGACAAGGGGCATAGTCAGTCAGCAGCCGTGGGCAACTGGCTGCGCAGCACCGGCTGGACGCCCGACCGTCTGGTCACCGGCACGCTGGAGCGTCAGCGCGACACGCTGACCTCGATGGGCTATCGCGGCGATACGGAAGTCTACGCAGGCTTTGACGAATACGACTTTCACGATCTGTTGCAGGCCCGCTTTCAGGGCAATGTGCCCGACACGGTCCGGGGCGACCGCAAGACACACTTTCGCACCCTGCGTGAAACGGTGCTGGAATGGCAGGCGGGCGGCTTGCCGGATGCCTCGGAAACCTATCAGGATTTCACCGAGCGCACCGCAGCGGCCATGCAGCAGGCGACCCGTGACGGTGCCAAACGGGTGCTTGTGGTTTCGTCGGGCGGCGTGATCGGGCAACTGGTGGCGCGCGCATTGGAAGCGCCTGCGCGGATGATGATGGAGCTGAATCTTCAGATCAAGAACACTGCCGTGACCAAATTTGTCTTTTCCGGCACGCGCCATTTCGTGCATCAGTTCAACGCCACACCGCATTTCGACACCGATCAGGATTTGCTGACATATAGCTGAGGGTCAAACAGATGAGCCAAGACACACAAACGCTGGATCTCGACGCGGTCGAAACCTATCTGGCGGCCAACCTGCCGGGGTTCAAAGGCCCGATCGAGGCAGACAAGTTCCAACGCGGTCAGTCGAACCCGACCTTTCTGCTGAAAACGCCCACGCGCAACTATGTGCTGCGCCGCAAGCCCCCCGGACAATTGCTGAAATCGGCCCACGCAGTCGACCGCGAGTTTCGCGTGCAATCCGCGCTGGCCGATACCGATGTACCCGTAGCCAAGATGCACCTGCTGTGTGAAGACCCCGCGATCATCGGGTCCGATTTCTACATCATGGACCATATCGACGGGCGCAACTTCAATCTCCCAACGCTGGAGGAACTGGCCAAAGCGGATCGCACCGCCGTGCTGGACGACATGAACCGCGTTCTGGCAGCCTTGCACGATGTGGACATCGACGCGGTGGGCCTGTCGGATTTCGGCCCCCCGGGCAACTATTACGAACGTCAGATCGGCCGTTGGTCCAAACAATACCGCGCATCCGAAACCGAAACCGTGCCCGAGATGGACACTTTGATGGACGCGCTGTCCGCCCAGATCCCCGCAGACGATGGCCAGCGTACGCTGGTGCATGGTGACTATCGCATTGACAACATGATGTTTGAAAAGGATGGCACCAAATGTCTGGCCATTCTGGACTGGGAGCTGAGCACCATCGGCCATCCCTTTGCCGACCTTGCGGCGGTGCTGATGCAATGGCAAATGCCAGCCACGCCCGAAGGGCGCGGCATGGCCGGAGTTGACCGCACCGCCATGGGGCTGCCCACCGATGCCGAGTTTGTTGCCAAATATTGCGAACGGCGTGGCATTGGCCCTATCGACAACATCGGGTTTTATGTGGCCTTCTGTTTCTTCCGCATGACTGCGATTATTCAGGGTGTGCTGAAACGGGCACTGGACGGGAACGCCTCAAACCCCGAAAGGGCGATGCAGATGGGACAGTATGTGCCATTGTTCGCCCAACACGGGCTAAAGGCACTGGAGCAAAACGAATGAACGACCTTGATCTCGCGGACCAAGCGGCGGAAGACAAAGACCGCAACTTTATTACGGCCCTGGCTCGCGGGCTCGATATTCTGCGCTGCTTCAAACAGGGCGAGCAGGCGCTGACCAATCAGGATTTCGCTGCGCGCACCGGGCTGCCCAAGCCTACGGTGTCGCGGCTGACCCATACGCTGTGCGTGCTGGAATACCTTGTGGCTGACCCGCGTACGGGAACGTACCAGTTGGGCGCGGGGGTGCTGCGGCTGGGTTTTTCGGTGCTGGCGTCGATGGATATGGTCGACCGCGCGCGCGACACCATGCGTGCGCTGTCAAACGGCCCCAACAGCTATATCACCGTGGCGCTGGCGCAGGCCTATCAGACCGATGCGGTCTATGTGGCGGTGGAAAAGTCGATGGAGAACGTTTCACTGACCATGCATGTGGGCGCGCGGCTGCCGATTTTTCATTCCGCCATCGGTCGGGCCATACTGGTTGGCATGAACGCAGATGACCGCGCGCTCATGTTCGAGCGCACAAAAGCCAAAGACCCCGAGGGGCACGCCGACCGTCAGATCGCTTTTGATCAGGCTTTGTCGGAATATGAAAGCCTTGGGTACTGCCGCAGTTATGGTGACTGGCGGCCTGATGTGAACGGCATTGCCGCACCGGTCTTTGCACTCAGCGGACGCGGTGTTTACGGGCTGAACGTGGGCGGTCCGTCATTCCATGTTAAGAAAAAACACCTTGAGCAAGCCTATGGCAGATTGTTGATCGACGCAGCGGCAGCGCTGAGCCACGGTGGCTGATCCGGCGCTTTGTCGATGGGTCAAAGAATCATTGTTCTAAGCGAAATTCAATTTTGCAGAGCGGAAGCAGAGACCGCAAAACGACGCAGCGTAAATTGTGATACAGGGCGCGTGTCAGGCGGTATTTTCCAGTAATTTTCTCGTTGAATTTTGAAAAATTTCGGCCGGATTGCCGCTATTTTTGGCACCTGAACATGTCGGATAATCTCAAGATTAGCTCAACGAATTTTCAACTTAATTATTTAATTTCAAATACTTAAGTGTCCCACTTGATCCTCTGCCCTCAGGCAGGACCTACCAGAGTGCCCGCGACCGGTCAGTGCCCAAAATTTGACCTCTGCAAGCGACACATAATGAGGCGCGAAACCGGCACCCTCGGCTTGGCGAAAGCTTGACTTATCCCACCAGTATGCAACTCTTTTTGCACACCGACGCATAGCTAATGCACGCAAGTGTAAGTCGGGGTATGTTCTAGGGAGGAACCTTAATGCGTAAATCTATCAAGCTCGGCCTCGGTGCCGCGCTGGCGCTATCTGTCAGCACCGCCGCAGTATTTGCCGACAATGTCAAAATTGCTTTTATTGATCCGCTCAGCGGACCCTTTGCCAGCACCGGCACAAACGGGCTGCACCAGTTTGAATTCGCAGCTGAAACACTGGTCAACGCCAAGGGTGGCGTTCTGGGCGGCGACATGTTCGAAATCCTGGCCTTCGACAACAAGATCAGCCCCAAGGAATCGCTGATCCAGTTGCAGGTCGCGATTGACCAGGGCGCGCGCTACATCGTTCAGGGCAACAGCTCGGGCGTTGCGAACGCACTGACCGAGGCGATTGACAAGCACAACCGTCGCAACCCCGACAGCCAGGTCCTGTTCCTGAACTATTCTGCGGTCGACCCTGCGCTGACCAACGAAAAATGTAACTTCTGGCACTTCCGCTTTGATCCGCATGTCGACATGAAAATGGCCGCGCTGACGGATATGATTGCTGAAAATCAGGACATCAAAAAAGTCTATGTGATCGGTCAGGACTATTCGTTCGGCAAGGCCGTGGCAGATGCTGCCGTGTCGATGCTGGCTGAAAAACGCCCCGACATCGAAATCGTCGGCAACGAACTGCATCCTATCGGCAAGGTGAAGGATTTCACCCCTTACAGCCGTAAAATCGTGTCTTCGGGTGCCGATGCGGTCATCACTGGTAACTGGGGCGCGGACATGCTGGGCCTGGGCAAGTCGATCCTTGAAAACGGGTTCGAAGGTCCGATCTTTACCTACTATGCTGCCGCTGATGGCATCACCGCTGCCTTTGGCGAAAGCGGCGTGGATTCCCTGTATCTGGTGGCAGAAGGCGACGACAACCCGCCGCCCAAGCCCGAAACGCAGGAATATGTGAAAGCGTTCAAGGCCAAGTATCCTGATGGCAACATGTCCCAGACCCGCATCACCAACGTGATGCAGATGCTGGCACAAGCCATCGACGCGGCGGGCACTGCGACAGACGTTGTCAAAGTGGCCACCGCGCTGGAAGGCATGCACTTCACAGACAGCCTGTGGAGCACCGAAGACATGTACATGCGTCCGCAGGATCACCAGGTCATTCAGGACATCCACATCTTTGGTCACCAGCCAGTCGCAGCACCCTATGACATGGACAACTCGGGCTATGGCCTGAAAGTCCAGTATACGGTCAAGGACGCCTCGGCTGACATCGCAACAACCTGTGACATGAAACGCCCGTAAGGGTCTGTCTGTCTGGCCCGCCCCCTGAACCGGGGCGGGCCGTTTCATAACAAAATCGCCACATCCTACCTCGGAGGGACCCCGCATGGACCTCGTACTCGTCAATCTTATCGACGGGCTGGTGACCGGACTGCTGTTGTTTATGCTGTCTGCCGGTCTGACACTGATTTTCTCAATGATGGGCGTTCTGAACTTCGCCCATGCCAGCTTTTACATGTTGGGTGCCTATTTCGCCTACCAGATCAGCATCGCGCTGGGGTTCTGGATGGGTCTGTTGGTGGCACCCCTGATCGTCGGGGTCATTGGCGCCGGAGTGGAACGCTATGGCCTGCGCCGCGTCCACCAATACGGCCATGTGCCGGAACTGATCTTTACCTTTGGCCTTGCGCTGCTGATCGAAGAGCTGGTGCAATTCATCTGGGGCAAGAACCAGTTGCCTTATCAGATCCCCGAAGTCCTGAACTTTACCGCCTTTGCCATCTCGGGCAATTCCATCCCGGCTTACAAGGTGTTCATGATCTTCATCTCGATCGCGATCTTTATCGGTCTGCTGTATGTGCTGACCAAGACGCGCGTTGGCATGATCATTCAGGCGGCCCTCAGCTATCCGCGCACGGTCGAGGCATTGGGCCACAATGTACCGCTGATCTTTATGGGTGTCTTTGGTGTTGGCACCGCGCTGGCCGGCGTGGCCGGTGTGATTGCGGGCCCGGTTCTGGGCACGTTCCCCGGCATGGCCTTTGTGCTTGGGTCGATCGTCTTTGTAACGATCGTCATCGGCGGGCTTGGATCATTGTGGGGCGCATTGGTGGCATCATTGCTGATCGGCTGGATCACCACCTTCGCCAAATCCTATAACATCCGGATGGAAGACATCCTGAACGGCATCGGCATTTCCACACCGGAAAACCTGGGCGACAGTATGTTCCGGGACATCTGGACCGTCACAAGTCCGCAAATCGCTGACATCCTTCCGTATATCCTGATGGTGCTGATCCTTATTTTCCGCCCCTACGGCCTGTTTGGGAACCGTGACGCATGAGCAATCCTATGAAAGAAAACCAGATCACCACCGATCCGACCAAACCCGCCCAGCGGATGCGGGCAGGTGGCCTTCGGATCGCGGCCATGCCCTGGGTCATTGCCGGACTGTTCCTGTTGGTCATGCCCTTCATCTTTACCGACAACTCGGCGATTACCATCATGAACCAGATGGCCATCACGATCATCTTTGCGCTGGCCTATAACATGCTGCTGGGGCAGGGCGGGATGCTGAGCTTTGGCCATGCGGTCTATGCGGGCGTCGGCGGTTTTGCCTGTATGCATGTGATGTCGATGACCGATTTCTTCGCCCTTTTGCCGCTGCCGGTTCTGCCGCTTTTCGGCGGGCTGTTCGGCATGGGGCTGGCGATGATCATCGGCAGTTTCTCGACCCGCAGCGCGGGCACGGTCTTTGCCATGATCTCGCTGGGTGTGGGTGAACTGATTGCCGCCTGTTCGGTTATCATCGTCGCCTTCTTTGGCGGAGAAGAAGGCGTATCGGGCGACCGGACCTATGCCAATCCCTTCTTTGGTGTCGAGTTCCTGCACCAGATCGAGGTTTACTACTTGATCGCCTTCTGGCTGATGCTGTCGGCGCTGTTGATGTATTTGTTTTCGCGCACCCCTATCGGGCGCATGGCGAACGCGGTGCGCGACAACCCCGAACGGGCCGAGTTTCTGGGCTATTCGTCCCGCTGGGTGCGCTTTTACAGCTTTATCTTCTCGGGCTTTTTCGCCGGTATCGCGGGCGGGCTGTTTGCCATCAACTATGAAATCGTCACCGAAGAGAACCTGAACACTGCCTCGTCCGGTGTCATCCTGCTGGTGACATTCCTGGGCGGTGTCGGGTTTTTCTTCGGGCCGATCATCGGGGCCATCGCCTTTACCCTGCTGCAAACCGTTCTGTCGCTGCAAACCGAACTTTGGGCCTTTTATGCAGGCGTGCTGTTCCTTGCGACCGTGATGTTCTTTCCCGGAGGGCTGGCGGGTCTGCTGATGATGCATGTGCCTGCGATCCGACTGGGCAAGGCGTCGGGGCTGATCGTGCCCTATCTGAAAACGCTGATACCTGCATTGATCGGCATATTGGGCCTGTCTGCCCTGGTCGAAATGACCTTTCATTTCCGCCACGCGTCGGTTGGCGACGAGGAAATGACCGTGTTCTGGACAACCTTTGACAGCCACACGGTGCTGCCTTGGGCCGTTGCCATCGCGGTCACCGTTGTTGCCTTTGCCATCATGCGCATGATGCTTCCAACGCTGCGCACGGCATGGGCCGAGGCCAACACTGCATCCAGTACATCCCAAGGAGGTGCCGCATGACCACCGCTGCACTTGAACTGAAAGACCTGCGCAAGAGTTTCGGCAAGACCGAGATCATTCGCGGCGTCAATCTGGCTGTCGGGCAAAGCGAACGCCACGCCATCATCGGGCCGAACGGGGCGGGCAAGTCTACCCTGTTCAACCTGATCACCGGACGGTTTCCGCAAACCTCTGGCTCGGTGCGATTGCATGGCAATGATCTGGCGGGCAAGGCCCCGTTCGAGATCAACCGCATGGGGCTGAGCCGGTCATTCCAGATCACCAACATCTTTCCCAAGATGACCGTCTTTGAAAACGTCCGGTGTTCGTTGCTGTGGTCGATGGGCTACAAATACAACTTCTGGGCCATGGTCGGGCGCAGCCGTGCGCTGACCGAAGGGGCGGAACAGATTCTGGAACAGATCAACCTGACCAACCGGCGCGACCTGCCTGCGGGCACGCTGTCCTATGCGGAACAGCGCGCGCTGGAAATCGGCATTACCATCGCCGGCGGCGCCGACGTCATCATGCTGGACGAACCCACCGCCGGCATGAGCCATTCGGAAACCGATTATATCGTCGAGTTGATCCGCACCGTGACCGAGGGCAAAACCCTGATCATGGTCGAACATGACATGGGCGTGGTCTTTGGTCTGGCCGACCGGATTTCGGTGCTGGTCTATGGCGAGCTGATCGCCACCGGCCGCCCCGAGGACGTGCGCGGCGATCCCAAGGTTCAAGAAGCCTATCTTGGCGCTGCACTGGAGGCAGAACACTGATGCTCGAAGTCACCGATCTGCACGCCTACTATGGCAAATCACACATCCTGCAAGGGGTGAACCTGAACATCCAGGAGGGCGAGATCGTCGCCCTGTTGGGGCGCAACGGGGTGGGGCGTTCGACCACCTGCAAGGCGATCATGGGCGAGGTTGTCCCGCATGGATCGGTCAAGTTCCGTGGTCAGGAAATCGCGGGTAAAAAGGCATTCGAGGTTGCCAACCTTGGCATCGGCTATGTGCCGGAAAACCGTGATATCTTTCCGGGTCTGACCACACGGCAAAACCTGATCCTGGGCCTGAAACCGGGCCAAAAAGACGGGGCGGGCCGTTGGGCCATGCAGGACATGTTCGACATGTTCTCGAACCTGAACGAGCGCGCGGACGTCGAGGCATCGGTGATGTCGGGCGGCGAGCAGCAGATGCTGACCATGTGCCGCACGCTGATGGGTGACCCCGATCTGGTGATGATTGACGAACCGACCGAGGGCCTGAGCCCGCAAATGGTGCAAAAGGTCGCCTCAGTCTTGCAGGAAATCGCAAAGCGGGGGGTGTCGACGCTGTTGGTTGAACAGAAGCTGTCGATCGCTTTGGACATCGCCCACCGCGTCTATGTGATGGGTCACGGCCAAGTGGTATTCGAGGGCACGCCCCAAGAGCTGAAAGCGCGGGAAGACGTGCGCAAGGAATGGCTGGAGGTCTGACCCTTTGGCGGTGTCGGGGGGCCAGCCCCCCGGCGCTGACGCGCCACCCCCCGGAGTTTATCCGGCAAGATGAAGGTCACCCTGTCGCTCAACGCAGCGTCACACCCTGTTTTTGGCCTTTGACAGTGCTGGAATAGCCGTCACATTGACACCAAAACAGGGGGACATGATGGCAGATCAAACGTGGATCACGCAAATCGACCATGGCGACGGTATTGTCGAGCTGGTCTTGAACCGCGCACCGGTCAATGCACTGGAACCTGAAACCCTGATGGGGTTTCGCAATGTTATGAATGCGTTGTCTGGCGATAATGATGTACGCGCGATAGTGCTGTCGTCTGGGTGCAAGGTGTTTTCCGCAGGGTTGAACCTGAAACAGGCGCAACACTTTATCCGCGACGATCAACGCGCCATCGTGGACGGGCTGAATCAAGGCTTCATGGCGCTGTTTGCCTGCCCCAAACCGGTAATCTGTGCCATCAACGGGCCTGCAATTGCGGGCGGTTTGTTCTTTGTGCTGGCGTCAGACCACCGCATTGCCGTGCCACGCGCCCAGTTCGGTCTGGCGGAGGTGCGGGTGGGCGTCGGCTTTCCTGCGGGTCCGCTGGGGATCGCGCGGGCCATGCTGGATTCGAATATGACGCGTCGCATGATGATGCGCGGGCAACCCATTGATTCAAAATCCGCTTTAGCCGCCGGACTGGTGGATGAAATTGTCGAATCTGACGGGTTGGGACAGGCCGCCTTGAATGCGGCGCGGGAGTTTGCGCAGATTCCGCCAACTGCCTATGCGTCGGTCAAGGCGCAACTGCGTGGCGATACAATTGCCCAGATCGAACAAGCTGTTGAGACCGAAAGCGCGGCGAACCTGCCATGGTTCACAGATGAAACAGCCACCGCGATGGCGCGGATGATAGGATAACACCATGCCCACACTTGATAAAACCCGTCTTGATCGCATCAAACCATGGATGCAACGCTATGTAGATGAAAGAAAATTTGCAGGCAGCAGCGTTTTGGTCAACCAAAGCGGTGCCGAGGTTTTCTATCATCAGACCGGCTTGCGGGACGTGGCCAGTGCCGCGCCCTTCACCCGCGATACGGTGGCGCGGATTTATTCGATGACCAAACCCGTGACTTCGCTGGCGCTGATGATGCTGGCCGAGGAAGGGCGCATTCATCTGGATGCGCCGCTGTCGGCTGTGCTGCCCGAGTTTTCAGAGATGTATGCATTGGTTGACGGTGCCACAGCGATTGATCAGGTCGAACGCTGCCCGGTGCCGACCCTGCACCAGACCGTGACCCATACGGGCGGTTTCAGCTATCCGTTCAACCCCGGTGTGCTGCCAAAGGCGATGGAAGAGGCCAAGCTGTTGTTCGGTGCCTCGGAGGGGCCGCTTGCAGAGGTCACGCAACGGCTGGCACAGATGCCGCTGGCCTTTCAGCCGGGTACGCGCTGGGAATATTCCGTCGGCATCGACGTGATCGGCCGTGTGGTCGAGGTTTTGTCAGGGCAGACGCTGGATGCGTTTTTCCAAAGCCGTATTTTTGACCCGCTGGGCATGCGCGAAACCCGCTTTGCCGTGCCCGAGGGCGCATTGGATCGTTTCGCGTCGCTGTATACGCCGCTGGCCAGTGGTGCGATGGCGCTGAACAACGCCGAAAGCAAAAGCGCCGAGACCTTGCGCTGTGTGGATGTGGCCGGAAAATCCCCGTTTCGCGCGCCCAGCACCCTGTCGGGCGGCGGCGGGCTGGTGGGAACCATTGACGATTACATGCGCTTTTGCGAGGCGCTGCGCACCGGCGGACAGGGTCTGGTGTCGCCCGCGACGCTGCGGTTCATGATGTCCAACCACCTGCCCGGAGAAATCGCCAGCATGGGTCCTTCCAGCTTTGCCGAACAGCCGATGACAGGCACCGGCTTTGGCATTGGCGGGTCAACCGTGCTGAACCCCGCACGCACCCGCACGCCGTCATCGGTGGGCGATTTCAGCTGGGGCGGCATGGCATCCACGTTCTTCTGGATTGATCCTGTGCATGATCTGTCCGTGGTCTTTTTCACGCAACTCAGCCCGTCAAGCAGCTATCCCGCACGTCCCGAGCTAAAAGCATTGATACACGGAGCCCTGACATGAGCGAACGACGCATACTGTGGACCCCAAGCCCAGAGCGCGCCGCCAACACGTCGATTGCACGGTTCGAACGCTGGCTTGAACGCGAACGCGGGCTGCGCTTTGCCGACTATCCGGCGATGTGGGACTGGTCGGTGGCTGACCTGGAAGGGTTCTGGTCTGCCATCTGGCAGTTTTTCGATCTGCCCGCGTCCGTGCCGCCCACCACCTTTCTGGCCAAGAACCAGATGCCGGGCGCGGAATGGGGGCCGGGGGCCAAACTGAACTATGTCGACCATCTGCTGCGTCATGCCGATACACGGCCCGACGAGGTGGCCGTGGTCGTGCAATCGGAAACCTTTGATCGCGTCAGCCTGACATGGGCCGAGCTACGCAATCAGGTGGCGTCGGTTGCCGCGCATCTGGCGGATATGGGTGTGGGGCAGGGCGACCGCGTGGTGGCGATCCTGCCAAACACGCAGGTTTCGGTTGTTGCCTTTCTGGCCACCGCATCGCTGGGGGCTGTGTGGTCATTGTGCGCGCCTGATATGGGGCATGTGGCCATTCTGGACCGGTTCAAACAGATCGAGCCCAAGGTACTGATTGCCCAAGACGGCTATACCCACGCGGGCAAGCCGATAGACCGCAGCGCGGTGATCCGGCAGATCAGCGAGGGGCTGCCCAGCGTGACAGGGCGCATCATGGTACCGGTGGCCCAGGCATTGCCCGTGGGCTGGACCGACTGGGAAACGCTGACGGACCGCGCGGCCAAGCTGGAAAGCTGTCAGGTGCCTTTCGAGCATCCGTTGTGGATCGTCTATTCGTCGGGCACCACGGGCAATCCCAAACCTATCGTGCACGGACACGGCGGCATCGTTCTGGAATCGGCCAAGCAATCGCTGCATCAGGATCTGGGCCCGACAGACCGCTATGCCTGGCTGACGTCTTCGGGCTGGATCATGTGGAACTCGCAATTCTCGGCCTTGGGGCAGGGCGCACGGCTGGTGATGTATGACGGCGCACCGCATTTCCCCGACATGGGCGTGGTCTGGCGCGTGGTTGCGGACGAGGGGCTGACCTATTTCGGTGCGGGTGCTGCATTTTTTGCAGGCTGCCTCAAGGCCGGTATTTCACCGCGCACGCAGGTTGATCTTTCCGCATTGCGCGCGCTTGGTTCGACCGGATCGCCGCTGTCCGAAGATGCATACAACTGGATTTACTCAGAGGTGAAAGAAGACGTCTGGCTGGCCCCCATTTCGGGCGGCACCGATCTGGCAGGGGCCTTTGTACTGGGCCATCCCGGATTGCCGGTGCGCGCAGGCGAAATGCAGTGTCGGGCACTCGGCAATGCGGTGCGTTCTTACGACGAAGAGGGCAAGGAATTGATCGACGCCGTGGGCGAACTGGTGTGCACCCAGCCAGTGCCCTCGATGCCCTTGTATTTCTGGGGAGACGACGATGGCAGCCGTTTGCATGATGCCTATTTCGATACCTATCCCGGTATCTGGCGGCACGGTGACTGGATCGAGATCAACGCGCGCGGCGGATCTGTGATTTTCGGGCGATCCGATGCCACGATCAACCGCAAGGGGCTGCGCATGGGCTCGGCCGAGATCTATCAGGCGATCGAAGGGCTGCCCGAAGTGATGGACAGTCTGGTGGTCGATCTTGAGTTTCTGGGCCGCGAAAGCTTTATGCCGTTGTTCGTGGTGCCCACAAAAGGTCAGACGCTGGACGATGCCCTGAAAGAGCGCATCAACGCGGCCATCCGCACCAGCGTTTCGGCCCGTTTCGTGCCCAATGAAATCATCGAAGTCACTGACATCCCGCGCACACTATCGGGTAAAAAGCTTGAAGTTCCGGTGAAAAAGCTGCTTTTGGGCGGTGATCCGGCCCGCGTCGTGAACCGCGACTCGATGGCCAACCCTGCCAGCTTCGACTTTTTCATTGATTACGCAAAGGCCCGCGCCACATGACAGATGCCCAGGAAACCCTGCTGAACCTGCTTGAAATCGAACGGCTAGAGGTCGATTTGTTCCGCGGGACCGGGCAGGGTGGCGAAACCTCGACGCGGATTTTTGGCGGTCAGGTGGTGGCACAGGCGCTGGCGGCCGCCTATGGCACCGTGCCCGACCGGCTGTGTCACTCGTTGCATGCCTATTTCATCCGTCCCGGTGATCCCGAAATTCCGGTGATCTACCAGGTGGACCGCGCCCGCGACGGCGGCAGCTTTACCACGCGGCGCGTGGTGGCGATCCAGCACGGCAAGCAGATCCTGAACATGTCGGCCAGCTTTCACGTCGAGGAACCGGGCCGCCATCACCAGCATCCGATGCCACAGGTGTCCGGCCCCGAAAACTGGCCCGACCGCAACGTGCTGCGGGCCGAGGAACTGGACCGCGTGCCCGAACACCGCCGCGCCGATTTCATGCGGCCGCGCCCTATCGAGCTGCACGACGTAGACCCGCGCGACCTGTTCGAGCCTGAAATCGTGTCGGATGAAAACCACACCTGGTTCCGCATGGCCGCCGCCAAAGGCAGCAGCCCGCAAATGCAGCACTGTATGTTGGCCTATGCGTCGGACATGAACCTGTTGGGATCGTCGCTGCGCCCGCACGGGCTGACATGGATGAGCGGCAATGTGATGACCGCAAGTCTTGATCACGCGATGTGGTTCCACGCGCCGGTGCAATTTGAAAACTGGCATCTCTATACGATGGACAGCCCTTGGACGGGTGGCGCGCGCGGGTTCAACCGGGGCAGTATTTACGATCAGAACGGCGTGCTGGTCGCCTCGACCGCCCAAGAGGGGCTGATCCGAGAAATTACACCGCGCGACTAGTGGGTGCGGCACGCGAGACCGTGCCGCTGCCTGTTAACCAAAGACGAAAAAGCACAACTTGTTGTGGTCAACGTCGCGCACATAGGCACCATAGAACCGGTCGGCGATACGTTGGCCCGGTGCGCCCTCATCCGTGGCGCCCAGTTCGATGGCACGGGCATAAAGCGTGTCTACGTCTTCCTTGCTGTCCGCCGTGAAGGCGATCATCGTGCCGTTTCCAGATGTCGCAGGCTCTTTGTCATAGGGCTCGCAAACCGCCAGCATCGGTTGCCCGCGGCCCGTGCTGATAAAGGCAATGCGGCCGAGGTCTGTCACGATCTTGGCCTGTTTCGATGCAAAGAGGTCTGTATAAAACTGCTTTGCCTGGGTCATGTCAGAGACGCCCAATGTGGTGTAACCGATCATATTTCTGTCCTTCAAAGGTGAAAACTGCCGACAAGCGGCGCTGCCCGCTTGCCTGCTCCTATTTTGACTAGGCGTCGTCGAACTGTCCGTATTTACGGTTCAGTTTACGCATACCGCCAATCCAGCGGTCATAATTGTCGGTTTTGTTGCGCATATACCCCATGACTTCGGGGTGGGGCAGAACCAGAAACGTTTCATTGCGGATGGTTTCGATACAGGCCTGGGCAACCACGTCGGGTTCCATCATGCCGTCGATGGCGGCAACGTGCTCTTCGTGGCCGCGCGTCATCTCGGTGCGCACGGCTTGGGGGCACAGGACCGAAACCTTGATCCCCTGATCGCCATAGGTCATCGCCAGCCATTCGGCCAGACCCACAGCCGCGTGTTTGGTCACACCATATGGCGCGCTGCCCACCTGGTTCAGCAGACCCGCCGCCGACGAGGTGTTCAGCAGATAGCCGCCACCGCGTGCCGTCATCAGCGGCACCAGCTTGCGCGCGGCCCAGACGTGGGACATCACGTTGATTTCCCAGATGCGCTGCCAGCCGTCATTGTCCACTTCGACACCGCCGGCGATCGAGATACCGGCGTTCGAGCAGAACAGATCAATCGGGCCAACCTCGGCCTCGACACGGTCGATCATCGCAACGATCTGCTGCTCGCTGGACACGTCGACTTCGATGGCCAGACCGTCGATGCTGTTGGCGGTCTCAGCCGCCCCTCTGGTATCACGGTCAACACAGACAACCGTGGCACCTGCGGCGCGATAAGCCACACACATGGCGCGCCCGATGCCGCTGGCGGCGCCGGTCACGACAACAATTTTATCTTTTAATTCCATTGCTTATGTCCACATGTTCGACCCACCACAGACGGTCAGCGCCTGTCCGGTCATATATTTGCTGGCATCCGACGCCAGATAGACGGCCAGACCACCGAAATCGTCAGGCTCGCCCAGACGGCGCAACGGAATCTCGCCCTGAATGCGCTTTTCGACCTCGGGGTTGTCCCACAGTTCGCGGGCAAAGTCGGTTTTGACCAATCCGGGGCAGATCGCGTTGAACCGGATGCCGTGCGGCCCGAATTCCTGTGCCAGATTGCGCACCAGTCCGATCAGCGCCAGTTTCGACATGCCGTAGGTGCCCAGCATTTCCGACGGTTTGAACGCACCGATGGAGGATGTGAACATCATCGAACCGGACCCTTTTTCAATCATGTCGGGGGCGACCATCGTGGCCAGCCACTGGTTCGACAACACGTTGGCGTTCATCGTCTTGTGATAGGCATCGTCGGGGATTTGCGAGGTCTTGCCGTAATAGGGGTTCACACCCGCATTGCCGACAACGATGTCGATGGGCCCTGCGATCTTGCGGGTCTGGTCGACCAGCGCCTGAAGCTGGTCCTTGTAGCCCACGTTGCAGGCGACACCGTGGGCACGCGTTGCGCCCACGGTTTTGTTGATGTCAGCGGCGGCTTCGTCCAGCTGATCCTGCTTGCGCGCAGAGATCACAACGGTTGCGCCGTGCTCGGCCAATGCGGTGGCCATCGCCAGCCCCATGCCCTTGGACGCGCCCGTCAGAAGCGCCACTTTTCCGGTCAGATCGAACATCTTGCTCATGGTCCCGAAAACACCTTGCCCTGGGTCTTGCCGTGCGCGGCAAGCTGACGTTCGTTGCTTTCCTGGAACTCAGCCACTTCGGCGCGGGCGACGACGTGGTGATGCACCTCGTCGGGACCGTCCGCAAAGCGCAGCGTGCGCTGGCCGGTGTACATATTTGCCAAAGGCGACCACTGCGACAGACCTGTGGCACCGTGCACCTGCATGGATTGGTCGATGATCTGGCAGACCTTTTCCGGCACCATCGCCTTGATCATGCTGACCCAGATGCGGGCCTCTTTGTTGCCCAGAACGTCCATCGCCTTGGCCGCTTTCAGAACCATCAGGCGCATCGCCTCGATCTCGATCCGTGCGCGGCTGATGGTTTCCATGTTCTTGCCAAGGTCGACGATCCGCTTGCCAAAGGCCTTGCGGTTGATCGCGCGGTCCATCAGCAGGTCCAGCGCTTTTTCCGCCTGACCGATCGAGCGCATGCAGTGGTGGATACGGCCCGGCCCAAGGCGGACCTGGCTGATTTCAAAGCCACGGCCTTCGCCCCACAGGATGTTTTCCTCGGGCACGCGCACGTTGGTGAACTTGATGTGCATGTGACCGTGCGGCGCGTCGTCATGGCCAAAGACATGCATCGGCCCGAGGATTTCAACACCGGGGGTGTCGATGGGCACAAGGATCTGGCTCTGCTGGCGGAAGGTTTCCGCGTCGGGCGAGGTTTTGACCATCACGATCATGATCTTGCAGCGCGGATCGCCCGCACCCGAGATATAATATTTCTCGCCGTTGATGACCCATTCGCCGTTTTCCAGCACGGCGGAGGTCGAGATGTTCTTGGCGTCCGACGAGGCAACATCGGGTTCGGTCATGGCAAAGGCCGAACGAATTTCACCGGCCAGAAGCGGCTTCAGCCATTTGTCTTTCTGGGCCTGGGTGCCGACACGTTCCAGCACTTCCATGTTGCCGGTGTCGGGCGCCGAACAGTTCAGGGTTTCGGGTGCCAGCGGGCTTTTGCCCAGCTCGGCGGCGATATAGGCGTAATCCAGGTTCGACAGGCCTTCACCGGTTTCGGCGTTGGGCAGGAAGAAGTTCCACAGCCCCGCGTCACGGGCCTTTTGCTTGGCACCCTCCAGCAGCTCCAGCTGACCCGGCGCATAGGACCAACGATCGGCGCGGCCTTCGCCCAGACGAAAGAATTCATCGGTGATCGGATCGACGTTGTCACGGATGTGACGGATGACCGCGTTCAGCAACGGCTTGTTGCCCTCGGACATCTCAAGGTTGTTCATTTCCGGCGTTGATTTTGCCATGTTCGGCCCTCTCTTTCGATTTCTATCGGTTAACCCAGTTGGGTTTGCGTTTCTCGACAAAGGCCGTGACGCCCTCGCGGTGATCTTCGGTTTTCATCAGCGCGCCCAGCACCTCGTAGCTGTAGGCCAGACTGTCGTCCAAACCTTCGGCACGGGCCATTTCGTTCAGCACCCGTTTGGTGGCGCGCACGGAAGAAGGTGATTGTGATGCAATGTCCTCGGCCATCTTCATGGCGGCATCCATCAGGTCGGCTTGCGGGACAACAGCGTTCAGGATGCCGTGGCCAAGCGCCTCGGTCGCGTCCATGTGGCGACCGGTGAACAGAAGTTCGTTCGCCTTGGTGCGCGACATGAACCGCGACAGGCGCTGAACACCCCCTGTGGCTGCGAAAAAGCCGACCTTGACCTCGGGCAGGGCATAGGTGGAATTGTCTGCCCCGATGATGATGTCGCAGGCCAGCGCGGTTTCAAAGCCGCCGCCCATGGCAAAACCGTTCACGGCGGCGATCACCGGCTTGTCCAGATCAAAGCGTTTGCTGAGCCCCGCAAAGCCACTGTCAGGGATCGTGCCGCCCTTGCCGGATGCGCTGTGTTTCAGATCGTTACCGGCCGAGAATGCCTTGTCGCCCGCGCCGGTCAGCACGGCCACCCACAGGTCGTTGTTGTCGCGGAAATCGTTCCAGATTGCGTCCATTTCCATGTGCATTGGCGGGTGCACGGCGTTGTACACTTCGGGGCGGTTCATGGTCACGATCAGGATCGGGCCACGGACCTCGGTGGTGACGAATTCAGGCATGTGCATTGTCCTTTCCCAGACAGGCAGCTTGCAGGGCGCGCCGGTCAATTTTGTCGGTGGTGCCACGGGGCAGGGGGTCGCGTTGGAACCAGAAATGTTCGGGCACTTTGAATTTGGCGATATGGTCGCGCAGGAACGCCTTCAGGTCTTCTTCGTCTATCGAATGGCCCTGTTTCACCTGCACACCCGCGCCCACGACTTCGCCCAGACGGTCGTGCGGCACGCTGAACACACAGGCCTCGGCCACGGCGGGATGACGGTGCAATGCGCCTTCGACATCCAGACAGGCGATGTTCTCGCCGCCGCGAATGATGATGTTTTTCTTTCGGTCCACGATGGTGACAATGCCGTCTTCATCGATGAACCCCAGATCCCCCGAGCGCAGCCAACCGTCTTGAAGCACTTCGGCGGTGGCCTCGGGCTTGTTCAGGTATTCACGCATGTTGCAGGGGCTTTTAACCGTGATTTCCCCCACTTCGCCCACACCCACAGGCTGACCGACATCGTCCAGAAACCGCAGTTCCTGCACCGCCGGATACAACCGGCCTACGGCTCCGGGGCGTTCCAGATATTCGTCGCCAACCAGTCCGATGCCCATGGCGTTGGTCTCGGTCATGCCCCAGCCGGTCGCAACGGCGGCATTCTTGAACGTTTCAGCAATCTCGGCCACCTGAGGCGCGGGACGTTTGGCACCACCACTGCCGATATAGGTCAGCAAGGGCAACTCTTCGCCCATCTCGCGCGCGGCCACCACCAGATCGGCGGATTGTGTCGGAACACCCAGAAAACGGGTCACTTCTTCGTCGCGGATCAACTCGACCGCACGGCGCGCATCCCATTTGGACATGACCACAATCTTGGCACCCGCAGGCATCGACAGCATGAAACACGGATGTGTCGCCGTGACATGAAACAGGGGCGTCACGATCAGCGCAACAGGGCGCTGTACCGGCGCATCGGGATCTTCGGGCGGGTCGATCAGCGGGGCCATGACAAAGGTCAGCAACCAGGAATAGACTGCATTGACCACGCCACGATGGGTCAACACCACGCCCTTGGGCTTGCCGGTCGTTCCCGAGGAATACATGATCGCAAAGTCGTCATCGGTGTCGATGCCGACATCGGCGGGCGCCACATCGCCCACGTCGCGCACAAGATCGGCATAGCGCACTGGCGTTTTTGCATCACGTGTGCCGATGATGGTCAGACCCAGTGACGGCTCAAGCGGCGCAAGACGCGCAGCGCGGTCGCCGTCGGCCAGAACCAGCCTGGCGTTGCTGTCTTGCAGGGCATAGTCCAGCTCTTGTGTGGTCCACCAGCCGTTCAGGAAAACCACCACGCCGCCCAGCGACGCAATCGCCATGATGCCCAGCAACAGTTCCGGGCAATTGCGCATGGCCAGTGCCACGCGTGTGCCGCGTGCCACGTCAAACCTGTTGGCCAGTATATGAGCCAGACGGTCTACATCCGCGATAAACTGGTCATAGGTCCAGCGCTCGTCCTCGAACACCAGATATTCGGCTGCGCCATCCTGCATCGCTGCGCGGCTGTGGCGCATCAACGCGGCGACATCGCCCGGAATGTTCTTGTAAACCTTATAGTCAACGCCACGAATACTGGCGGTAGTCAGTTCAAATACAGGGTTCGTGGCGGTCAGGTGTGCCGCTGCTTCTTCATAGGTCATAGCAGTCATCTCAGGTCCACTCGATGACCTGCGCACACGGAATTGGCCATGTGAATCCTCCCATTTTGGTGAGCCGGGACTTCCTCCTTCCCGGTTCCTCTAGGGCAACCCTAGGCCCAAAAGAACCCACTGCCAATACCGCAGAACGGAATTGCGTTTCACTGCGACGTAAGGTCAGAAAAAACGATTACAGGTCAAAATCCGCTGACAGAATGCTGTTTCGTCACGTTGACAACCGCGCAGTTGCACGAAACAAGTTGCCCCATTCAATGACGCCGCAAAAGGCCGCCTGTTATGACAATCAAGACGATTTCGACTACAATTTTCAATGACCAAAAACCCGGCACCTCGGGCCTGCGCAAAAAGACGCGCACCTTTATGGGGCCGCATTATCTGGAAAATTACGTCTCAGCGACGTTTACGGCCATCGGCGGCGGCGCGGGCAAGTGTTTTGTGCTGGGTGGCGACGGGCGATTCTTCAACCGTCCGGCAATCCAGACCATCCTGAAAATGGCTGCTGCCCAAGGTGCTGCGCGTATCATCGTAGGGCAGGGCGGCTTGCTGTCGACGCCTGCCGCCTCGCATCTGATCCGGCTGAACGGGGCCGATGGCGGCTTCATCCTCTCGGCCAGCCACAACCCCGGCGGCATTGACGCGGATTTCGGGTTGAAGTTCAACGCAGCCAACGGCGGCCCCGCATCCGAAGCGCTGACGGCGCGCATTCACGACGCGACGCTGGCGATCAAAAGCTATGACATTGCCGAAGTTGACGACATCAACCTGGACACCGTCGGCCAGACCCGGATCGGCACCATGGTGATCGACGTTGTTGATCCCGTGGCCGATTACAGCGACCTGATGGCCAGCCTGTTTGACTTCGATGCCATTCGCGCGCTGTTCGCAGGCGGCTTTACCATGCGCTTTGACGCCATGCATGCGGTTACGGGGCCCTATGCGCACGCGATCCTTGAGGATACGCTGGGGGCCGCCAAAGGCACGGTTGTGAACGGTGTACCTTCCGAGGATTTCGGCAAAGGTCACCCTGATCCAAACCCGATCTGGGCCAAGGAACTGATGGATCTGATGATGTCGGAAGCTGCCCCGGACATGGGTGCCGCATCGGATGGCGACGGCGACCGCAATATGATTGTGGGCAAGGGGACATACATCACGCCTTCGGACAGTCTGGCCATGCTGGCGGCCAATGCGCATCTGGTACCGGCGTACAAGAACGGCATCGCAGGCATTGCACGCTCGATGCCCACCAGCGCCGCAGCAGACCGGGTGGCCGAAGCGCTTGGCATTCCATGCTTTGAAACGCCGACCGGATGGAAGTTTTTTGGCACATTGCTGGATGCCGGCCGCGTGACCATCTGCGGCGAAGAAAGTGCCGGCACCGGATCACATCATGTACGCGAAAAAGACGGGTTATGGGCGGTACTGCTGTGGCTGAACATTCTGGCGGCGCGCGGCAAAAGCGTGGCCGAGATCCAGGCTGACCACTGGCAGCGTTTCGGGCGCAACTATTATGCGCGCCACGACTATGAGGCGGTCGAAAGCGCACGCGCCGACAACATGATGGCCCATCTGCGTGCGCAACTGGACAGTCTGCCAGGGCAGCGCTTTGCCGGTTTGAACGTCACCAGGGCCGACGATTTTGCCTATACCGATCCGGTGGACGGGGCGACCAGTGCGGCGCAGGGCATTCGTCTGTTTTTTGAAGGCGGCGCGCGCGCCGTGTTCCGCCTGTCCGGCACAGGCACCGAGGGCGCCACGGTGCGCCTGTATCTGGAACAGTTCGTCAAGCAGAGCGATTATGCAGCTCCTGTCGAACAAGTGCTTGAGGCGGTGCGCGCGGCGGCCCTTGAAATCAGCGATTTGCCCAACCTGACGGGGCGGTCGCGCCCGGATGTGGAAACCTGAGCGCACTTAGGAGACGCATTTGAGGGTAGCGCGCACCATTCCCTTTAGATAACTCATTGTTTTATAACAAGAGTCTTACTTGAAGGTAGCGCGCGCGCCTATGTGAACTCACGGTGAAGTGCAGTTCTTGATATCTCGTTTTACTCCAACCGGTTCTGTATTTCCATCAGGTTGCTTTCAAAGACCTCAGCGGGCGTCCGGTAGCCAAGGCACTTGCGCGGCGTTGCGTTGAGGCGGTGGCAAATCGACCTCAAATATCGATTTGTCAGCGCCGTCGGTGCGGTTGATCTTGGCAGGTATCGGCGCAGCCTGTTGTTCGTATTCTCAACAGTGCCTTTCTGATAGGGCGCTTGCGGGTCACAGAACCAGGCATCCGCACCGATCCCGGCCTTGAGATGCTTCCATGCCGAAAACTCGGTGCCGCGATCAAAGGTGATCGACTGGCGCGCGTCGGCGGGCAGGGGAGCCAACCCGTTGATCAGGGACTCCATGATCGGTTTGGATTGGCGGTCTTCATTACGCATCACGACGGCATAGCGGCTGACGCGCTCGACCAGTGACGTCACGTTTACCTTCCCATGCTCCTTGCGGAACATCATCAAGTCGCACTCCCAATGGCCGAATTCCAGGCGTTCTGAGACGCGCTCAGGCCTGTGTGACAGGCTTTGAACGTCGAATATGTGGGTTCTGTTGTGCCTGCGGTAACCACGCGGCCGGCGGCGACGGCGATGCTCAGGGAGATGGCGGTAGAACTGTTCCTCGCGACCGTCTTTGGAATAGGCAAAGCGATAGATCGTCTCGTGGCTCACGCGGATCGGGTGCCGTTCGAGCCGCATCCGGCCGGCGATCTGTTCGGGGGACCAGCCAGCCTTCAGGCGGTCTTCGATCGCGGCTTTCAAATCAGGGTGAATGATCATCTTGCGATGGATCGCGCGGCGCTGCTCATATTTGTCCTGAGCGACGAGCGCGTGATACCCGTTTAGCTCAGGAAGTTCGTCGTCCGTGTACCGATTACGCTTAATGTCTCGGTAGATCGTGGACGGGTCGCGACCCAGTCGATCCGCGATCTCTGAAATCGGCATTTTGGCTTCAAGCCACTTTGCAAGCTTGCGACGTTCGTCCAGCTTCAGGTGACAGTAGTGGGTTCCCATTCTTCATCCTCCGTGCAACTCTCTGTTTTAGTAAGGAATTTGCACTTCGTTTGTGAATCCACCCTACGGCACCACCTGAAACGTATAATCCATATTATGTTATATTATTCACACCATTACCCGGTCGACAAACCGGATACAGAAGCCGCGGGTGTTACCGCACGGCTTCTGTCGTTTCTGCTTAGCCCAAGGCGTAGCCGGCACCGCGCACCGTGCGCACCGGATCGGTTCCACCTGTCACTGTCAGTGCTTTGCGCAGCCGCCCGATATGTACATCGACGGTGCGTGTATCGACATAGATGTCGCGCCCCCAGACACGGTCCAGCAGACTTTCGCGGCTCCAGACACGTCCCGGTTTTTCCATGAACGTGCTGAGCAACCGGAATTCGGTTGGCCCCAGCTTCACTTCGGTTTCACCGCGCGTGACGCGATGGCGTTCGGCGTCCAGAATGATATCTTCATAATGCAACTGCACACCCACCGTCGCGGGTCGCACACGGCGCAGCTGGCTGCGCACACGGGCCATCAGTTCGATCATCGAATAGGGTTTGACCACATAATCGTCGGCACCCGTTTCCAGGCCCCGCACCTTGTCGACCTCTTCGGATCTCGCAGACAGCATTATCACTGGGATATCACGGGTTTCCGGCTTGATCTTCAACCTGCGACACACCTCGATCCCGCTCAGGTGCGGCATCATCCAGTCCAATACGATGATGTCCGGCGACGCCTCGTCGATCATCATCATCGCATCTTCGCCATTGCCTGCCGAGACCACATCAAAGCCTTCGGCAGACAGGTTATAGACCAGAACTTCACGCTGTGCCGGTTCGTCCTCGACGACAAGCACACGCGGTTGATCGGCTGACATGATCCGGCCCCTTTACAGCGGTTGAACCGACGTGGTGTCGGCTTTGGAACGGTTTTCATCGGCATGCACGCCGGTGACCAGATACACGGTCTGTTCGGCAATCGAGGTCACATGGTCGCCCATGCGCTCGACGTTCTTTGCAATGAAATGCAGGTGCATACAGGCGGTGATGTTGCGCGGATCTTCCATCATGAAGGTCAGGAATTCGCGGAACAGAGCGTTGTACATCTGGTCGACTTCCATATCGCGGTCGATCACGTCCTGCGCCAGTTCCGCGTCGCGGTTCACATAGGCGTCCAGCGCGTCCTTGAGCATCCGCTCGACCTCGCGCGCCATGCGGCGCAGCGCCCCTGCGCTGTCGCTGACCGGCGACAACTGCGCCAGAACGCCGGTGCGCTTGGCCATGTTTTTTGCATAGTCGCCAATGCGTTCCAGGTTGGCGCTGATCTTGATCACGCTCAGGATCAGCCGCAGGTCCACCGCAATCGGCGCGCGCAAGGCGATGACGCGGGCGGCCTCTTCGTTGATGGTTTCTTCCAGCGCGTCGATCTTCTTGTCGGCCTTGCGGACCGCCTCGGCGCGTTCTTCGTCGCGGGTTTCAAGGCTGATCGCAGCCTCCAAAATCGCTTCTTCTACCAGTCCGCCCATTTTCATGATCTGCGCCTGAATGGTCTCCAGGTCGCGGTCAAAAACGGATGCAATGTGTTGATCTGACGACATTATTACTGCTCCTCAGCCGATACGGCCAGTGATATAGCTTTCGGTGCGCGGGTCGGTCGGGTTGGTAAAGATCGTGCCCGTCTCGCCGTATTCGACAAGATTCCCAAGGTGAAAGAACGCGGTTTTCTGGCTGACGCGCGCGGCCTGCTGCATCGAGTGGGTGACGATCACCACCGAATAGTTCTGGCGCAATTCATCAATCAATTCCTCGACTTGCGCGGTGGCAATCGGGTCCAGCGCCGAGCATGGCTCGTCCATCAGCAGCACTTCGGGTTCGGTCGCCACGGCGCGTGCGATGCACAGACGTTGTTGCTGGCCGCCCGAAAGACCGGTGCCGGGCGCATCCAGACGATCCTTGACCTCGTTCCAGATGGCCCCGCGCCGCAGGGCACGTTCAACGATGTCATCCAGGTCGGCCTTGTTCTTGGCCAGACCGTGAATGCGCGGACCGTAAGCCACGTTGTCATAGATCGACTTGGGGAACGGGTTCGGCTTTTGGAACACCATGCCCACCTTGGCCCGCAACTGCACCGGATCAACGCGCTTGTCATAGATGTCTTCGCCGTCGATCATGATGTCGCCCTGTACGCGGCACACATCAATTGTGTCGTTCATCCGGTTGATACAACGCAGGAAAGTCGACTTGCCGCAACCCGAAGGCCCGATGAATGCCGTGACGGTTTTGTCTTCAATGTCGACGTTCACGTCCTTGATGGCATGTGTGTCGCCATAATAGACCTGCACGTTGCGCGCACTGATTTTCAGTTTCTGGGTATCCACGGTTCTCTCCGCCATTAGATCTTTCATTGGTCCATCGTTCCTTTCTTACCAACGCCGCTCGAAGCGCCGCCGCAGGATGACCGCGATTGTGTTCATGGCCAGCAGGAAGACCAGCAGGATGATGATACCACCCCACGCGCGTTCATAAAACGCCGGGTCGGCCCGTTTGGCCCATTCGTAGATTTGCGCAGGCATGGCCGAGTTCGGAGACAGCAGCCCGCTGGCGATACCGTCGGGTGCGTTCGATGCGATAAAGCCCACCATACCGATCAGCAGCAGCGGTGCGGTTTCCCCCAGCGCCTGTGCCAGACCGATGATCGTGCCTGTCAGGATGCCGGGTGCAGCCAAGGGCAGCACATGGTGGAATACAGACTGCATTTTCGACGCCCCTACCCCCAAAGCCGCATCTCGGATCGACGGCGGCACGGCTTTCAGCGACGCGCGGGTCGAAATGATGATCGTGGGCAGCGTCATCAAAGTCAGCACCAGACCGCCGACCAGCGGCGCTGATGTGGGCAGGTGCATATAGTTGATGAAAACCGCCAGACCCAGAATACCGAACACGATCGACGGCACCGCTGCCAGGTTCGAAATGTTGACCTCGATGATGTCCGTGATCCAGTTCTTGGGCGCGAATTCTTCCAGATAGATACTGGCCGCAACCCCGATGGGCAGCGCCAGGACCAGCACCACCAACATCATGAAGAACGACCCGACCATCGCAACCCCCATGCCGGCCGCTTCGGGGCGTGCGTCTGACGCGTCCGCACCGGTGATAAAGGACAGGTTGAACTTCTTCTTCAACGTGCCCATTTCTACAAGTTTATCCACAAAATCAAGCTGTTCAGAGCTGATATTCTTGTCGTTTGCAATGCTCTCCCGGCTGACGCGGCCCTTGAGATAACCATCAACACGGCTGGAGGCCAGAAAGTTGAACTGCACAACCTGTCCGACCATCTGCGGGTTTGCCAGAACATAATCCCGCAGCTGCGCCGGTGCACCCTTGGACAGGATGTCGGCCATGTCGGCGGCCTGGATATCGCCGTCCATGCCGGTCTTTTCCACCATGTCTGCCATCGCCGTTTTCAGCAGCGGCGCATAGCCAAAGGTCGAAACCTTCTTCATCTCTTCAATGTTGCGGTTGCCGTTCTTATCCAGCTTTGCCTCAAGCAAGGCCACATCCAGCGTCACGAACGTCTGGGTAAAGGCGCCTGTTCCGCGGCCAACGATGTTGACCAGCAGGATAGCCAGCATCAGCAGACCCACGGCAATTGCCGCAATGCCGTAGAACTTGAACCGTGTTTCGGCGGCGTTGCGTTTGCGGGTGCGGGCGTCGGCTTGCAAAAGCGAGCCGTGAACGTGCGGGGTGTCGGATGTCATGTCAGTCATCAGTCATACTGCTCGCGGTATTTGCGCACGATATAAAGCGCGATCACATTCAGCCCCAGGGTCAGGACAAACAGGGTCAGACCCAAGGCAAAGGCCACCAGCGTTTCGGGGCTGGCAAAGTTGGTGTCGCCCGTCAACTGGCTGACGATACGGGTGGTGATGGTGGTCATCGCCTCAAGCGGGTTGGCCGAAATCTTGGCAATGGCCCCTGCCCCCAGCACCACGATCATGGTTTCGCCAATGGCGCGGCTGGCAGCCAGCAGAATGGCACCGACGATGCCGGGAAGCGCGGCGGGCAGCACCACCTGACGGATGGTTTCGGAATGCGTGGCACCAAGGCCCAGCGAGCCGTCGCGCATCGCCTGCGGCACCGCGTTGATGATGTCATCGGACAGCGAGCTGACAAAAGGGATCAACATGATGCCCATCACCAGACCGGCGGTCAGCACCGATGTGGCCCCGCTCATCCATTCGACACCCAACAGCCCCTCTTCGCCGCGGCCAAAAATCTTGACCAATGCGGGGCCAACCGTCAGCAAGGCAAACAGACCGTAGACGATTGTGGGAATACCGGCGAGGATTTCCAACAGCGGCTTGGCTGCGCTGCGCACCTTGGGGCCTGCGTATTCGCTGAGGTAGATGGCCGAGAACAGCCCGATGGGCACGGCCACCAGAAGCGCGATGATCGAGATATACAGCGTGCCCCACAAGAGCGGCAGGATCGACAGGTCGCTGTCACCGCGAAAGTTCGGGGCCCATGTGCTGCCAAAGAAAAAGTCGGTCCAGGAATGCAGGCGGAAGAAGTTGATCGATTCAAACAGCATCGACAATACGATGCCCACCGTGGTCAGGATCGCGATGCTGGCCGACAGGATCAGCAGCGCCAGAATGCCCTTTTCCACCACGTTGCGTGCGCGGAAATCAGCGGTGGCCAGACGCAGCGACAGCACAAACGCCAGCAGCGCGATCACCGAGACCAGAACCGTCATCCAGAAGCGGCCCGTAGAGGATTGTGCGCGATACATCTGGGCCGCGTCCAGAACCGGTTGTTCTACGACCGACCCCAGCGCCACGCCTTCGGCGGCCAAGGTGGCGCGCAGATCGGTGGTGCTTGCATCCAATGTGGCCGCGCGGTCTGCGTCCATCACACCACGCTGCACGATCACGTCCAGACCGTCGGCCAGCCGACGTACATCGCTCATCACCAACCCGCGTGACGAGCCTTCGGCAATTGCGCTGTCGGGGATTGTCTTGAACACGGCACTGTCGATCATCATCGGTTGCGCCAAAAGCCAGATGACCAGAACGCCCAATGCGGGCACTGCGGTCATCATGGCGGCGTTCCAGCCGTAATAGTTTGGCAGTGAGTGAAGGTTGCGGCGGTCGCCACCACCAGAGGCTATCGCGCGGCTGCGGGCCATATAGAACCCCAAGGCAGACAGCCCCAGCACCACAATGACCATCAAACCGGCAGTGCTGCCACCGATGAGGTCGTTAATAAGATCGGACATTCTCTATCCCCCGGCGGGTGGGCCATTGCACACCCAAATCGTCATTTGTCTTGATGCGTCTCAAGACGGGATTGATGAAAGGCGGCGCTTTGGCTGCGCCGCCTTCCTGTTGTTCAATCGCAGATCAGGACGCGCCGCCCATGACGACTTCGTCGGCAACCACGGCTTGGGTTTTCGACAGTTCGGGATCAGCCACCAGACCGTAAGCAGCCAGTGGGCCGTCGGGGCCTGCAATCTCGTCAGCGACAAAGAATTCAGCGTATTCTTTCAGGCCGGGGATCACGCCGATGTGCGCTTTCTTGACGTAGAAGAACAGCGGACGCGACACGGGGTATTCGCCGGTCGAGATGCTTTCGGTCGAAGGTGTCACACCCGACATGGTTGCCACTTGCAGCTTGTCGGTGTTGTTTTCGTAGAAGGCCAGACCGAACACGCCGATGCCGTCCGCATTGCTTTCGATGCGGGCCAGTGTTTCGGTATAGTCACCGTCGATGTCGACCGACTTGCCATCTGTGCGCAGCGAGATACAGGCCTTTTCAGCGGCTTTCTTGTCGTCGCCGTTGGCAGCTTTGAACGCTTCGAAATCACCGGTTTCTTCGCAGCCTGCGAGGATCACTTTTTCTTCGAACACTTCACGCGTGCCGTGTTTGGTGCCGGGAATAAAGGCCTGGATCGGCTGGGCGGGGAACGCGGGGTTCACCTGATCCCATGTGGTGTAGGGGTTGTCGACCAGCGCGCCGTCTACAACGACTTTGTCGGACAGGGCCTTGTACCAGTCTGTCGGCGTGAACTCAAAGCTCTTGCCGTTGATGTCGCTGGCGAAAACAATGCCGTCATAACCGATCTGGACTTCGATGATGTCGGTCACGCCATTGGCGGCGCAGGCTTCGACTTCGCTGTCCTTGATCTTGCGCGAGGCGTTGGCCACGTCGATGGTGTTTTCGCCCACGCCTTCACAAAAGCGTTTCAGGCCGGCGGACGAGCCGCCCGATTCCACAACAGGTGTCGGGAAGTCAAAGTTTTCGCCAAAGGCTTCGGCCACAATCGAGGCATAGGGCAGAACGGTCGAAGAACCGGCCACTTGAACCTGGTCACGGGCGGCAGCAGCACCGGCAGCGACAGCCGCGATGGCGAATGTGGAAGTTGCAAGTTTTACAAAGGACATTTCAGTCTCCTGTTTGCGTGTTTCATAGTCGTGGAGCACCCCCATTGGCGTCCTTGCCGCCGACCTAGGCCCCGGACGCTATGCTTTTGTGACAGTTGCGTAACGGTTTTATGACAACCGGCAGGAAAGCGGGATTTGCGTGCGTTTTTTTAAGGGATTGGGGTTTTGGGCAGGACAATTCCAGGTCTGTCCATACTTCACCAAAGCCCGGCATCGCGATGCACAGCACCGTCGGCCTTTCGGTGTGCGCAAAGTGAACGGCTGTCGGCAACACATTTATCACCGGCGCACCGTTGGTGCGACGGCCGGGCACTGACCTATGTGGCCAGGTTTTCCCCGGACGGCACCCACGGTAGCACAACCTGCACCGTCGTTCCCTGCCCCAGCACGCTGTCAATGCGCAGCCGTCCACGGTGGCGGTTGACGATGTGCTTAACGATGGCCAGCCCCAGCCCCGTCCCCCCCAGTTCACGGCTGCGGTGGTTGTCGGCGCGATAGAACCGTTCGGTCAGCCGTGGCAGATGGACAGGATCAATGCCCGGCCCCTCATCCGCAACCGCAATGGTTGCACCCGGGCCGCGCAGTGGCCGTAGATAGTCATCCACAGCCAGCCGCAAAGTAACCCTGCGGTCGTTGCCGCCATATTTGATTGCGTTTTCGATCAGGTTGCTGACCACCTGCACCAACTGGTCACGGTCGCCCGCCACAACCACCGGTTCGTCGCCCAGATCAGACACCAGCGTCACACCCGCCTCGTTCGCCAACGGCGTCATCAGCGCCACAACCGACGCCAGACATTCACGCAGGTTCACCTGCGTTGTCGGCCGCACCCGCTCGTCGCCCTCGACACGGCTCAGCGACAGCAGATCGCCAACCAGCCGGTTCATCCGCTCGGCCTGATCCTGCATGATGCCCAGAAACCGCGCCTGCGCTGCGGGATCATTGCGCGCAGGACCGCGCAGGGTTTCGATAAACCCCATCAGCGCAGTCAGCGGTGTGCGCAGTTCGTGGCTGACGTTGGCCACAAAATCGCGGCGCATCTGGCCTGCTTGCTGCACATGGGTCACATCCTCGAAGGTCAGCAACACCATCGGCGCATCACCGTCGGCGACAACCTGTGCCACATGCACCGAAAACGTGGTGTGCTGCGCGCCGTCGTTTGACAGATAGGGCGCCGTGCGCGTCTTGCTCTCGCGCAGACAGGCCTCGACCGCGTCCAGCAGCGACGGCTGGCGCAGCATGGTGACATAGGGCCGCCCCTCGATCCGCTGCCCAATCAGGTTGCGCGCAGCCAGATTGGCCCCGACGATCACCTCGGACTGGTTGACCACCAGCCCCGGCATCGGCAGCGCCTCAAGCATGGCACGGATCACATGATCTTGTGGCACCGCCCTCAGCCCTGCATCGCGGCGGCAACTGCGCGTTCAAAAACCGCCACCAGCGTATCGGGGTCTTCCAGACCGACGGACACGCGGAAAAACCCTTCGGACATGCCAAGGGCAGCGCGGCGTTCAGCGCTCAGCGCACGGTGCGAGGACGAGGCCGGATGCGACAGCGTGGTGCCCACGTCCCCAAGGGTCGGCGCAAAGCTGAGCCCCTCGGCGGCAGTGGTGAACGCATTCGCAGCCGCGCGCCCGCCGTCCAGTTCAAAGCTGACCATATTGCACCAGCGTCCTTTCAGCAGATCGGCAGCGCGGTCGTGGTCGGGATGGTCGTGACGGGCCGGATAGATCACCCGTTTCACGCCGATACAAGTGCTTAGGGCATCGGCCAGTTTCATCGCTGTGGACTGGCACCGCTCGAACCGCAAATCAAAGCTGAGCATCCCGCGCTCGGCCAGCCAGCAATCAAACGGGCTGGGTGTCATGCCCGCCGTCACGGTAAAGTCCCGCAACCGCGTGTTGATCGCCGCATCACGCGCCGCGACATAGCCCAGCATCACGTCGGAATGGCCCGCCAGCAGCTTGGTCACCGAATGGATGACGATGTCGGCGCCATGTTCAAACGGCTGATAGGCGCGCGGTGTGGTGAACGTATTGTCGACCACCAGCAGCACGCCGGTTTCTTTCGCAAGTTTTGCCAACCCCACCATATCGGCCACGCGCAGCGTCGGGTTCGACACCACCTCGACCAGAATCATCCGCGTCTCGGGTCGCAGGGCGGCGCGCACCGCATCGACGTCGCCAGGATCGGCCAGCGTGGTTTCGATGCCCAGACGCGGCAGGTCTTCGGCCATCATGCGCAGCGACCGGCCATACAGCTGGTTGCCGCCAATCACATGATCGCCCGATTTCAGCAGCCCCAGCAAAACAGCAGACACAGCCGCCATGCCGCTTGACGTCACAACTCCGGGGTTCGGTGCGTTTTCCATACGGTCCAGCAGGCCCGCAACCACATCCGCGTTGGGGTGACCCTCGCGGCTGTAGGTATAGCCGTGCAGATCACCTTCGTACTGGCGGTCCAGCATGTCGGGCGTGTCACTGGCATAGACCACCGAGGGCGACAGCGGCGTGACCACCGGGCGCGATGCGCTGCCGGGCAGCGGGACGGGGCGGATCAGCGACCCTTTTTCGTTGCGCATTTCAGCCGACCTTGGTCATGGTATCGCGGAAACGGCGCATGTTGTCCTGATAATGCAGCGCACTGGCCTCAAGCCCTTTGATCGCGGCGGCGTCCAGTTCACGCACCACCTTGCCCGGCGCGCCCATCACCAGCGACCCGTCGGGGATCACCTTGCCTTCGGTTATCAGCGCCCCTGCCCCGATCAGGCAGTTATTGCCGATCTTTGCCCCGTTCAGGATGGTCGCACCCATGCCGATCAGGCTGTTGTTGCCGATGGTGCAGCCATGCAGCATGACCTTGTGCCCGATGGTGCAGTTTTCACCAATGGTCAGCGGATAGCCCGCGTCAATGTGCATCACGCAGTTTTCCTGCACGTTGCTGCCGCGCCCGATGCGGATTTCTTCGTGGTCGGCGCGGATGGTGGCCCCGAACCAGACGCTGCTGCCCTCTTCCATCACAACCTTGCCGATCAGGTTGGCGTCATGCGCGACCCATGTGTCGGGGTGAATGTCGGGGCGATCCGCGCCCAAGGCGAAAATGGTCATAACTGCTCCTGAAACTCGGATTGAAGTTTGCGCACATGCTCGGTCAGGTTCGGCTGCTGGCTGCGCCGCATCCGCGCGACGTCGATGATCTTTTTAAGGCTGTCCTCGGTTTCGTCCAGATCGTCGTTGACCAAAACGTAGTCATATCCGTCCCAATGGCTGATCTCGTCCCAGCACTTCTTCATACGCTGGTCGATCACCTCTTTGCTGTCCTGCCCGCGCGCTTCCAGGCGGCGGCGCAGTTCGGTGATGCTGGGCGGCAGCAGGAACACCGACAGCGTGTGCATGCCCAACGCCGAATTGCGGATCTGCTGCGCGCCCTGCCAGTCGATGTCAAAGAGCACATCGTTGCCCTGCTCGATCGCCTCGCGTACGGGGGCTGTGGGAGAGCCGTAAAAATTGCCGAAGACGTGGGCGTGTTCCAGCATCTCGTCGTTGTTGACCATGGTTTTAAAGTCGTTTTCAGACACAAAGTGATAATCGAACTTGTCCACCTCACCCACACGCGGCGGGCGTGTCGTGGCAGAAACCGAAAAGCTGATCGAGGTGTCCCAGGCGCGCAGACGTTTGGCCAATGTGCTTTTGCCCGCACCCGAAGGCGAAGACAGGATCATCAGCAACCCCCGACGGTCATTCTTGCGGCGTTCGTTGGTCATTGGCGGTTACTCCACATTCTGCACTTGTTCACGCATCTGGTCGATCAGCGCCTTCAGCGCCAGCCCCACCCGCGTCAGTTCGGTATTTTGCGCCTTGGAACACAGGGTGTTGGCCTCGCGGTTGAACTCCTGCATCAGGAAATCCAGCTTGCGGCCCACGGGACCGGCGACATTGACCAGATCACGCGCCGCAGCGACATGGGCGCCCAGACGGTCGATTTCCTCAGTGATGTCGGCCTTGACCGCCAGCAGGGCCAGCTCTTGCGCGATGCGGGCCGCGTCCAGACCGTCGGCATTTTCAACGATGCGGGCAAGGTTGCGGCGCAGACCCTGCGCCACCTCGTCTTTGCGGGCCTCGGCAATATGTGCGGCTTCGGCTGTCAGCGCAGCAACCTGATCCAGTTGCCCGTGCAGCACCCTTGCCAGTGCCGCGCCCTCGCCCGCGCGCATCTGCACAAAGTCGCGCAGCATCGCGGCGACATCGGCTTCAAGTGCCGCTTTCAAGGGCGCGATATCCTGTTCGCCGCTGGATTGTTCCAGCACGCCTCGCATCACCGCAATATCGGTGGCCTTGGACGGGGCCAGCGACAGACCCAGATCCATCGCCTGCGACTCGATCTCGGTCAGTGCGGCCAGCACCGCAGACAACTGCCCCGCGCTGACTTGCAGTGTGCCAGAGGCGTCTTCGCGGCTGACGCGCACATTCAGTGTCACATTGCCCCGAGTCACCTGCGCCGCCACCAGCCCGCGCAGGGCGACCTCCAACCCGTCAACCCAGTCGGGTGCGCGCACGCGAATGTCCAGCCCCTTGCCGTTGACGCTGCGCAATTCGCAATTCCAGCGATAGGCGCCGCTTTCCCCTGCGCAGGTGGCAAAGGCGGTCATCGAATGAAGGGCGGGGGTTTGGGATATTTGGCTCATGTCCGAGCAATACGGCCAATGGGGTATGCTGGGCAACCCAAAGCGCACCAGGGTCTGGGCCCATAAAGAAGCAAGCAATAATCCGCGCGCACTCTAATGAAACCGCGCGCGTTAACCATCTATTAAGATATCGGCCCGATTAACGATAGTATCAGGTATTAATGGTTTGGTAACTTGGTGGCAGACCGTGCCACACAAACAGCTTAAGGTGTGGTGGCGATGGATTTCTTTGACAGGAACCCGCGAAATGTTGTGGCTATGACGGACTTTCAGGCAGATTCCGGCTTTTCCGCCCTATCCCAGGTGGAAGGGTACTGGCAGGCGTTGCGCGGCAGCCGCATGATGCCCAAGCGGGCCGAGATTGATCCGCGCGGGATCGAATCTGCGTTGGAATATACGTTTATCCTGGAACGCATCGCCCCGGGCATGGCGCGTTTGCGCATTGCGGGCAGCCACCTGAGCGATCTGATGGGCATGGAAGTGCGCGGTATGCCGCTGACCTCGCTGGTCTCGCCCGATGGACGTCGCCAGCTAAGCGATACGCTGGAAGAGGTGTTCCAGCGCCCTGCGGTCAGCGAATTGCGCCTGGCATCGCCGTCCGGTTTCGACAAACCTACGCTTGAAGCGCGGATGATCTTGCTGCCGCTGAAAAGCGATCTGGGTGATGTCAGCCGGGCACTGGGGTGTTTCGTGGCGCGTGGCACCATTGGACGCAAACCACGGCGTTTTGACATTGAAGCTGTGAATATCAGGAACATCGCGGCGCCGGCAGCCGCCCCGATGCCCACGAATGCCCCGCAACCCGAAACACCGCGGCGCGAAACCGGCATGGCTGAAGCTGCAAAACCCTTTGTCAAAGGACGCCGGATCGGTGACGTTCCCTATTTGCGCTTGGTCAAGAACGACGCCGATACAAATTGAGCGCGCGCATCTTTTGTCAGAAAAGGTAAACAGCAAGGATTTCATCATCAAATCCTTGCTGAAAGGCGATCACATCGCTTGTTGTTGCCCGTTGCGACCATTGCGGCGGGCGGTCAGTTCTTCGGCCACAAGGAATGCCAGTTCCAGCGACTGGCTGGCGTTCAGGCGCGGATCGCAGGCGGTGTGGTAGCGGTCTGACAGGTCTTCGTCGCTGACGGCCCGTACACCACCGGTGCACTCGGTCACGTCTTGCCCGGTCATCTCGAAATGCACGCCACCGGGGATGGTGCCCTCGGCCTCGTGGACGCCGAAGAATTCGCGCACTTCGCGCAGCACACTTTCAAACGGACGGGTTTTGTAACCCGTGGACGATTTGATCGTGTTGCCGTGCATTGCATCACAGGTCCACAACACATTTGCACCTTCTTCCTGCACCGCCTTGATCAGACGTGGCAGGTGGTCGCCCACGCTGCCCGCACCAAAGCGTGCAATCAGGGTCAGACGGCCCGCTTCGTTTTCGGGGTTCAACTTGGCCATCAACACCTTGAGATCTTCAGCCGTGGTTGTCGGACCACATTTCAGACCGATCGGGTTCTGAACGCCACGGGCAAATTCCACATGCGCCCCGTCAGGCTGGCGCGTGCGGTCTCCGATCCAGATCATATGCCCCGACCCAGCCAGCCATTTGCCAGTGGTCGTATCAATCCGTGTCAGCGCCTCTTCATACTCCAGCAGCAGGCTTTCGTGGCTGGTGTAGAAATCAACCGTCGAAAACTCGTGCGTGTTGTTCGAATTGATGCCGACGGCCCCCATGAAATCAATGGTGTCCTGAATGCGGTTGGCAATCTCGGCATATTTCGCGGCATCATCACCATCGGTAAAGCCCAGCGTCCACGAATGGACGCGGTTCATATCGGCAAAACCCCCGGTCGAAAAAGCCCGCAACAGGTTCAGCGTGGCTGCCGCCTGTGTATAGGCTTGCAGCATCTTGGCGGGATCGGGAATACGCGCTTCGGGCGTGAAGTCCAGACTGTTGATGATGTCACCGCGATAGCTGGGCAGCTCGACGCCGTCGATCACCTCGGTCGGTGCACTGCGCGGCTTGGCGAACTGGCCCGCCATGCGGCCCACTTTGACCACAGGCACCTTGGCGCCAAAGGTCAGAACCATCGCCATTTGCAACATCACCTTGAACGTGTCGCGGATGCTGTCGGCACTGAACTGATCAAAGGCCTCGGCGCAATCGCCGCCCTGCAACAGAAACGCCTCGCCACGGCTGGCCGCACCCAGATGCGCCTTGAGCTTGCGTGCCTCGCCCGCAAAGACCAGCGGCGGATACTTGGACAACTGTGCGGTCACCGCATCCAGTGCTGCCTTATCCATATAGTCAGGCATCTGGATCTGGGGCTTGTTGCGCCAATCCGATTTCGACCATTCGCTCATAACGTCTCTCCGTGTTCGGGCTGCTATCCAGCCACTGTGTGCAGGCGCTTATACAAAAGCGTGCTAAGACTGGCCATACGTCAATTGCGACCACTTGACGTCGCAGCACATGCATGGGCAGTGTCTTCGCCATGGCCGCAAAAGGCCCGATGAAAAAGACGTCTGTGGACAGGTGTCGTGTCTTCGTCGAAACTGTATGAGAAGGACGCCGCGATGTCCCAAACGCGCACCGCTGCCACACGACCGGAATCGGTCGAGAAACCGCAACGCTACGTCTTTGTTTTGCTGAATGATTTTACGCTGTTGTGTTTTTCCGCGGCGGTCGAAAGCCTGCGCATCGCCAACCGTATGGCCGGGCGCGAGCTGTATGAATGGAAGATTATAGGTGAAGGCGGCGACACGGCCGTGTGTTCTGCCGGAACCGCGTTCAAGCTGGAAGGCGATCTGGAAGAGCTGACTCGTGACGACATCGTGATGGTTTGCGGCGGAATCGATGTACAGGACGCCACCACAAAGCGCCTGTTGAACTGGTTGCGCCGCGAGGCGCGCAAGGGCTTGCGCATGGCGGGGCTGTGTACCGCGGCCTATTCACTGGCCCGTGCAGGATTGCTGGATGGCAAAAAGGCAACGATTCACTGGGAAAATCAGGACAGCTTTGCCGAAGAATTCGAAGAGGTGAACCTGACCAAATCGGTCTTTGTCGTGGATGGCACACGCATCACCACGGCGGGCGGCACCTCGTCGATTGACCTGATGCTGAAACTGATTGCCGACAGCCACGGCGAAGATCTGGCCAATGCGGTTGCCGATCAGTTGATCTATTCGTCGATCCGCACCGATCAGGACACCCAGCGCCTGTCTGTGCCCACCCGCATCGGCGTGCGCCATCCCAAGCTGAGTCAGGTGATCCAGATCATGGAAACCCACATCGAAGAGCCGATCAGCCCGTCGGTTCTGGCCAAGGATGTGGGCATGTCGACCCGCCAGCTGGAACGGTTGTTCCGCCGCTATCTCAGCCGGTCACCCAAACGCTATTACATGGAACTGCGCCTGCAAAAAGCGCGCAACCTGTTGATGCAGACCGATATGAGCGTCATCAACGTGGCTTTGGCCTGCGGCTTTGCCTCGCCTTCGCATTTCTCGAAATGCTATCGTGCGCATTACGACACCACCCCCTACCGCGAGCGCGGCTCGCACGCGGCACGTCTAAGCATCTGATTACCGCGCCATCCGGTACAGCGTGCCGTCAGCGACCGCCAGAAACCAAATGCTGCCATCTGGCGCTGTCTGGATGTCGCGGACGCGCGCTGTTTGGACTGATTTGATCTGCTCGACCTCTTGCGCAGCGCCACCTTTGATGCGCAACCTGCTGATATAGTTGAACTTCAACGATCCGACAAACAGATCACCCTGCCATTCGGGGAACATCGTGCCGTCATAAAACATCGCGCCCGATGGGGCGATGGACGGGTCCCAGTAATGCGCGGGCTGCTGCATCCCCTCCTTGTGCGTGCCTTCCCCGATCCTGGCACCGCTGTAATGGCGGCCATAGCTGATCACCGGCCAGCCATAGTTGCCCCCTTTGACAATCAGGTTCACCTCGTCACCGCCCTTGGCCCCGTGTTCGACAACCCACAGACGCCCCGCGCTGTCCAGCGCCGCGCCCTGCGGGTTGCGATGACCAAGGGACCAGATTTCGGGCAAAGCGCCGGACCGCCCCACAAAGGGGTTGTCCGCAGGCACCGAACCGTCACGCATCACCCGCACGATCTTGCCGTTATGCTGTGCCAGATCCTGTGCCAGCGGGCGTTGTCCGCGTTCGCCCATGGTGACGAACAGCGTGCCATCCGTCGCCTCGACCACACGGCTGCCGAAATGCGCGCCGCCCCGGTTGCCGGGCTTCATCTCGAACAACACCTGCACGTCGCGCAGCGCAGAACCGTCTGGCGACAGCCTGCCCGACGCCAGCGCCGTCCCCGCGCCGCCTTTGGCCTGAGGTTTGGCATAGGTCAGAAAGACCGTGCGGCTGTCTGCAAAATCGCGTGGCAGGGTGATATCCAGCAACCCGCCCTGCCCGTTTGCCGCGATCTGCGGGACGCCAGACACATCGGTGCGCGCACCGTTTGCTGACACATGCCACAGTTTGCCTGCGCGTTCGGTAATCAGCAGCGCGCCATCCGGCAGAAATGCAAAGGCCCAGGGCGCATCCAGATTATCGACCTGTGCAGAGAAGCTGACAGAACCCGCCGAAGTCTGTTGCGCATGGGCCTGTGGGCCCACGAACCCGGCCCAAAACGCCCACATCACTGACAGAATCATTTTCATTCGCACCGGGGCCTCCAAATTGTTGTTGGAATTATTTTCCAAAATATACAGCTAGGTCGAAAATCCTGACTTTCCAATGATGTTAGATCGGGACAAAGCCGCCTAATATGCCTTTTCTTTTCAGAACGACCTGCTTAGGCTTCGATCCAGAACGCAAAGTTCCAATAAGGGAGTTACCATATGAAAAAGTTTTTGATGGCCACCGCGGCCACCGCCTTGATGACGGGTTCGGCTTTTGCTGCCGGCCACGCGAAAGAGGTCAAAATCGGCGTGATCCTCGGCTTTACCGGCCCTCTGGAATCGATCACACCTGCCATGGGCGCGGGCGCTGAACTGGCGATGGCCGAAGTAACCGAAAGCGGCATGCTGCTGGACGGTGCAACAGTAACGTCAATCCGCGGCGACAGCACATGCATCGACGCCGGTGCCGCCACTTCGGCTGCCGAACGTCTGATCACATCCGACAAGGTCAACGCGATCATGGGTGCGGACTGCTCTGGCGTGACCGGCGCGATTTTGCAAAACGCAGCACGCCCTAACGGCATCGTGATGATTTCGCCTTCGGCCACATCGCCCGGCCTGTCGACAGCCGAAGATGACGGCCTGTTCTTCCGCACCGCCCCATCGGATGCGCGTCAGGGCGTCATCATGACCGAGATCCTGCAAGATCGCGGCGTCAAGGAGGTCGCGCTGACCTATACCAACAACGACTATGGCAAGGGTCTGGCAGATTCGTTCCAGGCGGCTTTTGAAGCAGCCGGCGGGACTGTCACCATCTCGACAGCGCACGAAGACGGCAAAGCGGACTATTCGGCTGAAGTCGGCGCGCTGGCCTCGGCGGGCGGTGAAGCGCTGGTCGTCGCCGGTTATGTTGACCAGGGCGGCTCGGGCATTGTCCGTTCGTCCATCGACACGGGTGCGTTTGACACGTTCTATTTCCCCGACGGTATGGTTGGTGAAAAGCTGAATGAAAACTTCGGTGCTGAACTGAACGGCTCGTATGGCGCCTATCCCGGCACCGACAGCGAGGGCGCTGCCAAGTTCGTCGAACTGGCCAAAGCGGCCGGCTTTGACGGTACCGGCGCATTCGCCCCGGAAAGCTATGACGCTGCGGCGCTGATCATGCTGGCGATGCAGGCGGCAGATTCGATGGACTCGGCCGATTTCAAAGACAAGGTCATGGACGTTGCCAACGCACCCGGCGAGAAAATCTATCCCGGTGAACTGGCCAAGGCACTTGAGCTGCTCAAAGAAGGCAAGGATGTCGACTATGAAGGCGCATCCGCCGTTGAACTGATCGGACCCGGTGAATCGGCTGGCAACTATCAGGAAATCGAATTCGCTGACGGCAAGTATTCCACAATCAAATACCGCTGATCCAAGTTCGAAACGTCGAGACGGCCCGAAGTCACTTTCGGGCCGTTTCCAGTATGAAGCGGACCCCGTTCAATGAGGGCCGCATACACACAGGGGATACAACGCCGATGATCGTCGTCGACGACATTCATAAACATTTTGGCGGCTTTCACGCCGTGGATGGCGCCAGCCTGTCGATCCAGCCGGGGTCGATCACCGGGCTGATTGGCCCTAATGGCGCAGGAAAAACAACTCTTTTCAACGTGATCGCGGGGGTTCTTAAACCAACCTCTGGCCGTGTCACCATGAACGGAGAGGACATAACCGGCCTGCCGCCGCACACGCTGTTCCACAAGGGGCTGCTGCGCACGTTCCAGATCGCCCATGAATTCTCGTCAATGACCTGCCGCGAAAACCTGATGATGGTGCCGGGCAACCAGTCGGGCGAAACCCTGTGGAACACCTGGTTCGGCCGCAAACGCATCGCTGACGAGGAACGCGCCCTGCGCGCCAAGGCCGACGAGGTTCTGGAGTTTCTGACGGTGGAACATCTGGCCGACCACAAGGCAGGCCAGATCTCGGGCGGGCAGAAAAAGCTGCTGGAACTGGGGCGTACCATGATGGTCGACGCCAAGATCGTGTTTCTGGACGAGGTCGGCGCCGGTGTGAACCGCACCCTGCTGAACACCATTGGCGACGCGATCCTGCGCCTGAACCAGGAGCGCAATTATACATTTGTCGTCATCGAACACGACATGGATTTCATCGGCAAGATTTGCGACCCGGTCATCTGTATGGCCGAAGGCAAGGTTCTGGCCGAAGGTACGCTGGACGAGATCAAGGCCAACGAGCACGTGATCGAGGCCTATCTGGGCACCGGCCTGAAAAACAAAGAGCAGGTGGGCGCATGAGTGGCAATCCCTATACCGACGGACGCGGCAACAAGGATGCGTCGATCGCCAACCCCAAGGGCGGCGGCACCATGTCAGCCCACCCCGGCACGGGCGGTGCGATGAACACGCGCAACGCCTTTCTGATCGGTGACAGCATGACGGGCGGCTATGGCAACGGCCCCGACATCCTGCACGATTGCACCGTGGCCGTGGACGCAGGCGAGATTGCCGTGATCGTTGGCCCCAACGGTGCGGGCAAATCCACCGCGATGAAGGCCGTGTTCGGAATGTTGAACGTGCGCCAGGGCTCGGTCCGGCTGGACGGCGAGGATATCACCGACCTAAGCCCGCAGGACCGCGTGGCCAAGGGCATGGGGTTTGTCCCGCAAACCTCGAACATTTTCACCTCGATGACGGTGGAAGAGAACCTTGAAATGGGCGCTTTCATCCGCCGCGATGATTTCCGCGATACGATGGCGCAGGTCTATGACCTGTTCCCCATCCTCAAGAAAAAGCGCCGTCAGGCGGCGGGCGAGCTGTCGGGCGGTCAACGCCAGCAGGTCGCCGTGGGTCGCGCGCTGATGACACGGCCCAAGGTGTTGATGCTGGACGAACCGACGGCGGGTGTCAGCCCCATCGTCATGGACGAGCTGTTTGACCGCATCATCGAGGTCGCCCGCACCGGCATCCCGATCCTGATGGTGGAACAGAACGCGCGTCAGGCGCTTGAGATTGCGGACAAAGGCTATGTTCTGGTGCAAGGGGCGAATGCGTTCACGGGCACCGGCAAGGAACTGCTGGCCGATCCCGAAGTCCGCAAATCGTTCTTGGGGGGCTGAGGATATGTATCTGTCACTCTACGCCCGCCATCACGGCCTCAAGGGCACTAACCATACCGGAGGCCGTGCATAATGGATCTTCTCAACGCCTTTGTGGCGCTTTCCAACTTTGTCCTGATCCCCGCGATTGCCTATGGCAGCCAGCTTGCGCTGGGGGCGCTGGGGGTCACGCTGATCTATGGCATCCTGCGGTTTTCCAACTTTGCCCATGGCGATACGATGGCCTTCGGCACCATGGTGACCATCCTGTTCACCTGGCTGTTCCAAAGCTGGGGCATCTCGCTGGGGCCGGTGCCCACGGCGCTGCTGGCCCTGCCCTTTGGCATTCTGGGCTGTATGGCGCTGCTGCTGTTCACGGACCGTGTGGTCTATAAATTCTACCGCGAACAAAAGGCCAAGCCGGTGATCCTTGTGATCGTGTCGCTGGGCGTGATGTTCATCATGAACGGTCTGGTGCGCTTCATCATTGGCCCCGACGACCAGCGTTTTGCCGATGGCGAACGGTTTATCGTCTCGGTGCGCACGTTCAAGGAGATGACCGGGCTTGAGGAAGGGCTGGCGATCAAAACCACCCAAGGGATCACGGTGATTACCGCCGTGCTCGTGGTGATTGCCCTGTTCTGGTTCCTGAACCGCACCCGCACCGGCAAATCCATGCGCGCCTATTCCGACAACGAGGATCTGGCGCTGTTGTCGGGGATCAACCCCGAGCGTGTGGTGATGATCACATGGCTGATCGTGGCCGCGTTGGCGACCGTGGCGGGCGTCCTTTACGGGCTGGACAAGTCGTTCAAGCCGTTCACCTATTTCCAGCTGCTGCTGCCGATCTTTGCCAGCGCCATCGTTGGCGGTCTGGGCAGTCCGCTGGGTGCCATCGCGGGCGGGTTCACCATCGCCTTTTCCGAAGTCATGGTGACCTATGCGTGGAAAAAGGTTGCAGGCTATGCTCTGCCCGAAAGTTTGGCCCCCGACGGGTTGGCCCAGCTTCTGAGCACCGACTATAAATTCGCCGTCAGCTTCGTGATCCTGCTGATCGTGTTGCTGTTCCGGCCCACCGGATTGTTTGCGGGGAAATCGGTATGAACGAGACACTCAAAAACACTGCGCTCTTCGCGCTGGTTGCCGTGCTGATCCTCGGTACGGGATTTCTGCAAAGCTGGAACTCGGCGCTGTTTATCCTGAACTTTGGCCTGATCAGCGCGATCATGGCCCTGGGGGTGAACCTGCAATGGGGCTTTGCGGGGCTGTTTAATGTCGGCATCATGGGCTTTGTCGCCCTGGGCGGTCTGGCCACGGTTCTGGTGTCCATGCCCCCGACCACCGAAGCCTGGGCCGCAGGCGGCGGCGGTGTCATCGTTGCCCTGCTGATGGGGGCCGCAACGATTGTGGTAACCGCATTGGTGATCAAACGGATGCCTGCAGGCTGGCTGCGCACGGTTGTGGTACTGGTGCTGCTCATTGGCGGGTTCTTTGTGTACCGCGCGCTGTTTGACCCGTCGGTCGCACGGATCGAGGCGATTGATCCTGCATCGACCGGCTATCTGGGCGGCCTTAACCCCGGTGGGGCTGCATGGGGCTGGATGACGCTGGTGGCATGGCCCGTTGGTGGGCTGCTGGCGGCAGGCGTGGCGTGGATCATCGGCAAGACGGCTCTTGGCCTGCGCAGCGACTATCTGGCCATCGCCACGCTGGGCATCGCCGAGATCATCATCGCCGTGATGAAAAACGAGGACTGGCTGAGCCGGGGTGTGAAAAACGTGATCGGCCTGCCCCGCCCGGCCCCCTACGAGATCGAGCTGCAAAGCGATCCTGCGTTTCTGGAACGGGCTGCAAGTCTGGGTATGGACCCCGTCACCGCGTCCACGATCTGGGTCAAGCTGGTCTACGCGGGTCTGTTCGCCGTGGTTCTGGTGATCCTGTTCGTGCTGGCACAGCGGGCGCTGCACAGCCCATGGGGTCGCATGATGCGCGCCATCCGCGACAACGAAAACGCATCCGAAGCCATGGGCAAGGACGTGACCGCGCGGCATTTGCAGGTGTTCATCCTGGGCAGTGCGATCTGTGGCATTGCCGGTGCGATGATGACGACGCTGGACGGTCAGCTGACACCGGGCACCTACCAGCCGCTGCGCTTTACCTTCCTGATCTGGGTGATGGTGATTGTCGGCGGATCGGGCAACAACCTTGGCGCTGTGCTGGGTGGTTTCCTGATCTGGTTCCTGTGGGTTCAGGTCGAGCCTATGGGGCTGTTGCTGATGCAGGCCATCACCTCGGGCATGACCGACGGATCGCCGCTGAAGGTGCACCTGATCGAAAGTGCGGCGCATATGCGTCTGCTGACGATGGGTCTGGTATTGTTGCTGGTGCTACGGTTCAGCCCGCGCGGATTGATCCCCGAGCGGTGACACCGATCATAAACCGAATTCAGAAAAGGCCCGTGCACCACGCGCGGGCCTTTTTTGTTTGAGCAGAACGCCAGGTCTGCGCCCGACTGCGGGTAGAGGTGCGAAACATCCTGCTTCTGCCATCTGGTGTTCTGCCGACTTAACTGCCACAGATCCGCAGAATAACAAAATACAGGCACGCCCCATGACGCTCACCCTATCATCCCCGCGTGACAACCTGACCGGCAGCCTGTTCATGATTGGCGCGATGGCTGCCTTTGCCGTCGAAGACGCCTTTATCAAAATCGCAGCATCCGACTTGCCTCTGGGCCAGATCCTGATCATTTTCGGTCTTGGCGGCGCACTGTGCTTTGCCCTGATAGCCCGCGCCAGCGGGGCTGCACTGTTTTCTCGCCCAGCGATGTCGCGGGTGATGCAAATTCGCAGCCTGTTCGAAATGGCAGGCCGCCTGTTCTATGTTCTGGCCATTGCCCTTACCCCGCTGTCGTCGGCCACGGTCATCTTGCAAGCCACCCCGCTGCTGGTGGTGGCGGGGGCTGCGCTGGTCTTTGGCGAACAGGTCGGCTGGCGGCGCTGGAGCGCGATTGTCATCGGGCTGATCGGTGTGATCGTTATTGTGAAGCCGGGCAGCAACGGGTTTTCGGCCCTGTCAATCTTTGCCATCCTCGGGATGATCGGCTTTGCAGGCCGCGATCTGGCCAGCCGCGCGGCGCCAAAATCGCTCAACACGGCGATCTTGGGCTTTTACGGCTTTCTGGCCGTCATCGTCGCGGGTGTCGCGTTTTCGCTGTGGGAGGCAAAGCCGTTCTACTGGCCCGCCCCCGCCACCTCCCTGTGGCTCGCTGGTGCCATCCTTGCAGGCGTCACCGCCTATGCCATGCTGATGCGCGCCATGCGCGTGGGCGATGTCTCGGCCGTCACCCCGTTCCGCTATACGCGGCTGCTGTTCGGGATCGGCCTGGGCGTCCTTGTTTTTGGCGAGGATCTGACGACCGCCACCTTTGTCGGTGCCGGTCTGATTGTGCTGTCGGGCGCGTTCATCATGTGGCGCGGCAAGACCGTTACCGCCCCTTGAACAACCCGCCCAGAATGCCGCGTACAATGCGACGCCCCGTGGTGCCGGTCAGTTCCTTGACCACCATCTTGGTCATCTGATCGCCGAAACTGGTGCTGCTGCGGGTCGAACGTGAGGTTGAGCGTGTCACCCGCGTGCCGGAATAGCGTCGGCCCGCGTTGAAATCTCGCACCCCGGGCTCTTCGGCCGCTTCCGCCTGTGCTTCGGCCCTGGCAGCATCCGCGGCAGCCTTGGCCGCACGTTCCTTGAGAATTTCAAAAGCCGACTTGCGGTCCAGCGGCATGTCATATTTGCCTGCCATTTCCGAAGCCCCCATAACCTCTGCCCGCTCATTCGCAGTGATTGGCCCCAGTTGCGACGACGGCGGACGGATCAGCGTGCGCTCGACGATCCCCGGCACACCTTTTTTCTGCAACATCGATGTCACGGCCTCGCCCACGCCGACCTCGCGGATGGCCTGTTCGGTGTCAAAGGCGGGGTTCTCGCGGTAGGTTTCGGCCGCCATGCGCAGTTCCTTGCGATCCTTGGCAGTAAAGGCGCGCAGGGCGTGCTGCACACGGTTGCCAAGCTGTCCAAGGATATCTTCGGGCACATCCGCAGGGTTCTGGGTGATGAAATACACGCCAACGCCTTTCGAGCGGATCAACCGCGCCACCTGTTCCACCTTGTTGACCAGCGCCTTGGGGGCGTCTTCGAACAGCAGGTGCGCTTCGTCAAAGAAAAACACCAGCTTGGGTTTGTCGGGGTCACCCACTTCGGGCAGCTCCTCGAACAGCTCGCTCAGCAGCCACAACAGGAAGGTCGCATAAAGCTTGGGCGCGCCCATCAGCTTGTCCGAGGCCAGAATATTCACCATGCCCCGCCCGTCAGCATCACAGCGCATCAGGTCGGCCAGATCCAGCGCCGGTTCACCGAACAGGTTCGTTCCGCCCTGATTTTCCAACACCAGCAACCGCCGCTGGATCGCCCCGATCGACGCGGTGGACACATTGCCATAGCGCAGCGACAGGTCTTTGGCATTTTCACCGATCCAGACCAGCAGCGCCTGCAAGTCCTTGAGGTCCAGCAGCGGCAGGCCCTCTTCGTCGGCCAGACGGAAGGCAATATTCAGAATGCCCTCTTGCGCCTCGCTCAGTTCCAGAAGCTGGCTCAGCAACAGCGGCCCCATCTCCGACACTGTGGTGCGCACAGGATGGCCCTGTGCGCCAAACAGATCCCAGAACGTGACCGGAAAGGCCTGATAGGAATACTCTGCAAATCCGATGGTTGCCGCGCGTTCGGTAAAGGGAACATGCAATTTGTTACCCGTGCTGCCCGCCTTGGCCAGACCGGACAAATCCCCTTTGACGTCGGCCATGAACACCGGCACGCCGGCAGCCGAAAATCCCTCGGCCAGAATTTGCAGTGTCACGGTCTTGCCTGTGCCAGTGGCCCCCGCAATCAGCCCGTGACGGTTGGCATATTTCAGGCTTAGCCCCTGTTTGGTGCCATAATCCGGCCCGCCGCCACCAACAAATACTGCATCTTCCATCAAACTGTCCTGTTCCTTGACGGTTTTGCTTCGGGCAAAACCTGTTGCGCTGACCATACAAACTTAACCTTTTAGGGCCATAGTGATTTTCATTCCGCAGCGACATGTCCTTTTGCGGCGGAATGACTTCCTCCCTGTCAGACTGGCCGCGCCCTCGGGTGCGGCCTTTTTTGATGTAAGAACAGGCCGTAACACCCGGGCAGCTCGGAAATTTCTTTGTCCCGTCGACAAACTTGAAGGTTTCACAGATTTCCAGTTGACCGATTATGTGTCTTTGCCTAGGTTCTCTTTAAAACAAGTCGGCCAGTCCGACGGGGAGAAATCATTTGAAAAGAGGGTCCTGACGGGTCCTCTTTTCTTTTGCCTATTCCCTTGCTGCGCCCGGTGGCAGAAAACTGCCTGAATTCAGCACATTTCATGACTGCTGCCGCTGACAGTGCCGCCCTTGCGTGCTAACTGGAACTCAAAGCAACCAAGTCTGGAAGTTAAGATGTCAAATTCGATCAAAACCCTGCTGTTGACTGCTGCATTGTCGCTGGGCGCGCCGCTGTCCGTTCTGGCGCAGGACACGACAACGACACCCGAGACAACGGCGACCGAAGGAACACCGGTCGAAACCCAATCCGGCTCCGCCACCGAGATTGAATCACAGCTGAGCCTGGGTGCCGACGCGGATGCAGATCCCGAACTGGGCAAACCCTACACTTCCGAGACGATCGGCGCGTTTGAAATACGCTGCATCAAGACCGAAGCCGAAACAGACCCCTGCCAGATGTACCAGCTGTTGGATGACGGTCAGGGCTCGCCTGTTGCCGAATTCTCTCTGTTCCGTCTGCCCGAAGGTGGCAAGGCCGTGGCCGGCGCAACCCTTGTTGTGCCTTTGGAAACATCGCTGCCCGCACAGCTGAAAATCGCTGTGGATAACGGCAAGGCGCGCACCTATCCCTATGCTTTCTGCAACCCTGTCGGCTGCTATGCCCGTATCGGTCTGGTGGCAGAGGACGTCGCCGCATTCAAACGCGGTGCCAACGCCACCATCACCATCGTACCGGCACTGGCCCCCGATCAAACGGTAAACCTGACGCTGTCGCTGAAGGGCTTTACCGACAGTTTTGAAAAATCGTCGGTGATCGAACAATAACGCGGCGCCTTCGGGCGAGCGCAAAGGCCGCGTCCTTGAACAGGGCGCGGCCTTTTGCTTTACCGACTACGCTCAGAAGCGCTCAGCCAAATTTTCGCAGGGCTAAGACCGCGTTCATGCCACCAAAGGCAAAGGCATTGGACAGCACAACATCGACGGCCACGTCGCGCGCCTCGTTGGGGACCACGTCCAGCGCGCATTCGGGGTCGGGTTCTTCATAGCCGATGGTGGGCGCAATCACCCCGTCGCGCAGCGCCATGATACAGGCCAGCAATTCAACCGCGCCGGTGCCGCCGATCAGGTGGCCGTGCATCGACTTGGTCGACGAAATCATCAGCTTGTCGGCGTGCGGACCGAACACATCCGCCACGGCCGCACATTCGGTCTTGTCGTTGGCCGCCGTGCCGGTGCCGTGGGCGTTGATATAGCCCACCTCGTCTGCGTTCAGCCGCGCATCTGCCAGCGCCCCCGCCATCGCACGCGCAGCGCCGTTCTTGGATGGCATCACGATGTCACTGGCGTCGGACGACATGGCAAAGCCGGCCACTTCACACAGGATTTCAGCGCCGCGTTTGCGGGCGTGTTCCAACTCCTCGAACACGAAGATGCCCGCGCCTTCGCCTTGCACCATGCCGTTGCGATTGGCGCTGAACGGGCGGCAGGCATCGCGCGACATCACGCGCAGCCCTTCCCATGCCTTGACCCCGCCAAAACACAGCATCGATTCGGACCCGCCCGTGACCATTGCAGGCGCCATGCCGGTGCGCACCATCTGGAAGGCCTGCGCCATCGCGTGATTGGACGAGGCACAGGCGGTCGAGACGGTGAAGGATGGCCCTTTAAGGTTATATTCCATGCTGACATGGCTGGCGGCAGCATTGTTCATCAGCTTGGGGACAACAAAGGGGTGAACGCGATTCTTGCCCTCTTCGTAGACGCTGCGATAATTCGCATCCCAGGTGCTGACGCCGCCGCCCGCAGTGCCCAGAACCACGCCTGATTTGGCGGACAGTTCACCACTGAAGGTCAGGCCCGATTGCGTGATTGCTTCTTTCGCTGCGGCCAGCGTGAATTGGGTGAACCGATCATACAGGCTCATTTGCTGGCGGTTATAGCGCCCCTCGGCCTCGAATCCGCGCACCTGCCCACCGATACGGATGGCCAGCCTGTCCACGTCCTGAAATTCCAGCGGACCGATGCCGCAGCGGCCTTCACGCATGGCCTCGAGCGTATCGGCCACGTTGTGTCCCAGCGCGTTGACAGTGCCCGCGCCGGTAATGACAACCCGTTTCATACGGTGTCCTTTTGCTCCGCCATCAGCTTTTCGATGCCCGCAACAATCGACGCCACGGTCGAAATGTCGAAATCGCTTTCGCTGGGATCATTGGCGTTGAAGGGCACAGTAATGTCGAACTCTTCCTCGATGGCGAAAATGCTTTCGACCAGCCCCAGACTGTCGATTCCCAAGCTTTCCAACGTGCTGTCCAGCGACACGTCGGATGGCTCAAGCACAGCCTGTTCAGCGATAATTGCGATAACCTTGTCCTTGACGCTCATTAGGTCGTCCCCCACTTGGTCCACGGTTCGCGCAAAGACTTAGTCACTGTTGTCCGACTTGAAAACTGTTTTCTGCAAAGCAGCGACATCGCGGAACAGGCGCGGCAGACGGCGCAGGGCCTTATAGGTTTCCAATTGGGTTTCCATCCTCGTCGCCGGATAGCCCAGCATGACGCGGCCCGCAGGCACCGACGACAAAACCTTGGTGCCACCGCCGCAAATAACACGGTCACCGATGGTCAGATTGTCGCCCACGCCGGTCATCCCGCCCAGCACCACGTTGTTGCCCACCACGGTCGATCCGGCAACACCCACACCTGCGCATAGCAGCGTGTCGTTGCCGATGACACAGTTGTGGCCGACCTGCACCTGGTTGTCGATCTTGGTGCCATTGCCGATGCGGGTGGCGCGGATGGTGCCGCTGTCGATGGTCGAGTTCGCGCCCAGTTCCACGTCATCCCCGATGATCACGGCCCCCAGCGAATGGATGCGTGCATAGGCCTGCGGCTTGGCATCATTGTCCGCGCCCAGCGAGGCGCGCGCCTGCTCGGCCCCCGACACCTCGGGCGTGACAAAGGAAAACCCGTCAGGCCCCACGCGCCCGCCCGGCTGCGCGACAAAGCGGTCCCCGATCTGGCAATAGGCCCCGATACTGACCTGTTCGCGCAGGTATGCGCCCGCGCCCAGCACCGCCTGCGTACCTATGAAACACTGCGGCCCGATGACCGAGCCCGCCCCGATCCGCGCCCCTGCCATCACCACGCACAGCGGCCCGATGCTGACATCGGCGGCAATCTCGGCAGTTGGATCGATCACGGCACTGGGGTGAATGCCTGTGCCAAACCCCTGCCCCCGGTCCAGCATCCGGGTCAGACCGGACATGGCAAATCGGGGCCGCGCAGGCACAATCGCCGCCTCCAGTCCCAGCGCCTGCCAGTCGGCCCCCTGCCACAGCACAGCGGCGCGTGCGGCGCCATCGGGCAGGCTCTCGGCGTATTTGGCAGAGGTCGCCATGGCCAGCTGGTCGGCTGTGGCGAGGGCAGGTTCGTTCACACCCGTGATCAAAAGGTCAACGGCGCCAAAGGCCTCCGCCCCCAGCGCCGCTGCAATCTCTTTCACCGAATAAGACATATGCGTACCCCCTTGCGGGGACCACTGTCCCCTGTTGGGGTCCGAATTACCCCTGAACCGCGCGCAAGGCCACCCCTGCTTGCGACAGGGCGTTCCAGATCTTGCCATCACGCCCATAAACATCGCGGCGGTACTGGGTGTGTCCCTTGGGTGTGGTAAAGGCCGTCCGGTAGATGATGTGCACCGGCACCGGTTGTTCCAGGTTGACCGTTTGTTCGACGCCTGTGGCCAGCTTCGACTGGAACAGCCCCTTGGGATCATTCGTCTGTTTGGCCAACAGGGTATAGGCAAAGTCGAACGGATCGGCCAGACGCACACAGCCGTGGCTGAACGCGCGGGATTCGCGTGCAAACAGGTTCTTGGACGGCGTGTCGTGCAGATAGATGTTGTACTGGTTCGGGAACATGAATTTCACCAGACCCAGCGCGTTGCCCTTGCTGGGCGGCTGGCGCATGGCAAAGGGGAAGGTCCGCGCCGTGTACTGGCTGAAATTCACAGCCCCCCGGTTGACCTTGCGGCCCCTGCTGTCGGTAATCTCGATGTGGCTGACCGCATTGGGGTTGCGCTGCAAGGCGGGCAGATATTCCTTTGTCACGATCGAACGCGGCACATACCAGCTGGGGTTGATCACCATGAATTCCATGACGTCGGAAAACTCGGGCGTCGGGCGGTCCGAATTGTTGGCACCAACCACGGAACGGGTCTCAAACGTCAGCTTGCCGTTGTCGAACACCTTGGCTGTAAAGTCGGGAATGTTCACCAGAATATGACGGCGGCCACGCTCTTGATTCAGCCAGCGTTCGCGTTCCATTGCAACGATAATGGATTGCAGACGTTCCTGCACCGTCCGGTTCATCTCGACAATTGTCGATTGCCCAGCCACGCCGTCTGCAGCCAGACCATGGGCCAGCTGGAACTGCTGAACCGCCGCCGTCATCTTGGCGTCATAGGATTGCGAGGCTGTGCGGCCCAGAAAGCCCATCGCCATAAGACGGTTGCGCAGAATGACCACGGCATTGCCCGACTGGCCGGGTTTCAGCGCCGAAGCAGGCACTTTCTGCCCCCAGCCGCCCTTTGCCAGCAAACGTTCCATGCGCAGCTTTTCTTTCATCAACGCGGTGTATTCCTGGGTTTTGGGCGGCAGCGCCTTGAGGAAGCCAGAAGGCGAAGATTTGACGAAGTTCACCAGATAGGATGTGCGGTCGCGGTAGGGCACCTGACGCACGATGCGGCTGTCGATGCGCGAGGGCACCAGCACGCCGGTTTGCACGTCGCGCGAATATTGCAGGAAAACGCGGCTGATCTCGACCTCGACAAGACCCAGATCGCGCGGGGATTTGGCGGCCTTCATTTTTGCCAGCAAGCCATCGGGATCATAGCGGGACACCGGAAGACCATGATCGCCGGCATTGTTCAGCGCTTTCATCAGCTCTGCACGGCGCTTGCGCTCGCGGCTGGTGCGACCGGTCCAGATGCTTTTGTAGCCATTGGCCTGATAAAAGGCGGCGATGTCCTTGTCGCGTGCCGCGCCCTCGGCAACCGCTTGCTTGAACGCAGTGACCTGCGCAGATGCAGGCGTTGGCACGCTCCACAGTGTGATGATCGTTGCCAGCGCCGCAAAGACCGCCCAAATTCTGTTGCCTGTAAGCGTCATATTTCCCCCGGTTGGAATGGTCGCAAACTGTTGAAGTCGTTTTTCCTATGTCTAACCTAGAGGTGTCCACTCACTTTTATGCGGGAATTTCGATAAGTTTCTCCCCTGCGGCTGGCTTGCATCGGTCTCGTGCCAAAAAGGCACAATTTCCCAAATATGCGCAAAAATTCGCCTAAAACTCTTGATAGATGGAACCCGCAGGATTCAGCACTTGGTTAACGATTCTTGCTATGACATACAGACCATGCATCTGGGGATGAGATGAAACAGGCCGTGTAACATCACGGTCAGGCAGACATACGGGACGCGCAAGATCATGACTGAAATTCGCTCTACGGGCTTGACCCGCCGCGCCCTATTGGGCGCGTTCGCTGCAACGACCGTAGCAGCAGCACCAACTTTCGCCAACGCAGCCGGCTTTTTGCGCGGCGCCGGCGATATCCGCCGCATCAAAATGTATTCTGGCCGCACAGGCGAGCGTCTGGATATGATCTATTGGATCGAAGGCGACTATATCAAGGACGCGTTCAAGGAAATCAACCACTTCATGCGCGACTGGCGCACCGATGATGTGGTCAAGATGGACCTGCGCACCGTTGATATCATGGCCGCCGCACACAACCTGATGGACATCAACGAACCCTATATGTTGCTGTCGGGCTACCGGTCTCCGAAAACCAACGCCATGCTGCGTGCGCGCAGCCGCGGTGTTGCCAAGAATTCGCTTCACATGAAAGGTCAGGCCGCTGACCTGCGTCTGGCCTCGCGATCGGTCAACCAGATGGCCAAGGCCGCCTCGGCCTGCCACGGTGGCGGCGTCGGGCGCTACTCCGGCTCGAATTTTGTCCACATGGACTGCGGCGTTGTGCGCACCTGGGGCGGCTGAACAACCGCCTATCAGTTCCACATGCGAAAAAGGGCGCCGGGCGGCGCCCTTTTTGCTGCGCGGGTGCGGGACTGCTTGGAAACTCGGGGGACGAGAAAGGCAGTGTCGCGCAGATATTCAAGTAACGCCTGTACGTCGGAAAAGTTTCACGACAAACGCCTGTTTTTTCAAAAAATGCTGAAGTTCGTGCAAACTGATCCCTTGAGGTATCATAGCTGCGCACTTAGGGTCTGGACCCTAATACCGACATCCCAAGTCAACATATATCGCGGACATTCCGACCGGGCGTCCGCTGGGCGGCACAAAGTTACCGTTGAACACAGAATACAATCGGTCAGTACCAGTCTTGCCGCTTGAACTGAAAAGACGCGCTTTCGTTGGTCAGGCCTGTCCTTATGGAATGTGAACTGCCATCCCGCCAAATCGCAGCTATCTGCCCGGCTTGGCCTGATCCCACAGCAGGTCACGACGCGCGCCACACCAGGATTGATTGCAATCTCCAAGCACGGCCATCGTTATCTACGCAAGCAGTTCATCCATGGGGCACGAACGGTCCTGCGTTTGGTGCAGGATCGAAATGCGCCGATTTCGCAATGCGCTGACCGCCTCGATGAGCTGGCGCGCACATGAATGTGGCTGTTGTAGCGATGGCAAACGAGATGGCTCGGATCGCTTGAGCCGTATGGGCGAAAGGTGAGCGGTATCGCCCGACTGCACTTGCAGGCGCGAAAATACGTACCCGCACAACGAGAAACATAGGGACCCGCGAGCGATGAAGAGAGGACCGACCAAGGGCCAACCGGAGTCCTGTCAGTCAGACGGAGATCATAAGCTCAAGTCCTAAAGGCTTCGACTTGTTTGCCGACCGCTTGCTCAAATGAGGTCCTACACGCCGCAGGGGATCATATAGGGGGCGGCACACCCCGAAATCCAATACAACACAACGAAAACAAAGACATGAGATGTGAAAGTGGCGGACCATAGAGGATTCGAACCTCTGGCCTCTGCCTTCGGAGGGCAGCGCTCTATCCAGCTGAGCTAATGGTCCACTTGGGGCGGTATAGCTTTGCGGCGCATGGCCTGCAATTGTTAAATGCCCTGTCTGGTGCAGTTCGTGGACGGGGGCCAGCCCCCCGCCCTGCGGGCGTCCCCCGGGATATTTGGTGCCAAAAGAAGCATGGGATCAGGCGAAGAGGTCGTGTGCCAGTTCCAAGGCGTCAACCAATGCGTCGACTTCGGCTGTGGTGTTGTACATGCCAAAGGACGCGCGGCAGCTGGCGGTGAGGCCAAGGTGCTCCATCAGCGGGCCTGCACAATGGTGCCCCGCGCGCACGGCGACGCCCTTCTTGTCAAGGATCGTCGACACGTCATGGGCATGGGCCGCGCCATCAAGGGTGAAGCTGAAGATCGCGCCCTTGTCCGGTGTGGTGCCTTGCACTTGCAACCAGTTCAGGCCGCCCAGGCGTTGCACGGCGTAGTCACGCAAAGTTGCCTCGTGATCGGCAATGGCCTGCATGCCATGGCCCATCATGTAATCCAGCGCCACGCCAAGGCCGATCATCTGGACGATGCCGGGGGTGCCGGCCTCGAACTTCATCGGCGGGTCGTTGTAGGTGACCGTGTCCCTGGTCACCTCGCGGATCATGTCGCCGCCGCCCATGAAGGGTTGCATTTCGGCCATCCGGTCGGGGTGCACATAGATCGCGCCCGAACTGGAGGGGCCATAAAGCTTGTGGCCGGTGATCGCGTAGAAATCGACACCGAGGTCCTGCACGTCCACCGGCATGTGCACAGCGGCCTGGCTGCCGTCGACCAGCACAGGCACGCCTTTGGCATGGGCACCGGCACAGATCGCTTTTACGTCCACATGGGTGCCCAGAACGTTGGACATATGGGTGACGGCAACCAGTTTGGTCTTGGGGCCGATGGCGTCAATCACCGCTTGTGGGTCCAGTGCGCCGGTGCTGTCCACATCGACCCATTTCAACACAACCCCCTGCCGTTCGCGCAGGAAATGCCAGGGCACGATGTTCGCGTGATGCTCCATGACGCTCAGCACGATCTCGTCGCCCGCCTGAAGGCGCGGCATGGCCCAGCCGTAGGCCACCATGTTGATCCCCTCGGTCGTGCCCGAATTGAAGATGATGTCATCTTCGGAGCCCGCATTCAGGAACCGCGCGATGGTGGCGCGCACCGCCTCGTATTTGTCGGTGGCAAGGTTCGACAGGTAATGCAGCCCGCGGTGCACGTTGGCATATTCATGGCCATAGGCCTGGGTGATCGCGTCGATCACCACCTGCGGTTTTTGCGCCGAGGCGCCGTTGTCGAGATAAACCAGCGGCTTGCCGTTCACCTCGCGCGACAGGATCGGAAAGTCGGCCCGAATTTTTGCGACATCATACATTGGCATCAAGCCCCCAAGCTCCAAGACCTGTTATCAACAGCAACACGATCACCCCGAACATAAACCCGACGGTCAGGGCAACCATCAGCCCGAACGCCTTCCAGGCCGTGTCAAACGACAAGGCCTGTGCGATGAAATTTGCCATGATCCACAACCCCATGAACATCACCGTGATCGAAAACAGTCCGGCAAGCGTGGGCGATACAATCAACAGCACCAGCAAAATCACCTGTGCCACCACGCGCAGGGCCTGCAACCACGTCAACACAACTGCGACATCTTCCAGCGCGCCCTGCCCGCCCACAGCGCGTCCAGCCCACAGCAGGATGTGGACCGACACCACCAGCCCCCCGGTAAGCAGCAGGAACAGCATCAGCGGGTTCAACAGGACCGGCGGCATCATCCCGACCGGCGCGGGAAACAGCATTTCGGACAGGCCGGCGAAAATCGCATTGCAGCAACAGACCAGTGCCAGCGCCGTCCAGATGACGCTGCGTGGCAGTTGCCAGCCGATCAGAACCGCCGCCGCATCCCGTGGACTGCGCAAGGACAATACGGCAAGGCCGGTCCAGTCGAATCCGCGCGTGCTCATGTCTGTGCCCTTTCCTGAGCAAGAGAACCGCCGACCCAGAACCAGCCAAAGACCGACAGCCAGACAACGCCGACAGATGTCAAAGCAGGACCGGCACCGATAAGGCCCGCAACCAGACCGTGCAACAATATCACCGGACTGGAGGCCAGAACCGCCCAGAACAGCGCCAGCCGTGCGCCATAGCCGGTGCCGTGCCCGCCCAGAACGCGGCCCAGCAGCCGCGCCACAAAGGCCAGCACATAAAGCACCAGCGGCATGATGAATATCCAAGCGAGCAGCGCGCCGCCCACCAGCATGTCAAACTCTTGCCCCGTCAGATGCGCCTCGCGCGACAGACGCGGCAGTTGCGCAACAAAGACGATCAGACAGCCCGCCATCACATAGACCAGCGCACGGTCTTCACGCGGGCCCTGCCCCAGCAGCTTGCGGATCACCGCGGCCGGCCCCCTGTAGGTGGCCACGATGTCAGTTGTGACGGCCATCAGCTGCGATGACGCTCTAGCCAGCCCGACATGCGGGTTTCAATGTCGGCACGCAGGTCCTCGTTTTCGATTTCCTGCACGGCTTCGGCAAGAAAGGCCAGCGTCAGCAGGTTCGTCGCCGCGTCTTCGGGCACACCGCGCGAGCGCAGGTAAAACAGCGCCTCTTCGTCGATTGCGCCCGAGGTCGAGCCGTGCGAACAGGCCACATCGTCGGCATAGATCTCAAGCTCGGGCTTGGCCAAAAACTGGCTGTCGCCGTCCAGCAGCAGCGACTGGCTAATCTGGTAGCCGTCGGTTTTCTGTGCACCGGCCTTGACCAGGATCTTGCCCTGGAACACGCCTGTGGCACCGTTGCGCAGCACCTTCTTGAACACCTGGCGGCTTTCGCAGTTCACCGCGTCATGGGTCACGAACACCGTGTCATCGTGATGGAAATCACCGTCGCCCACGCAGGCACCGGCCACATGGGCCACCGCGTCGTCACCGGTCAGCTCCAGCACACATTCGTTGCGCGTCATCTTGCCATTGGCGGTCAGGGTAAAGGATTTGAACGTGCTTTCCGCGCCCAGACGGCCAAACACATGGGTCGCAGCCAGCCGCTGATGGTCACGCCCTTGGGTGCGGACGTGGTGGAAGGCAGCCTTGTCGGCCACGTCCACTTCCATCACCGTATTCAACCGCGCCGCCGCAGGGCCGCTTTCCAGCAAGGTCAGCGCTGCGCCCTGTTCCAGCTTGACCACATGGTGCAGCATCACATCGGCGCTGTCGTTTGCGCGATTATAGATCACGTTGACCGGCTTGGACGGCTGGCCTGTCACACGGATCAACAAACCGTCGGTGGCAAAGGCTGTGGCCAACGCCGCCAGAGGCCGCGCAACAGGTGTCTGCCCTGCGGCTTCCAGCGTGCCGTGCAATGATTGCGCCCAGTGAATGTCGGCGGTCGTGTCGGCCAGACGGCTGATTTCGATCCCTTCAAGCGCCAGATCGTCCGAGGCATCGGCATCAAAAACACCATCGACAAAAACCACACGCAAACAGGGCTGGCCATCCATCAACGGCGCTTCGTCGTTGTCAAAGATATCGGCAGCGGGGGCAGTTGCCTGTACCAGCGCGTCGGGACGGGTGAATTTCCAGTATTCGTCACGACGGCCCGGCATGCCCATCGCCCGCAAACGCAGCAGGGCATCAGCGCGCGACGGCGCCGACCAGCCGGCTTGCGGCAGGTCCAGCGTGTCGATGCGCGCCTCGGTTTCGGCTGTGTTAATCTGTTTCTTAACCGCCATTACACCACCTCGGACAGGATATCTGTGTAGCCGTTGTTTTCGACTTCCAGCGCCAGTTCGGGGCCGCCAGTCTTGATAATACGGCCATCGGCCATGATGTGCACGACATCGGGTTTGATGTGGTCCAGCAGACGTTGATAGTGGGTGATCACCAGAAACCCGCGCCCTTCGTCGCGCAGCGCGTTCACGCCTTCGGACACCAGCTTCATTGCGTCCACGTCCAGACCCGAATCCGTCTCGTCCAGGATGCACATCTTGGGTTCCAGCATCGCCATTTGCAGGATTTCATTGCGCTTTTTCTCGCCACCCGAAAACCCCACGTTGACGGGGCGTTTCAGCATGTCGGCGTCGATTTTCAGCGTTTTCGCCTTGGCGCGGATCACTTTCAGGAATTCGGCGGCGCTCATTTCCTCTTCGCCGCGCGCCTTGCGCTGTGCGTTCACAGCAGTGCGCAAAAAGGTCATGTTGCCGACGCCGGGGATTTCAACGGGGTACTGAAAGGCCAGGAACAGGCCGGCAGCGGCGCGTTCTTCCGGCTCGATCTCCAGCAAGTCAACGTCGCCCAGATGCGCGGTGCCTTCGGTCACCGCATAACCGGGGCGGCCTGCCAGAACATAGGACAGTGTCGATTTGCCCGACCCGTTCGGGCCCATGATTGCGTGCACCTTGCCCGGCTCCACCTCAAGGTTCACACCCTTCAGGATCTGTTTGTCTTCTTCTTCAAGTTGCACATGCAAGTTATTGATTTTCAACATATCTGTCTCTTTCTTCATCTCGGGGCGTCAGGCTGACGCCATATGCGGTGCGGCACGCAAAGGTGCCGGGAATGTAGATTTCAGCGCGGCGCGGGCACGGGCAATACCCTGCGCATAGGCCTGCGGTGGCTGGGCAGAGGCACGGTCAAAGCCTGCAATATCACCCATGGCGAGGGGCGCAATCAGGCTGCGGCCCACGCCGGCTGCATAGTCGTGGTATTTCAGATGGCCCTGCCCTGTGGGCGCGACCCAGGTGTTTGGCACGCCGTAAGCATCGGCCACGATCAGCCCGTGCAGTGACGAGGCAAATATATGCGCGCAAGATGCAATCTGGCGGCACACGTCATTGGCAACGCCGCGCGGGTCGATCAGCAGATAGCCCAGATCGGCGGCCAGCGTGGCTGCCGCGTCCACCAGGGTATGATGCGGAACGATCCCGATGCGGTCGCTGCGTTCAGGCAGGTCCGTGACAACCTCGGAAATCAACAGGCCCGGATCGCCAAAGCTGTCGGTTTCAAGCTGCAACAGCGCCGCCGAGACCGGCCCGCGCACCGCTGCAATCTGCACATGCGACAGGAAATCACGGTTCACCGGCGCCAGCATCCCGCTGCCCCAGATCCACGGTTTCACGCCATCTGCACGCGCATCCTGATGCGCGCGCCGCGCCACCTGAATGATCGAACCCACAGCAAACAGGTCTGCCTTGCCCGCGCCCGCATGGGTCACGGGGCGGCCCGACACATGGGCCACCACCATGGCTGAAATCGCGTCACCGAAATTCGGCACCGCCTTCCACCAATGCAAAGCTATGGGGTCGCCCGCAGCCATGGCTCAGCCCACCGACCCTTCCAGCGAAATCGCGACAAGTGCCTGGGCTTCCATCGCAAATTCCATCGGCAACGCTTGCAACACGTCCTTGCAGAACCCGTTGACCACCAGCGCCACGGCCTCTTCCTCGTCCATGCCGCGCGACCGGCAATAGAACAGCTGGTCATCATCCACCTTGGATGTGGTCGCCTCGTGCTCGACGCGGGACGAGTTGTTCTTGACCTCGATATAGGGCACCGTGTGCGCCCCGCATTTGTCACCGATCAACAGGCTGTCGCACTGCGTATAGTTGCGCGATTCCTTGGCCTTGGGGTGCATCGACACCAGGCCGCGATAGGTGTTCTGCGCCTTGCCCGCGCTGATGCCTTTGGACACGATCCGCGATTTGGTGCGCTTGCCCAGATGCACCATCTTGGTGCCCGTGTCGGCCTGCTGCATGTTGTTGGCAATGGCGATGGAATAGAATTCACCCTGTGAATCGTCCCCGCGCAGGATGCACGACGGGTATTTCCACGTAACGGCAGACCCGGTTTCCACCTGTGTCCACATCACCTTTGCCCGGTCGCCCCGGCAATCGGCGCGTTTGGTCACAAAGTTATAGATGCCGCCCTTGCCGTTCTCGTCACCGGGATACCAGTTCTGAACGGTCGAATATTTCACTTCGGCGTCTTCTTCGATGATGATCTCGACCACGGCAGCGTGCAACTGTGCGATGTCGCGTGCAGGAGCGGTACACCCTTCCAGATAGGACACATAGCTGCCCTTGTCCGCGATGATCAGCGTGCGTTCAAACTGGCCGGTGTTTTCCGCGTTGATGCGGAAATAGGTCGACAGCTCCATCGGGCAGCGCACGCCCGGTGGCACATAGACGAACGAACCGTCCGAAAACACGGCCGAATTCAGCGTGGCATAAAAGTTGTCCGACACCGGCACGACCGATCCAAGGTATTTCTTTACCAGCTCGGGATGCTCGCGGATCGCTTCCGAGATCGAGCAGAAGATGACGCCGGCCTTTTTCAACTCGGCCTGAAAGGTGGTGCCGACGGATACGGAATCGAACACCGCATCCACCGCCACCTTGCGGCCTTCGGCGGGTGCATTTTCCGCGCCTTCGACACCGGCCAAAATCATCTGTTCCTTCAGCGGAATACCCAGCTTGGCATAGGTTTCCAGCAGCTTGGGGTCGACCTCGTCCAATGACTTTGGCTTGACCTCCATGCTTTTGGGGCGGGCATAGTAATACTGGTCCTGAAAGTCGATTTCAGGGTAATCGACCATCGCCCAGTCAGGCTCTTCCTTGGTCAGCCAGCGCGCATAGGCTTCCAGCCGCCATTCAAGCATCCAAGCCGGTTCTTCGTTCTTCTCGGAAATCAGCTTGACGATGTCCTCGGTCAGCCCCTTGGGGGCGTATTCCATTTCGATGTCGGTGTTCCAGCCATGCTTGTAGGCACCGCCCACCTCGCGAACCGCGTCAACGGTCTCTTGATCGACGCCCTCTTTAACGCCGTCATTTTCCAGTACTTTGTCCAAACCAGACTTCCTTCCATTAAGACGCCGCGCTTTATGCGGCGCGCGCCTCGTGTTTTCTCAGCTTGCCGGTCCATGCATCTATGAACCGCAGCACATCATCCTCTGTCGTCTCCAGCCCCAGCGACACGCGCACGGCGCTGGCAGCATCGGCGGGCGCAAAGCCCATGGCGGTCAGCACCCGGCTGGCGCGCACCTTACCACTGGAACAGGCCGACCCTGCCGAGACGGCAAATCCCGCCAGATCCATCTGCATCACTTGCGTTTCGCCCTTCCATCCGGGGGTGACGAAACAGCTGGTGTTGGGCAGCCTGTGGGGCACAGACAGCGATTCTGAATCGCCCGCATCTTTCCCGACAAAAATAGTCTTCTTTGACGCAGCCTCAAGACCGTTTTCTAGAATATTTCTAAGTTCTGCAACCCGATCCCAACGCCCGCCCTGCACGTCGCGCACCGCAGCCCTGGCGGCGGCGGCAAAACCGACCATTCCAAGGATGTTTTCGGTGCCCGAACGGCGGCCCATTTCCTGCCCTCCGCCCTTGATCTGCGCTGGCACTTCCTGGCCACGGCGCAAGACCAGCGCGCCGATGCCCTTGGGTCCGCCCAGCTTGTGCGCCGACACCAATGCCATGCGCGCGCCGGATGCCATGAAGTCCAGCGGCATCTTGCCAAAGACCTGTGTCATGTCGCACACGGCGATCCCCGCGGGCACATTCTGGATCACACCGGTTTCGGAGTTCGCCAGTTGCAACACCGACCCGCCCGCATCTTCGACGGTTACGCGCCCTTGCGCATCCACCGCCAGCGCATCGCGCACCCAGGCACCGACCGCATCATGCTCTACCGCAGCACCGGCCAGATCACGCCCCGCACAGGCCAGCCCCGCCGCCTCGGTCGCACCCGAGGTGAACACAATGTCCGCCTCGACCGCCCCCAGCGCCTCGGCCACATCCGCCCGTGCGCGCTCCATCAGCGACTTGGCCGCGCGCCCTTCGGCGTGAACGCTGGAGGGATTGCCCACCACGTCCATCGCCGCGACCATTGCGGCGCGCGCTTCGGCCCGCAATGGGCTGGTTGCATTGTGATCCAGATAGATCCGCATCATACTTTCTCTGGTTCAAAAAATCCCGGGGGAGTCCCGCAGGGACGGGGGCAGCGCCCCCAGATCGCGTTTTATTCGTCCACAACCGCAAACAGGTTTGGCACCGCCGGACAGGGTGCCAGTTCGTTGTCGATCACATCCGACAGCCGAGTCTGGTGCAGAAACACATAGACATGCGCGCTCAACCCCTCCCACAGGCGGTTGTTCAGCGATTGCGCACGGCTGCCCGAGGTGCCGCCCGACGCCCCTGCGCCCTTGTGCATCGCATCGACCTTTTCATCGACGGCTTCCAGCACATCGACCACCCGAATATCCGAGGCCGGCCGCGACAGACGATACCCGCCCCCCGGCCCGCGCACCGAGGTCACCAATTCGGCGCGACGCAGCTTGACAAACAACTGTTCCAGATAGGGCAGCGACACCGACTGGCGCGTTGCAATATCACCAAGGCTCACCAATGTGCCTTCGGGCTGCAAGGCGATGTCAGACAGCGCCACCATCGCGTATCTTCCCTTTGTCGACAGCTTCATGTCTCGTGCCCTCCAAATGCCGCTGGACGCAGTGACAGATTGACCTCTGCGCGCCAAGGGCCTACATCCCTTTGAACCGCGATATGCGCAAGCGCCTATCGCTTCATTTAGAACCGTTCTAAGGTGGCTGAGTGATTTCGTCAAGAAATCCGGTTCCTTGAAACGCCAAAGCACAGGATGCCCATGCCCGAGGTCATTTTTCCCGGACCCGAAGGCCGCCTCGAAGGCCGCTATCACCCGCAAAAAGAACGTGACGCCCCGATTGCAATCGTTCTGCATCCCCACCCCCAGTTTGGCGGCACGATGAACCACAAGGTGGTCCACCGTATGCACTATGCGTTTTACAACATGGGGTTCACCGTTCTGCGGTTCAACTTCCGTGGCGTGGGCCGCAGCCAGGGTGAATACGATCAGGGCATTGGCGAATTGTCCGATGCCGCCTCGGCGCTCGATTACTTGCAGTCGATGAACAACAACTCGAAACATTGCTGGGTTGCGGGCTTTTCGTTCGGTGCGTGGATCGGGATGCAGCTGCTGATGCGCCGCCCTGAAATCACCGGCTTCATCTCGGTGTCGCCGCCTGCGAACATGTACGACTTTTCGTTCCTGGCGCCCTGCCCGGCTTCGGGTCTGGTGATCAACGGCACGGCTGATCGCGTGGCGCCGCCCGCCGATACAACCGCGCTGGTGAACAAACTGCACGAGCAAAAAGGCATCACCATCACCCATACCGAGGTCGAAGGCGCCGGCCACTTCTTTGAAGAACCGCATCTTGATACGCTGATCAACACCACAACCGACTATGTGAAACGACGCCTGACTGAAAACAGCCGCTGATGACCGACCCTTCCGTCCAGGACATGGCCAACAAGCTGGCCGAAGAATGCATCGCCGTTCAACGCAAGATCGGAGATGACAGGCTGTTCATGAAGCTGGGCGAAGTTCTGGGCGCATCGTCGCAAACGCTGGAAGAAGCGTTCTTGACGGCGGTGCGCACGCGGATGGCCGAACAGCAAGGCCGCGCTTTTCTGGTCAAAAAGCTGAAAGAATTCCAATCCAAAGCCGAAACATAGGCCCGACAATGACCCAGACCGCCCCCCTGTTGGACTTGAGTGCAGACCAAAAGGACCGTCTGGACCGGCAAATAGATTTCCTGCGCGAAGTCGATAAACTCAAAGGCGTCCTGCGCGCGTCCCGGCTGCTGGACGACTCGCGGTGCGAAAACTCGGCCGAACATTCCTGGCACATCATGCTTTATGTGGCCGTGCTGGGCGAACATGCTGCACCCGAAGTCGATGTGTCCCGCGTCATCCGCATGTTGTTGATCCACGACATCGTGGAAATCGACGCGGGCGATGCGCCCATTCACGGCAATGTTGATCACGAAGCGATGGCGCTGAAAGAAGCCGCCGCGGCGGATCGTCTGTTCAACCTGCTGCCCGCGGATCAGGCCCGTGAGTTCCGCGCCCTGTGGGATGAATTCGAAGCCGCCCAAAGCGCCGATGCACAATTTGCCAAGGCCATTGACCGCACGCAGGCCCCTGTGGGCAACCTGTACAGCGGTGGCGGCACATGGATCGAATACAATGTCACGATGGACCAGCTCGACACCCGCGTCGGCACCCCCGTAAACCGCGGTGCGCCGGTGCTGTGGGCATGGTTGCGACCGCGCCTTGCTGCGTTTTTTGCGCGGGCCTGATTTTTTTCACAACGTTGAAACTTCTGCTTGCGCGGCGCGTGCTTGTTCTCAAGCGGGTCGGGATTTCCGGCTGCGCCGCCATCAACAAGAGGATGATACCATGAAAACCGCACTTGTCGCACTCGCCCTTTCCGTCTCTGCCACCGGCGTCTTTGCCGCTGCACACGCCATGGCCCCCTCTGTCGAGGCCGCAGACCAATCCGTCGAAAACGGCGTTGTTGCAGCTGATAAAGTGGTCGCCGGCGAAAACGGCTGGATGGTGGTCCACCGTACCGATGCCGATATGAAACCCGGTCCCGTCGTAGGCTATGCGCCGCTGCGCAAGGGCGACAACATGGACGTGGCCGCAATCCTCCAGGAAGAGGTCAAGCCCGGCGACATGCTGATGCTGATGGTCCACGGCGAGACCGGCGGCATGAAAACCGGCGTGTTCGAATACACGCTGGGTGCCAAGGAAGACGGCCCCGTCAAAGTTGATGACAAACTGGTCATGCAGGTCATCACGGCCAAGTAACCTTTTTTCCTGATGTGCCTGATGATCGGGCACATTGCGCGCCGTTGTCTTCCCTCAAGGCAGCGGCGTTTCTCTGTCTGCGGCCCTGAAAAGCGCCCGCAAACAGGGCATTTGCGCACGCAGCGCGGGCATCCGCCGATGTGGTGTCGAGCGGGGCGCGGCAAAACGGTATACATTTGTATACACTCTTTCCGCGCGGCAGCTTGTACGCTAGACCGATACCAACCCCAAACGCCATTGAAAAGGTGACGCGCATGAGCAAGATCAAGGTGGACAACCCCATCGTCGAGATGGATGGCGATGAAATGACCCGCATCATCTGGGAGTTTATCAAGAAAAAGCTGATCCTGCCCTATCTGGACATCGACCTTCTGTACTACGATCTGGGCATCGAAAGCCGCGACGCAACCGACGACCAGATCACCATTGATGCCGCCGAGAAAACCAAGGAAGTCGGCGTTGCTGTCAAATGCGCGACGATCACACCGGACGAGGCGCGGGTTGAAGAGTTTGGCCTGAAACGCATGTACCGCTCGCCCAACGGGACGATCCGCAACATCCTGGGCGGCGTGATCTTCCGCGAGCCGATCATCTGCAAGAACGTGCCGCGCCTTGTGCCCGGCTGGACCCAGCCGATCGTGGTGGGCCGTCACGCCTACGGCGACCAGTACCGTGCCACCGACTTCCGCTTTCCCGGCCCCGGCAAGCTGACCATGACCTTTGTCGGTGACGACGGTGAGACCATTGAGCGCGAGGTGTTCGACGCGCCCGCTGCCGGTGTGGCGATGGGCATGTATAACCTTGATGCGTCGATCTATGACTTTGCCCGCGCCTCGCTGAACTACGGGCTGCAACGCGGTTATCCGGTCTATCTGTCGACCAAGAACACCATCCTCAAGGCCTATGACGGGCGGTTCAAGGACATCTTCCAGGAAGTCTATGACGCGGAATTCGCGGATAAATTCAAGGCCGCCGGTATCTGGTACGAACACCGGCTGATCGACGACATGGTCGCCTCGGCGATGAAATGGTCGGGCGGCTATGTCTGGGCCTGCAAGAACTATGACGGCGACGTGCAGTCCGACACCGTGGCGCAGGGCTTTGGCTCGCTGGGGCTGATGACGTCCCTGCTGATGACCCCCGACGGCAAGATCGTCGAGGCCGAAGCCGCCCACGGCACGGTCACCCGCCACTATCGCCAGCACCAGAAGGGCGAACAGACCTCGACCAACTCGATCGCGTCAATCTATGCATGGACCGGCGGGCTGAAACATCGCGGCAAACTGGACGACAATTCGGCCCTGATCGAATTCGCGCAAACGCTGGAAAAGGTGGTTGTGGACACGGTCGAAAGCGGCTTCATGACCAAGGATCTGGCGCTGCTGGTCGGGCCGGATCAGGGCTGGCTGACGACGATGGGGTTCCTCGAGAAGGTCGACGAGAACCTGAACGCGGCGCTGAAGGGGTAGTTTTTGGCGGTTTGCGGTTCTGACGCCTAACCCCTCAGGCCGCCACCCGTGCAACATCCGCCATCGGTGTAATCACCACTCCGCCGTCCGAAAACGCCGCCAGATGCCCCGCAGGCAGTTCGGTCCAGCCCGCCTGCCCCAGTTCCGGTGGTTCGGACACCACGAACCAGCCCAGATCGTCCGCCCGGCGCTGATAGTAGACCGTGGGCGCAATATGGTCGGTCGAGGTGCGCAGCACAAACAGCCGCTGCCCGTCCATCCATGCCGCCGATGACCGCAGGTGCGGCGTGGTGCCATGGGCACGCGACATCGCCTCGAGCCGCGCATGGGCTGTGACCATCGCAGCCTCGGGCGCGTCGTCCAGACCTTCGGCAATCGCATAGAGAAACAACAGTTCGCTGTCCGTCGCCCCGCGCCGGTTTGCATACAGCGCATCGGACACGCCCATATCGGCCAGCCTGCGAAAGCGATCAAAGCCACCGACCTGCCCGTTGTGCATGAAGCTCCAGCGCCCGCAGGCGAAAGGATGGCAATTGTTGCGGCTGGTGGCCGAACCGGTTGACGCGCGCACATGGGCCATGAAGGCGTGGCTTTTGACCGTGCGACACAACGCCATCAGGTTCGGATCGGACCACGCGGGATAAACATCGCGATACAGCCCCGGCTCCGCCCGCTCTCCATACCAGGCCACGCCCACTCCGTCGCCGTTCAGCGCCGTCTTGCATTCGCTGGCCGCGCGCGATTGATGCACCAGCGCATGGCCGGGGCTGGTTACCAGCCCGTCCATAAAGATCGGTTCACCCAGATAGGCCGCCCAACGGCACATCAGTCATTGACCCCGGTTGTGGGTCTGCGCATACATTTGCGCAATCATCCGGCTGGCGGTTTTTTCGAACAGACAGGGGATCACCGCATGCACCAGCGCCGCACCGCCCGCCGCAAACAACCGCATTGCGAAGCGGCCTGCGAACAGCAGATGTTCAAGATAGCTTTCGTCGACAGTGCGCGGGTGGCTAAGGAAAATGCGTGCGAACATGGGGTAGCTCCTGTTTATCTGTCGCCAATCTGCCTGATTTCCCTCTGAAAGTGGTCCCAAAATTAGGGGGGAGCACCTGTTGTATTGGGAAAATATCCACTGTATAGAGCATATATGTTGAATTTAGACGATATCGACCGAAAACTACTGCACGAATTACAACGCGACGCCAGCCAATCCCTGGATTCGCTCAGCGACGTTGTCGGACTGTCGCGCAACGCCTGCTGGCGCCGCATCCGTCTGATGGAAGACGCGAGCATCATCACCGCCCGCGTCACATTGGTGGACCCCGCCAAGATCGGCCTGCCGCTGATGGTGTTTATGCAGATCCGCACCGGCAGCCATGATCCCGACTGGCAGTCAAAATTCTCTGCCGCCACAAATGCCATTCCCGGCATCCTCAGTGTTTTTCGCATGACCGGAGATCTGGATTACCTTGTGCGCGCCCGCGTGGCGGACATGGCCGATTATGACCGCCTGTACCAACAGCTGATCGCAAGCTTGCCTGTTGCCGATATCTCGTCCAGCTTTGTGATGGAAGACATCAAAGACAGCACTGCGCTGCCCCTCTGACCTGCGAAAAAGGAACATCCCTTGCCCCTGCACTATCTCTGGCTGGTCATCGCCATCGTCACCGAAACCCTCGGCACCACGGCGTTGCAAGCCTCGCAACAATTTTCGCGGTTCTGGCCGTCGGTGGCGGTCGTGGTGTTCTATGGCCTGTCGTTCTATTTCATGGCGCTGGCGCTCAAGGTGATGCCGGTGGGCATTGTCTATGCCATCTGGTCGGGTCTGGGGATCGTGCTGATCGCGGGCATCGGTTTTGTCCTGTTCAACCAGCGGCTGGACCTGCCTGCGGTGGCGGGTCTGTGCCTGATCATAGCCGGAATTCTGGTGATCCACCTGTTTTCGAACAGCGCCCAGCACTGAAAACCCCGCAGCTTTGCGGCAACTATCGGCGTCAAAGGGCGTTATAACCCTTTTTCACTGGTCTTTGCTGCACCCGCACGGTATGCGCGCGGCAACTTACCCTTAAAGGCTGAACCCATGGAACTGCGCAACATCGCAATCATCGCCCACGTTGACCACGGCAAAACAACATTGGTCGACGAATTGCTGAAACAATCGGGCACCTACCGCGAAAATCAGGCGACCACCGAACGCGCCATGGACAGCAACGATCTGGAACGCGAACGCGGTATCACGATCTTTGCCAAACCCACGTCGGTGGAATGGAAAGGCACGCGGATCAACATCGTTGACACCCCCGGCCACGCCGATTTTGGCGGCGAAGTGGAACGTATCCTGTCGATGGTCGACGGCGTTGTGCTGCTGGTGGATGCCGCCGAAGGCCCGATGCCGCAAACCAAATTCGTGACATCGAAAGCGTTGAAGCTGGGCCTGCGCCCCATCGTTGTGGTCAACAAGGTCGACAAGGCCGACGGCGAACCCGACCGCGCGCTGGACGAATGCTTTGACTTGTTCGCCAACCTTGACGCCACCGACGAACAGCTGGACTTCCCGACCATGTACGCCTCGGGGCGCAACGGCTGGGCCGATATGGAACTGGACGGCCCGCGCAAGGGTCTGGACGCCCTGTTCGACCTGATCCTCAGCCACGTACCCGCTCCGGCGCAGGTGGCCAATGCCAACCAACCCTTCAGCATGCTGGCCACCACACTGGGCGGCGATCCCTTCCTGGGCCGTCTGCTGACCGGCCGTGTTGAATCCGGCACCGTCAAGGCAGGTCAGACCATCAAAGCCATGTCGCGCGACGGCAAGCTGATCGAAAACTTCCGCTGCACCAAGATCCTGGCCTTCCGCGGTCTGGACCAGACCGCCATCGACGTGGCCGAAGCCGGTGACATCGTGTCGATCGCGGGCATGACCAAGGCAACTGTGGCCGACACGCTGGCCGATGCTTCGGTCGTTGACGCGATCCCGGCCCAGCCCATCGACCCGCCCACCATCACCGTCACCTTCGGCATCAACGACAGCCCGCTGGCAGGCCGTGACGGCAAGAAAGTGCAAAGCCGCGTCATCCGTGACCGCCTGCACAAGGAAGCCGAAAGCAACGTCGCCATCAAGATCAGCGACACCCCCGGCGGCGAAGCCTTTGAAGTTGCGGGCCGTGGCGAATTGCAAATGGGCGTTCTGATCGAGAACATGCGCCGCGAAGGATTCGAGCTGTCGATCTCGCGTCCACAGGTTCTGTTCCAGGACATCGACGGCGTGCGTCATGAACCCATCGAAGAAGCCACCATCGACGTGGATGATGAATATTCGGGCGCCGTCATCGAAAAGATCACCGGCGCGCGCAAGGGCGAGCTGGTCGAGATGAAGCCCGCAGGCGCCGGCAAGACACGCATCGTGGCCCATGTGCCATCGCGCGGGCTGATCGGCTATCATGGCGAATTCCTGACCGACACGCGCGGCACCGGCGTTCTGAACCGTGTGTTCCACAGCTGGGCACCGCACAAGGGCGTTATCCCGGGCCGTCGCGCGGGCGTTCTGATCTCGATGGAAAACGGGGTTTCCGTGTCCTATGCCCTGTGGAAACTGGAAGACCGCGGCAAGTTCTTTATCGGCGCGCAGGAAGCCGTGTACACTGGCATGATCATCGGTGAGCACAGCCGAGAAAACGATCTGGAAGTGAACCCGCTGAAGGGCAAACAGCTGACCAACGTGCGCGCATCGGGCACCGATGAAGCCGTGCGCCTGACCACGCCGATCACGCTCTCGCTGGAAGAGGCGATTGCCTATATCGACGATGACGAACTGGTCGAAGTGACGCCCAACGCGATCCGTCTGCGCAAGCGGTATCTGGACCCGCACGAGCGCAAGCGGATGGCGAAATCGGCCTGATTTCGGCAGGATAAGATGTGAAAAAGGCGCCCTGATCGGGGCGCCTTTTTTGTTTTGCCCGGTGCGGGGGCGCTGCCCCCTTGGCCTGCGGCCAATTCACCCGGGATATTTTGGGCCAAAAGAAATGGCCGGTTACTCGCTGGTTTCGACGATCAGAAGCTCACGTTCCGATGCGCCACGGGCATGGGACAGCGCCTCTTGGTAGGCGTCCGAATGATAGCATTCCTCGGCCGCCTCGACCGAAGGGAAACGCGCGACGACGTTGCGCGGGCGCTCTTTGCCTTCAAGCTGCACGAAACGGCCACCGCGTGCGACAAAGGCACCGCCGTGGGCGGCGATGGCCGGGCCTGCCAGCTTGGCGTATTTTGCATAGGCTTCTTCGTCGGTGACGGTGACGTGGGCGATCCAAAGTGCGGGCATGTTATCCTCCGATGACGGCTTTTGCCGCTGTAATGGCTGCATCTGCATGTGTGGCATCCTTGGCGCCGCCCTGGGCCATGTCGGCACGGCCACCGCCGCCTTTGCCACCCAGTTCCGCGACAGTCGCCTTGACCAGATCCACGGCGCTGACGGTATCAACCTTGTCCTTGGTCACGCCGGCGGCGACGGCGACCTTGCCGCCATCATCCGCGATCAGCAGGATTGCGCCCGATCCGATACGCTCTTTGTGCGCGTCGATCAGGGCAGGCAGATCCTTGCCCGTCACGCCGGTCAGCACCTGCGCGAGGAAGGCCGTGCCGTTGACGTCTTCGGCCTGGGGCTCGGCCTTGCCGCCGCCGGACATCGCCAGTTCGCGGCGCAGCTGCGCCACTTCGTTGGCCAGCGCCTTGCGTTCGTCCATCAGGGCGCGCACGCGGTCGGGCACTTCGGCAGCGGGTACTTTCAATGCATCTGCGACCGCAGAAAGACGCGTGTCCTGCCCGCGCAGATAGGCAAGCGCCTCGGCACCGGTCAACGCCTCGATCCGGCGCACGCCTGCGCTGCTGGCGCTGTCGCCCAGGATCACGCAGGCACCGATGTCGCCGGTCTGGCGCACATGGGTGCCGCCGCACAGTTCGATCGAATAGGTCTGGCCGTCGCCGCCCTTGCCGGTATCCGCACGGCCCATCGAGACAACGCGCACCTCGTCGCCGTATTTCTCACCGAACAGTGCTTGCGCACCGATGGCGCGGGCGTCGTCGGGGGTCATGATGCGGGTTTCAACCGGAGCATTCTGACGGATAAAGGTGTTGATCTCGGCTTCGACCTGCGACAGCTCCTCGGCGCTCAGCGCCTTGGCGTGGCTGAAGTCGAACCGCAGCCGGTCCGCCGCATTGAGCGAGCCACGCTGCGCCACGTGATCCCCCAGCGCATTGCGCAGGGCCTCGTGCAGCAGGTGGGTCGCCGAGTGGTTGGCACGGATCGACGTGCGCCGCGCGTGATCCACTTCAAGAACGGCAGATTGGCCTTTGTTCAGGCTGCCTTTTTCGACAATGCCCATATGCGTGAAAACACCCGCTGTCTTGCGCGTGTCGGTGACACGTACGGTGCCGCTTTCCGTGCGGATCAGACCGGTGTCACCCACCTGCCCGCCGCTTTCGGCATAGAACGGTGTCTGGTTCAGCGCGATCTGCACCGTTTGTCCCTCGGCCGCGCTGTCGACCTGTGCACCGTCCTGCACCAGCGCCACGATCTGACCTTCGGCGGTTTCGGTGTCATAGCCCAGGAAATCGGTGGTGCCGGCGGTGTCGGCCACATCGAACCACACGGTGGCATCCGCCGCCTCACCGGAACCGGACCAGGCCGCACGGGCCTTGGCCTTTTGCTCGGCCATGGCGCTGTCGAACCCTTCGGTATCAACGCTGCGGCCCTTTTCGCGCAGGGCATCCTGGGTCAGGTCCAGCGGAAAGCCGAAGGTGTCGTAGAGCTTGAACGCCGCCGCACCGGGCAAGGCAGCCCCCTCGGCCAGACCGGTCAGCTCGTCATCCAGCAGTTTCAGACCACGCTCAAGCGTCTGCTTGAACCGGGTTTCTTCCAGTTCCAGCGTTTCGGTGATCAGAGCCTGCGCGCGCCCCAGTTCGGGGTAAGCCGCGCCCATCTGGCGGACCAGTGCGGGGACCAGTTTGTACATCATCGGGTCCTTGGCCCCAAGCAGATGCGCATGACGCATCGCCCGGCGCATGATCCGCCGCAGCACATAGCCGCGCCCGTCGTTCGATGGCATCACCCCATCGGCAATCAGGAAGGAGGTCGACCGCAAATGGTCCGCAATCACGCGATGGTGCGTCTTGCCCGGTCCGTCGGGATCGCTGTGCGACACATCGGCGCTGGCCTCGATCAGGCTGCGCATCAGGTCGGTATCATAGTTGTCGTGCTTGCCCTGCAACAACGCCCCGATCCGCTCCAGCCCCATGCCGGTGTCGATCGACTGCATGTCCAACGGCACCATCGAGCCGTCTTCGAACTGTTCGTTCTGCATGAAAACGACGTTCCAGATTTCGATGAAGCGGTCGCCGTCTTCTTCGGGCGATCCCGGAGGGCCGCCCCAGATGTGGTCACCGTGGTCATAGAAAATCTCGGTGCACGGACCGCAGGGACCGGTCGGACCCATCTGCCAGAAATTGTCGGAAGTGGTGATGCGAATGATGCGATCATCGGGCAGGCCTGCAATCTTTTTCCACAGGTTCGCGGCCTCGTCATCGGTGTGATAGACGGTAACCAACAACTTTTCCGCCGGAATTCCAAAACCTTTGGTCAGCAATTCCCAGGCATAGGTGATCGCTTCTTCCTTGAAATAGTTGCCAAAGCTGAAATTGCCCAGCATTTCAAAGAACGTGTGGTGGCGTGCGGTATAACCCACGTTATCCAGATCGTTGTGCTTGCCGCCGGCGCGCACGCATTTCTGCGCAGTGGTCGCGCGGTTGTAATCGCGGGTTTCAACGCCTGTGAAAAGGTTCTTGAACTGGACCATGCCCGAGTTCACAAACATCAACGTCGGGTCGTTGCGCGGAACCAGCGGACTGGAGGACACGATCTGGTGCCCCTGCTTTTCAAAATAGTTCAGAAATGTGGATCGTATGTCGTTCAGCGTGGGCATGTGGTGTGGGCCTTTTTTGGCGCGGAAGGTAGCTTTGCGATGGGATACCTGCCCATCTGGCCGCTGTCCACCATGCAAAGCGACACCCGAAACGCACAAGGCGCACCAATGTGGCGCGCCTTGAGAAAATCACAGGGTTACGCGCAGGTCATCCGTCCAGCACATCATCGCCGCCATCCCCAAAGGAAGCGCCGAAATCCAGTCCGTGCGCTGCGCGTATCTTGTCCTCGATCTCGATGGCGACAGAGGGATTGTCCTTGAGGAACTGTTTCGAATTCTCACGGCCCTGCCCCATGCGTTCATCCCCGTAGCTGAACCAGGAGCCGGATTTTTCGACGACACCCGCCTTGACCCCCAGATCCAGCAGCTCGCCCATTTTCGAGATGCCCTCGCCGTACATGATGTCAAACTCGACCTGTTTGAACGGCGCTGCCACCTTGTTCTTGACGACTTTGACGCGTGTGGCGTTGCCGACAACTTCGTCGCGGTCTTTCAACGATCCGATGCGACGGATATCAAGACGCACCGAAGAGTAGAATTTCAGCGCATTGCCGCCCGAGGTGGTTTCGGGCGAGCCGAACATAACGCCAATTTTCATACGGATCTGGTTGATGAAGATGACCATGCAGTTGCTGCGGCTGATCGAACCGGTCAACTTGCGCATGGCCTGGCTCATCAGGCGGGCCTGAACGCCAACGCTGCTGTCGCCCATATCGCCCTCAAGCTCCGACTTCGGCGTCAGCGCCGCAACCGAATCGACAACAACCATGTTGACCGCCCCCGAGCGCACCAGCGTATCGGTGATCTCAAGCGCCTGTTCGCCCGTGTCGGGCTGCGAAATCAGCAGTTCGTCAATATCCACGCCCAGTTTTTTGGCGTAATGCGGGTCAAGCGCGTGTTCGGCGTCGACAAAGGCGCAAACACCGCCGGCTTTTTGCTGCTCGGCAATACAATGCAGTGTCAACGTGGTCTTACCCGAGGATTCAGGGCCGTAAATTTCGATGATGCGGCCCATGGGCAAGCCGCCGATGCCCAGTGCAATGTCCAGGCCCAGCGATCCGGTTGAACTGGCGGTGATATCCTGGATGGCCCCTTCGGCACCCAGTTTCATGATCGAACCCTTGCCGAATTGCCGTTCAATCTGTGCCAACGCACTGTCCAGCGCCTTTTGTTTATCCGCTTGTTTCTTGTTGTCCATGGTCAATAGATCTGCCGTTGCCATTGTTATCGTCCCTTAGTGTCATACCCCGAAGGGGGCGGCAATCGCTGCCTGTGCTGCGCCGATGTTCCTATTGTGTTCTGTATGCGGACAAAATGAGAACATTTCAATCAAATTTTTGCTGTCCCACATTGAGGCAAAAATTGTTAAAGAGTGGTGAACGGTATAAAGTTCCAAAGAAATTTGCGAGGTCATTCACTTAAATGCTTGTTTTCTTTAAAGAACGTCTGGCCTTCCTTTCAGTCCCAAAAACCGGAACCACCGCATATGAAAGCGCGTTGCGTGTGCGCGCGGACATGTCGATATCCGAGCCTCCCATGCTGAAACACGCGCCAGTCTATCGCTACAACCGTTTCGTGCGGCCGATGTTTCTCAAGGTGTGTGACACCGAGCTTGAGCTGATGGCTGTGATGCGCCACCCCGTCAGTTGGCTGGGGTCGTGGTGGCGCTATCGTCAGCGACCGTTTATGGCGGGCAAGCCGAATGCGACCCACGGGATCAGTTTCGATGATTTTGTTCTGGCTTATATGAAAGGCAACAAGCCCGGGTTTGCCGATGTGGGCAGCCAGTTCAAGTTTCTCGAAGCGCAGCCAAACGGTGTCGGTGTAACCCACCTGTTTCGCTATGAAGATCAGCCGCGGTTGCAGGCGTTCTTATGTGCACGACTAGACGTATCGCTGAATCTTGCCCGCGAAAACGTGTCGCCTGAAATGCCCTTAAACCTCTCGCCCGAGGTTGAAAAACGGTTCCGGCGCAAGTTTTCCGATGAATTCGACCTTTACAACAGCATTGCCTGACCGAAGTCAGTGCAACTGTTTGTGAACCGTTTCCGTTAGTTCAACCAGTGAAAATGGTTTGGGCAGGAACACCGAATTCGGTATTGTTGCCTGATCGTCATTCAGCTTGTCCTCGGCATAGCCCGACACAAACACCACACGCACTTCGGGTCGCGTTTTCAAGGCTTCTCGCACCCAGCTAGGCCCATCCTTGCCCGGCATTACGACATCCGTGACAAACAGATCGACGTTCAAATCGGAATCTTCCAGTGTTTTCAATGCGGATTCGGCGCAATCCGCTTCCAGCACCGTGTACCCCCGCAACCGCAGGGCGCGGCTGGCAAAGGCACGGACCGGCGCCTCGTCTTCGACCAGCAAGATGACTCCATCGCCATGACTTGGGGTTGCAACCTCGCCGGGCAGCGCCATTTTTTGCACGGGCAAAGGGGCGCCATCCAAAACCGGGAACAGCAGCGAAAAACATGTGCCCTGCCCCTCAACGCTGTCCACAAAGATAAAACCGCCGGTCTGTTTGACAATGCCGTAGGCCGTCGACAAACCCAGCCCCGTGCCCTCGCCAGTGCGTTTTGTTGTAAAGAATGGTTCGAACACCTTTTGCAGCTTATCCGGTGCAATTCCGGTGCCCTGATCAACCACACGCACAGTGACGTAATTACCCACCGGCACGGTCACCCGGTCGCGCTGCATCGGTGTGGTCAGAGTGGTGCATTCCGTCTCAATTCGGATCTCGCCACCATCGGGCATCGCATCGCGTGCGTTTACCACCAGGTTCATCAGAACCTGTTCAAGCTGTCGTTTGTCAGCGCGGATCGCCTGCAACATCGGGTCGTGGCTGAGGGTCAGCGTCACCTTTTCGCCCACCAGACGGTTCAACAGATGCGTCAGATCGGAAAGCGTATCGCGCATGTCGAGCATTTCAGGGCGCAGCGTCTGTTTGCGTGAAAAGGCCAGCAATTGCCCCACCAAAGCTGCCGCGCGGTTTGCGTTCTGGTTGATTTGCACCAGATCACCATAATCCGAATCGCCCTGATCATGGCGCAACAACAGCAGATCGCAATGGCCCGAAATGGCTGTCAGCAGATTGTTGAAATCATGCGCGACACCGCCGGCCAACTGGCCAATCGCTTGCATTTTCTGGCTTTGTACGAATTGCGCTTCCAGCGTTTTCAGTTCTGTCGCATCCGTCAAAACCGCAATAACACTCGCCTCGCCATCCTCGGTGACGCGATGCAGGCTGACCTGCACGAACATTTCCTTGTCTGCGCGTTTCAGACGCAGAAATTCCGAATTTTGCACCGCCCGGCCGGCCAGTGTTTCGGCCAGCCAATCCGCAATCGGGCGCCCCAAACCTTCCATCAAAGAAGTCACATGCGCGCCGCTTTTCATGGCCTCGCCAACCAGGGTGGCCGCGGATGTGTTGTGTGCTTTGACATGGCCGTCGGATGCGATCAGTACCAGCGGCACCGGCAATGTTTCGAAAGCACCCCAACTGTCAGCGGGCACCTGGGCCGATTGCGCCATAGGTAACAGATACAACGCCCGACGTCCTGCGCCGCTTTCCACTTCGGTCACCGAACACCGCAACGTCCCGTTTTGAGTGGACAGTTCTGACACTTCTCCCGACACGGGTGCACCGTCCACGAACAACTGATCCAGCGTTTTGGCGCGATGGCCGATCAGGGCGCGTGCGCCGTCGTTCATAAACAGAATGGCCCCCGTGCGCCCGACCATGACCATCGGCAGGCCCGGCCCATCATGCCCTTTGGTGAGCGTGCGTTCGGTCACGGTCTCCATCCGCCACAAATATGTATCCGAGCCCATGAGGTGCACCGCCAGCCGGATGTGGTTCTTGCGTGTCGCAATATCCTCATGCGCGGCACCTTCTGCGTCCGCAGTGGTTTTCAAACGATAGATAATACCACCGGGATTGGCGAATGTGTCCCGCAGCAGGCCGGCCAGCGTTTCAACCTCGGCTTCGCCGTGATGCGCGCGTGCTGCCGCATTCATCGACAGAATGCGCCCGTCGCCATCGGTGACCATGCTCAGCGCCGCATCGTTTTCGATAAAATCGGACATTATGGCAAAAGCCATTGCGCGACGACGTTTCTGGCGGCTGTTGAATACATACATGAACCCTGACAAGACAAACAATGTCATTGCAAAAGTGACCAGCCCGATCTGCACCACCCCGACAGGCGCCATTGCGCCCATCATCCCCAGCAACACAGCCCCCATCGTCAAAGAACGCAGCCGCCGGGCGCCCAGTTCAGAAATACGCCCCAATGGCCCTTTTGTCAGTACGCTGCCCTGCAAAACTTCACCCTACTCTCGAATCGTTCCTGCGAGTTTCGCGCAGAAAGGATTAACTGCTGATTAATTGCAGCGAGATACGGGGAGCAAAAACCAGTGGGTGGTCACGCCTCTCCTTAGGGTTGTGTATTCTTAGCCTGGCTTTGGGTCAAGTGCGCGGTAAAGAACCCATCGCCTGCCGCGCTGATGTCCCAACGGTGCTGATAGCTGCATGACCACTCCGGATGGCGGGCCAGAAAGGCGGCAATCCGGTCTTCGTTTTCGCAATTCAGCACCGAACAGGTCACATAGACCAGCGTGCCATTCTGGGCCATATGCGCCATGGCCGTGTCCAGAATGTCGTCCTGAATTGCGTTCAATTCGTCCAGACGGTCCTGTGTCAGCGCCCATTTGCCTTCGGGGCTGCGCCGCCAGGCACCGCTGCCGGAACAGGGCGCATCACACAGGACAATGTCGAATTTCTCTTTCGCGGGCAGTTGATCCGGCGCAACAACGCGGATCTGCACTGCAGCGCGTTCAGCGCGGTCGGGAATATCTGCCATACGCCCCGGCGCAATGTCATGTGCCCAGACCGTAAAGCCGCGGGCTGCCAAGGCCAGCGCCTTGCCGCCGCCACCGGCGCAATAGTCCAGCGCACGGGAACCCTCGGGAATGGCATCGACAACCGCTTGACTGGCGGCGTCCTGCATCTCGATCCAGCCGTCGGAATAGGCCTGCGATTGACGCACGCGGCGCGGGTTGCTCAGGACGGTCAGCCCGGTGGGGCTGAGGCTGTTGGGCTCGGTCAGCACCTGTTCGCTTTCCAGCGCGGACACAACGTCGGCAACAGAACACTGACGGGTGTTCACGCGCAGCGTGATCGGCGCGCGGTCCTGCGCGATCAGGGCGGTGGCTTCGGCAGCGTCGCCCAAAGCGGCCTGCCATTGCGGCAACAGCCAGTCGGGCAGGTTCCAGCGGTCGCCGATTTCGCTCGGAGTTGCCCCGGCCTGTTGTTCCTCTTCGGTCAGGGGCGCAGGCGCGTGGCCCGCGTCGTCAAACAGTGCATCGATGTCCGCGCCTTCGGCACGCAGCCGTCCGATCATACGCGCGCGG